>MEKR01000051.1 GCA_001767035.1 Acidobacteria bacterium RIFCSPLOWO2_02_FULL_61_28
GGCAACCTCGGTGGAACGCTGCATGATCACGTCTGCCCCCCGTAGTATTCGGAGTCGTGACTCAGAATTCCCTCTTAAGCAATCTCTGTTCCATAAGGCGGGATATTGTTAACTAATTGATAAAACGTTTGATAACTATTTACAGAAATAATAGAATTTGAGTCAAATTACCCAATTTATTCTGCTGGTGTGGGAATCCACGCATTCCTCAGCCGTTGAGATGATGGGACCCGGCACGTGCCTAAGGACCTGCAGCGGATGAGGCGATTGGCCTGGGAAGCCGCGCGGGAATCGTCCCTGGGAAACGGTCTGGTGTATACTGGCGGCTGTCCGGGAATCCCAGAGGAAATTCCGGGCAAGGATTTGATGAGCACTTTGAGCGCAGGAGCTCCCCTACCACCGACTGAGACCACGCCACCAAAGTGGTTTTACAAGATACTTTTCGCCTGTTTCTACGTCTCCGGAACCGCCGGCCTGATTTATCAGGTCGCGTGGATGAAGGCTCTGGGTTTGGTCTTCGGGCGGACGACCTACGCGATTACTGCCGTGTTGGGTGCTTTCATGGCGGGGCTGGCTCTGGGGAGCTGGTTGCTGGGCCGGTATGGCGAGAAGACACCGAATCCACTCCGACTCTACGGGTTGATCGAATTGGGGATCGCGCTCACCGGCCTCAGCAGTCTGGGGGGGCTGTGGCTGACACAACGCCTGTACGTCGAAGTGTACCAGCAGTTGGCGGACCAGCCCGCGCTGTTGCTCAGCTACCGCTTCCTGGCTTCCTCCCTCGTACTGGTCATTCCGACGACTCTGATGGGCGGCACGTACCCGATAGTGGTCCGGTACCTGACCCGGAGCAGCGAACAGTTGGGTGTATTTGCGAGCCGTCTTTACTGGCTCAACACGGCCGGGGCCATTACCGGGACTTGCCTGGCGGGATTCGTGCTGCTCTGGCAACTGGGACTCACGCTAACGCTGGTAACAGCGGCGGTTCTGAACCTGGCGGTCGCGGGCACAGTTTTGCTGAGCAGTGCACGCCTCAAGACGCTTCACCCTGACCCTGCGCCGGATCGCAGCGAAGCGAAGGAACTCGCCGGAACAACGCGGGGGACTCCAGGACCCAAATTGATCCTGTTGGTCAGCGGGATTTCCGGACTGACCGCGATGATCTATGAAATCGGGTGGACCCGCATTCTGGCGGTGTTCTTGAGCAGCACCACGCACGCGTTCACGCTGATGCTGGCGACCTTCTTATTCGGCATCACGCTCGGCAGCTATCTGTTTGAGCGCTGGCACCGCCAGTGGGCGCTCTCCCAAAAGCTGCTGGGGCAACTCCTGATCCTGCTCGCCCTGGGAGGAGTGCTGTTTCTGGCCTTTGGCGCGAAACTGGCCGACCTGACTCTGTGGCTTGCCCAGGCCGGCGGCGAGTCCGGAACCGCTCTGATTGGAACCCCGTTCGTGGTTTGCTTTCTGGCAATGATTCTGCCGACCACGCTGTTCGGCCTGATTTTCCCGTTGACCCTGGTGCTCTACTGCGGCTCCGGCTCCCAGCGGGCCGCCAGCACGGGCAGGCTCTACGCCGTCAACACGCTGGGCGCCATCGTGGGGGCGTTCGTGACGGGCTTGTTGCTGATCGAATGGCTCAACACGGTGAACACCTTGCTCCTCGCCAGCGGACTGAATGCGGTGGTGGCGGCCTTCGTGTTTGCCGGCGGCGACTCCCCGCGGAGCTGGTGGCGCACGGGGATGAGCGTGTGCGTGGTGGGCTTGCTGATCGCTGTCGCCGTGACGCGCGTGTTTGCAAGCCCTGTGTTTTACGGCCGCACGTTGATGGCGAACGCCACGCGCCCGGATTTTCGCTCCGCCTTGACGCTGGATGAGATCATTCACAAGGAACGGCCGATCTACATCCGCGAAGGCATGAACACCACGGTCACCGTCAGCGGGGACCAGGAAGATGTTTACCTGCACATCGGCGGCAGGACCGAAGGGAGCAGCGGCGATGAGCGCACGCAGCTCCCGCTGGCCTATTTGCCGGTGGGTTTCCACCCCAATCCCAAGCGCGTGTTGGTGATCGGGTGGGGCAGCGGCGCGACGGTGTACGCGGCGGCGCAATTCTCGACGGTCGAACGGGTGGATTGCGTCGAGATCGAGCCGGCGGTGGTGGCGGCGGCCCCCTATCTGCGGCGACTGAACCGCGGGGCAGACTTGAACCCGAAAGTTCGCGTGATCGTGGACGACGCGCGCAACTACCTGATGGTCACTCGCGAACGCTACGACGTCATCATCTCCGAGCCTTCCTACCTCTGGAGCGCCGGCGTCTCCAGTTTGTTTACGGAAGAGTTCTACCGCCAGGTGCGGGAGCACTTGGGGCCAGACGGTCTGTTCATGCAGTGGGTGCAGGCATACCAACTGGCTCCGCGGGACTTCAATACCGTGCTGCGCACCCTTCACTCCAGTTTCGAGCACATGAGTCTGTGGCGCGGAACGGAAGCGGATTTTCTGATTCTGGCCAGTCCCACGCCGCGCCGCTTCAGCTTGAAACCGCTGGAGGCGGAATACGGCCGCAATGCCTCGTTGCGCGAGAATCTCTCCGAGTACCTGTCCATCCACGAACCGGCCGGACTGCTGGGATACTACCTGCTCGACGACTCGGAACTGCGGGAGCTTTCCGCCTGGGGAGACCGCAATACCGACGATCGCAACGTGCTCGAATACCGCGCCGGCTCGAGTCTTCCCAAGCAGACGGTCCAGCTCAACCAAATGCTGGTGCGCAATCTTCGCAAGAATCTGCTCCCTCCTTTCTTGGATCTGGAGGACGGCGCAGCCGCCGTTCTCGCCGGAGCGGAAACCCAGGTGGAAATCGGGATGCTGAACCACGCGCTGGGAGCCTCGTTCGTGCCGGAGCTTCTGAAGAGCAATCTCGCCTCTCCGCGAAGCCTGCTGGTGCGCGCGGCGGTGGCGCAGCACGAGGGAAGGATTCCGGCGGCGGTGGCGGACCTCGAACAAGCCCTCCGACTTGACCCCGGCAACATGAAGATCGTCAACCGGCTCGGAAGGCTTCACATCCTTCGGGGCGAGCCGGAGCAGGCCCGGCGCGTGCTGGAAGCCTCGCGCGCAACGTCTCCCCAGAACCAAGAGGCGCTCCGGCTGCTCGTCAATCTGGAAGCTCGGTCCGGCAACCTGGAAAAAGCGATTGCCCTCCAGCAGCAACTGCTCGCGACGCAAACGGATCGGCCCTTTGCCGACTGGGCGCTCCTCGGCACCTTTCACCTCTCCGCCGGCCAAGTCCAGCAGGCAGTGGCCGCCTTCGGCCGCTCCATCGAGATCGAGCCGCTCAGTTACGTGGCGCGCCGGAACATCGCCACGCTTCTGGCGCGGAGCGGAGAAGTGGACAAGGCGATTGCGGAGTACCGTTTCCTGATTCAGTACTATCCGAACACCGATCCGGCGCTGTATCTGGAGTTGAGCGCCCTCCTTCAAAAACGGGGGCAAGAATACGCCGTGCGCGAAACACTCCGGAAAGCCAAGCGAATGTTCCCCACCAGTCCCGAGGTCGAGCGCGCTGTGTGGATGGCTTCCGCCTATTGAAGCCGGCCGGAGAGGGCCTTCCTCCCCGCAAACGTGACCTGTTTCTCGGTGCCGTCGTTGTAATCTTCGGGGACCTCCAGATGAAATTGACGGCGGGTCTATTCATAGTCTCGCATGTTTGGCATCGCTGGCATCGGAACATCGGAAGGCTGCATCTGGTTGGGTCTCCCTGAAACGGATTTGGTACGGGCTGCGATTACAGCAACCCCAGGACTCGCCAGTACACAATGGCGACTGAGAGCACCAGCAACGTTACCACACCATAGACGTGAGCCAGGCGAACCCGATGAGCGGCGTCAAACGCCTGGTTGGCTGTCATGCTTTCTCCCATCGCGACCCAGATGTTCTGGTATGTGACCCAAAACGGATGCGCGGCAAACAACAGGGCGGCCATCAGCACGATGGGTGAAAACGTGCTCTCCCGGAGAATGTTGGAAACCGGCAAGAAGAGAACCGTGATGGCGAGAAATCCGAGCGGGTCCATAAATTTGAGCAGCAGCATCGCCACCGCCAGGACCATCAACAGAGTCCATGCATTGCCGGCGGCGATTTGAACGACCGGCACGATATATCCGGCCAGCCAATCGGTGACATGATTCTGCTGCACGACGGTGGGCAGCCCGTACACAATCCCCAAGAACAAAAGGAAGGACCAGGAAATCGCACTTCCAAAGTCCTTCTCGCGGACGACTCCGCTGGCGGCAAGAGCGACCAGGCCAAACAAGCCGATTAAATAGCTGGGCCGGTGGTGCCACCCCTCTCCCATCCAGTAGGCGATGGAAACCACGACGACACCAGCCGTCGCCAGCTCGTGGCGGCTCAGCCTGCCCAGCTTGGCGAGTTCGGCCTTCGCAAATTCCTTGTGGACGTCCAAGTCCTGTTCCGGACGCAATACCAGCCAATTCCCCAGCAGCAGCAGAACGGACCACAGCAAGGTCGGCAAGGCCATGGCCCGGGTGTACTCCCACCATGCCAGGTGGTATCCCTGGGTTTGAAAAAGCTGCACCACCACCGGCCCCCAAAGCGATCCATACAGAGTGGCGCAGCCCGGCACCACCGCCATCTCGATGCTGGAGAGGATCAACAGCGCCGACCCGCGGCTGCGCGCCGGCAAGCCCAGCGCCTGCACGAGCGCCCAGGCGATTGGCACGATGATCGCCGTGCGCACCGTCATGGAAGGAATCGCCGGACTGAGCGCTGCCCCGGTCACAAAAAAAGCCGTCAGAATTCCGGGGTAGGTCGGAGGAAACCAACTGAGAATGCGAAACGAAATCCGCCGGGCAAGCCCGGTGGATTGCATCGCCGCTCCGTAAAACAGCACCACCAACAGGAGCCAGAACGGGCCGCTGGAAAACGCGCTCAACGCATGTTCCGGCCGGACGCCCGCCAGGATCAGGAGCCCCAGCATCAGCAGGGCCGTCACCGCATTGCCCAGGACGCCGAAGACCCAGAAGATCGCCGTCAGCACCAGGATCGCCAGAATCGTTTGCCCGAGCGGTGTCATGCCTGACGGCGTCGGCGCATTCCAGATCACCGCGGCCAGCAGCACTCCGATGACCGCGCCTCCAATTTGCTTGCCTGCTTGAGTTCCCATGGTCGAGAGTCTTGCCCGTTTGAGCGTGCTCCTGAGTTCGCCGCGCGCCTCCACCGCTGATCAACGTCACTCGGACAGGTCCGGACACAAGCCAATCCGAAATGGCGAGCGCGTTTCATCTTAGCCCGGCCCGACCGCGCGGGAGCGACATTTTTGTTCCGGCGAGTGGCGCCGGGACAACTGCTGGGGGAGAACACGCTGCGGGAAACACAGAGCTTTTCCGCCACTTCTCGATTCGGGGTTACAATAGGCTGAGTACCGGCGCAAGTCACCGCGCGCGATCGCGGTTCCGTTCCGGGGTCGGAAGGGATCCCTCCTGCCGACCGGGACTCGAGATCGCTCACGGACTCAGCAACTTCATCCCGCAGGAGGCCGGGCCACGTGCCCCACACCATTGGTACGCCGCTGTTCTGGGCGGGCTTTACCGTCTTCGTGCTGCTCATGCTGGCGCTGGACCTCGGAGTCTTTCACCGGGAAGCGCACGCGGTCAGCCACCGGGAAGCCCTGATCTGGGTCCTGGTGTGGGTGAGCCTGGCGGTTGTCTTCAATGTCTTCCTCTACGTTCAGTTCGGCTCGCAGAGAGCCTTGGAATTCCTCACGGGCTACCTCATCGAGTATTCCCTGAGCGCCGATAACGTCTTCGTGTTTCTCATCATCTTTCGCTACTTCGCCGTCCCGGCCGGGGCGCAGCACCGCGTCCTGTTCTGGGGGATTCTCGGCGCTCTTGTGATGCGCGTTCTGTTCATTCTCATTGGCACTATCCTGCTGCAACGGTTTCACTGGATCATCTATGTCTTCGGCGCATTCCTGGTGTTCACGGGAATCCGGATGCTGCGGGGAGCGGAGCTCGAGGTCCATCCCGAACGCAACCCGATTGTCCGCCTCTTTCAGCGATATGTCCCGCTGGACTTCCAATATGCGGGCGCGCGGTTCTGGGTCCGGCACGGGCGACGCACCCTGGCCACGCCGCTCTTGCTGGTGCTGGTCGTGGTGGAGGCCAGCGACTTGCTCTTTGCCGTGGATTCCATCCCGGCGATCTTTGCCGTGACGCGAGACCCCTTTATTGTCTTTACGTCCAATGTCTTCGCAATCCTGGGGTTGCGGTCTCTCTATTTCTTGCTGGCCGCCGCCATGAGCAAGTTCCATTACCTGGAAGTGGCTCTGGGATTGGTGCTCGCGTTCGTCGGAGTGAAGATGCTGCTCAGCGGATACTACGAGATTCCCATCGGCATTTCGCTGGGCGTGGTGGTCTCGATTCTCAGCGTGGCTGTGCTGGCTTCGCTGGTGCGCAGGTCGAGGGCGCGGGCGGCTCCCGCCACGGAGCCGGAGGAAGCATCCTGAAACGCTCCGGCGTCTACCGGAACGAGAGAAGGAGGACAACCGCAGGTGGGTCGGAAATCCGATGTGATTCTGCTGGCTTGGCTGGGAAGCGCTCTCGTGTGCGGAACGGCTTCCGCCGACCAAGCGATGGCCAAACAAACTAAGAAAGCCTGCACGGTCTGCCACACCACGATGAACACAAAAGAACGGAATGACGCAGGAAAGTATTCCAAGGAAAAGAAAACGCTCGATGAGTATCAACCGAAACCAGGGGCGCAGAAATAGTGCGGCCCCTTCCGAAAGGTGAATGTCATATGGCCATTGATCCGGTGTGTAAAATGCAAGTGGAGGAAACGCGGGCGGCCGCTACTACCATCTACCAGGGCAAGACTTACTATTTCTGCGCCCCCGGCTGCAAACGGGCGTTCGAGAAAGAGCCTGAGAAGTACCTCGGCAAGTCCGGTTGAGAAACATTCTGCGCTCACCCGATTAAGGGATTTTCGGCATTGGCGTAGAGGAAATGCAGACAGTCAGGGAAT
>MEKR01000052.1 GCA_001767035.1 Acidobacteria bacterium RIFCSPLOWO2_02_FULL_61_28
CAACCTGTGGAAACAACCCCGCAACTCGGTCGAAGCCCTCACCATAGCTCGCCAGCTTACTGAAAACCGCCCACCCGACCTGCTTAAGGGACAGGGCGCTGTGGACATCGCTCAGGGCGAAGAGAAAGTCGGGGAGGCAGTCGGCGTGCCATGGTCCTCGCTGCGAAAGAGCTTGTGGAATTTCCCCTGTGCGTTTGCCCAGGCAGACCTGGCGCGGTCGCTCCTCTTTTTGTTAGAAGGCAAATTATACTTACCGACCCGAGGAATCATTCGCGTCAAACAGAAACTGAAGCTGCGGCCTTTGCAAGAAATAGCCGAATTAGGCTTTGATGTGCGTGATATGCACGATGGATTCAAGCTGGCTACCAGCAAGACAGACTATCCCGCTTTTTGGGATCATGATGCCAGTCGCATGTTCACTCTCAAGCGAGCTCCCAATAGCTTTCTAAGCCCTCTTCCAGAGGCCAAGGAGGGTCGCCCTTTGCGCGAGGCCGTTCACCTGTGGAAGAAAGCCGGACGCCTCCTAATTGCCGAACGCCTTCGCCTGAACACCATGCGTTTAACAGCCATTCTCGTTGGGCAGAAGGTGCTGTCGAACGTCTGGTGGACGTTGGTATTAAAACGAGGCGGCGCAGAAGCAGAAAAAGCACTCGCGTTGTGGCTCAATTCTTCCCTGGGAATTTTGTTGCTTCTGGGACACCGGGAGGAGACGCAAGGACCCTGGGTAAAGTTCAAGAAGCCTGTGTTGGGGCAGATGCCGGTTTTGGACGTGTTGGGTATCGGTGTCCGTGCCACGGCCAAGCTGGCCCAGACGTTCGACCAACTTGCTGAGAAGGCGTTATTGCCATTCTCCGAAATGGCCACCGATCCGGTCCGGGCCAAGATTGACGAAGCGGTGGCCTCTGCGCTGGGCCTTCCGGACTTCAGCATCCTTCGACAACTTCTCGCACGCGAACCGATTCTGTGTTTATCTATGGACCGTCTCGCCTTACCTGAAAGCAGGTCGTGAATGTGAGCTTATTTTTGAAAAAGAACACTGTTACAGGGAGGTTTGCCATGAAATCGCTGGGTTGGTTGGGGGCCGTTGTCGGCCTGGGAGCTGCATTCTTCGTTCCCTTCAGCGCGCGCGGCGGAGGGCCCCAGGAGGCTCCGGCGGGGGGGCGCAGCGCCACTCCGCCGGCCCGCGCCGGCTCGCTCCCGCAAGACGTCCACCCGGAGTCGCTCTCGCGCGTCCCGCTCATCAAGCGTGAAGAAATGGATGAGGAGGGCAAGCGCATCTACGACGTGTTCATGGGCCCGCAGACCCGCTCGCTCGCCGGCTTGCAGGGGCCGTACGGAATCTGGCTCCACAGCCCGCAGCTCGGGGAGTCCTTGCTCGCCGCGAACCAGTATCTCCGTTACCGCACCGACCTGGGGCGCCGTTTGACAGAACTTGCTATTCTCGTCACGGCCCGCGAACTCGACCATCAGTTTGAGTGGAGCGCGCATGAGCCGGAAGCCTTAAAGGAGGGTCTGGAGCAGAGCATCATTGACGTTGTGAAATTCCGCCGGGACGCGACCGGATTGGGAGAGAAAGAGACCGTCATTATCCGCCTGGGGCGCGAGTTGTTCCGGCAAAAGAAGGTCAGCTCGCAGACCTACGCCCAGGCCGTCCGGCTCTTCGGGCAGCGGGGAGTGGTCAACTTGTCGGCCCTGATGGCGAACTACACCATGATCGGCATGATGCTCAATACCTTCGATCAGCAACTGCGCCCCGGGATGCAACCGCTGTTGCCGATTCCGTAAGCAGCCGTCGGCTGCCAAAGCCATCGGCTGGAAAGCCGCTCAAAAACATTTCGCCGCAACCGCTCGAACCTGTAGAATAGTGCCGAATTGTCCATTCCCGGTTTTTAGAGGAGGTCTGAGATGAGGTCAATCCATTGCGGAGTTGCCTTGCTGTGTGGGATCGCGGCCAGTGTGTGGATCGCCTACACTCCGAGTTCTGCCGCTGCGCAGGGAGCTTCCGGCGCGCGCGACAAGGTGGCGGAGGAATACGCCGCCTCGCTTCCCAAAGATGTCTATCCGGATTCGGGCAGCCGCTTTCCGCTCATCAAGCGGGAAGACTTGAAGGAAGAGGACCGGAAGATCTACGACATGGTCGTCGGCGAAACCCGCTCGCGGGTGGGGCTGCGGGGACCGTCGGGAATCCGGCTCTATAGCCCGCGGTTGACCGAGTACACGCGCAGAGGAACGACGTATCTGCGATGGGAGAACGGCATGGGAGACCGGCTTTCGGAGTTGGCGATTCTGGTCACGGCGCGGGAGCTTGACCAGCAGTTCGAGTGGACCGCTCATGAGCCCGCCGCCCTGAAGGCGGGCCTGGAGCCGGCCATCATTGACATTGTGAAATACCGCAAGCCCATCGCGGGCATGGGAGAAAAAGAGGCCGCGATCATCCAGTTGGGACGCGAGGCGGTCGGGAAACGCAAAGTCAGCTCGGATACCTTCGCCCGCGCCTTGAAACTGTTTGGGAGGGAGAGCCTCGTCAACCTGGTTGCCCTGATGGGTCAATATTCCGCCACCGCCGTCTTGCTGAACACCTTCGATCAGCATGTGGCCCCGGGCGAGAAGCTGCTGCTGCCGATGCCGTGAACGATGAAAACTGCGATTGCCCTTGCGCAAGAACGCCAGTACCGGTGATAGTAATCTTTGGAAGGCGCGAATAGCAGAGGTTTGCTGGCTGTGTATCAAATCACTTTGGAAATCCAACAATTGCCGGAGGGTCCGTATTTGGGGACAAGTCCTGAATTGCCCGGACTGATTGTGCAGGCGGGAACAGCCGAGGAAGTAGTTGCCTTAGCGCCTGGCATTGCGAAGGACCTGATCGAGGTCATGAGGGAAACCGGGCAGTCGCTTCCAGTGGGCTTGGAACCCCTGGAACATCCCTTCCGGGTTACCGTAATCGTCCCCGCATGACGTATACGGAACTGACGCGCAAGCTGCGGGCGCTCGGTTGCGAATTCATGCGCCCCAGCCGAGGCAGCCACGAAATTTGGCACAATCCGAGAGTCAATAAATCCGCAGCAATCCCTCATCATTCAGGAGACATTCCCAAAGGCACTCTGCACGTTATTCTCAAGCAACTGAAGATTTCCCGTGAGCAAATTGAAAAGGCTTGAAATGCTTGCGCCCCGGCCAGGAACCGCTGCTGCCGATGCCATGACACAAGAAATCCGAGCCGCGACCCTCAGCGAGCGGCCCCAAGCGTTTCGGCGAATAACCGGCTCATGGGATGCTCTTTGACCGTCGTGGCTCGGATACGGTTGACACCAATCGTCGAGCCGATTTAACTACCGTTCCCATCCGGCAACACAAAGTAGCCCACCTTGTTATTCGGAGGCGAGCCGAACCACATGCGTCCCTGGGAATCGAGGAAAAACTCCTTCATGTAGTTTTCCGGATACGGAATGGGATACTCGGTTACCTTGCCGGTCTGGGGGTCGAGGCGCCCGACCACGTCCAAGTCGTGCGAGGAATACCATACGTTGTCCTTGGCATCTATCCCCATGGCGTAGGGAGTAGCCCTCGGACCCGGCAGATCGTATTCCTTGAAGGTTTCGGTCTTGGGGTCAAACCGGGCGATCTTGCCGGACGTAAACTCGCCGACCCAGGCGATTCCCTGTGAGTCGAAAACGATCCGTCGCGGGTTCCCCTTGGTGGGCAGGTCCCACTGCGTCACCTTGCCCGTCTTCGCATCCCCTTTCCCGATCTTCGATGTCTGGTAGGAAGTAAACCAGATGTTGCCTTCCCTGTCGGGGTTTACGTCGTAGGCCCGGACGTCCTCGAAGCGGGTAAACTTCCCTGTTTTCGGGTCGAACCGTGTAAGCGGAAAGCCGCTGGACCACACTTGTCCCTGGGAATCAACCCGGACGGTGTGCTTGGAGCCGCCCGCCTCGATGCCTTCCTTGCCGGGCAGATAGGTGTCCTGATACTCCGTAATTTTCCCGGTGGCGGGGTCCCACTTCCCGAGTTTGTTCGAGGCCTGCTGCGTGAACCAGACCGTCCCATCCGGCCCGGGGTAGGCCGCATGAATCCCGGCGGTTCCCTGGTGCGGCGTGACGAACTCCTGCATCTCGCCCGTTCCGGGGTCGAGCCGCGCGATTCGATTTGCGCGTCCAAACTCGGGAATCCAGATCTTCCCGTCCTTGTCCGGCGTGCCGCTGAAGGGCATGCGGTTCGGTCCCGGCAGCTCGTAATCCACGTAGACAATCTTCATGGCCTCGTCGCTGAAGGTCCGCACCGTCTCTTTGTATCCCGGCAATTCGGCGGGAGAGCGCGGCAGTTCCGAATCCACGCCGAAGGTCGCGTTCAGGTAGGCGGTGATCTCGGCGGCGTCCTGATCGTTCAGGGAGGAAGCGAGTCGCGGATGCATGGATTCCCGCATGAAGTTCACGGCGCGCAGCCAGCCTTCTTCGTTCCGCCGCGTCGCGGCCATGCGGCTTTGGAATCCGTGGCAGATGTAACATTGCCCGAAGAGGATTTCTTTCCCCTTCCCTTCCGGCAATAGCTTCTTCCCTTGATACACGGTCAGGTCGCTCCATCGCACCATCCCCGGCGGGAGCACAAAGTCGTGGGAGGTCGGCTTGCCCGCAGCCACCGTGACCGGAGCCGGAGGATCGTTCTTGAAGCCGACGGCGGCCGCCCAGACCTGATACCCCCCCGGCGACACGTTCTCGAAGCGGTAGCGCCCTTGCCTGTCGGACAAGACACTGCTGGTGATTCTGCTTTTTGACTCACTCCGGGCCCGTACGAACACTCCTCGGAGCGGCGCGCCGTTCGCGTCCTTGACGGTTCCCGAAATTGTTTCAGCGTGCGCCACGGAAACGAACAAAATCGCGAGTGCCATGCTCCCGCCTAGTGACTTCATGATCGAGTCCCCCTCTCAACTGGCTAATCCAGGATTCCCGCTTTGGTGTGAGTATACACCACAGAACATCCGGTTAGAGAGTTATTCCGAGCTGCGATCGCCGACCCCGGCCCCTTCCCGACCGGGGTCCCGAAGACGCCGCTTTCAGCGTCATGGGGTGTGCGTGAGGGAGCGGTCACTTCTCCATCCGCAGAACCCGAAACGCCTCGCCCATGCCTTGCGGCAGGATGAGCGTTTTGAGCAACTGCGCGCGGCGAAGACGCTCGGCTTCCGACTGGCAATTTGCGAAGACATCCGCAAACTCATCCGGCTCACCCACTGATATAAGAAACCTGGCCTGCGATTCCAGGTGCTTGAGCCTCAGGCCGCAAGCCTTGCCCGCTTCCACAAGCTCCGTGAAATTCACATGGGCGGTGAGGTCCTGGTCGCCCGGATGCGCGAGCAAATCTTCGACCACTTGATGGCGGCGATAGGCAAGCGCGCTGCCGCCGGGGAACCGCCCGCCGCGCCACTCTTCGAGCGTATAACCGTAGTCCACGATCAGTACCTCACCTCGCTTCAGGCAATCGCCGATCCGCTTCATCCATTCGCCCGCCGACGGGCGCACTTCGGCCCCCCACCCGTCCGGACGCTCCTTCGGCGGCAGGGAGGGATCGAAACACAATTCGGCTTGCGAAACGAGATCGGAAGAACTCAGTTCGGTTTCCATCCAGACAAGGCGTTCGCCGTCGAGACCCACGAAGCGTTCCCGCCAGCGGATGTCCCGCCAAACCAGCAAGTGGGCCGGCAGCGCGTCAAAGAATTCGTTGGCGAAGACGCAGCCGTAAATCCCCTCGGTGTCTGTCGTAGGCACCACGGCAGAACTATCTTCGACGATTTTCGCTTGCCCCGCAAAGTCCTGTAGCGTCTCTTGCACCTGGCGGCGCAGGCGCGAACTCCTTTCGATAGCGGTGTAACGCAGGGCAGCGAAGAACGGCGGAAAGCGGTCACGGACCCATGCCAACAGCTCGCGAGCAAACGAGCCGTCGCCGGGACCGAGTTCCAACAAGTCAAATTTCGGCGGGCAGCCGAGCGCATGCCAGAGCCGCTCCCAATGCCGCCCCATCATCCGCGCAAAGACCGGCGCCACGTGTGCACTGGTATAGAAATCCCCGGCGGCGCCGAGCTTCACACGTTCCGAACTGTAATAGCCGTGCTCCGGGTGATAGAGGCAGAGTTCCATGAAGCGGGCGAAGGGGATCGGGCCGCGGGCGCGAATTTCTGCTTGCAGGATCGGCAGGAGCGGAGATTCGGAAGACATGGGCGGGGCTACTTCATCTGCGGCGTGCGCGTAAACATCTCCATGAGGTAATCGTGCATGCAGTCGAAGAGCTGGCGCTGGAAGGTCCAGACGAATTGTGGGTGCGCAAGGTCGCGCGGATGCATCTCGAAATAATAGGTGTGCAAGCCGAGGTCCTTGGCGCGCGAGTCAAGGATGATTTCGACTGCCTCGCCCTTCTCCCGCGCTGAGAAATCAAACAGCGGGTGCTCGTACTTCTCCAGTTCTTTGAGGACCTTTTCGAGGTTCAGGGACATAGCGATCGGGACCAATCTTGGCTTTGCGTCCGGGCACGGTTTTGACCATGCCGTGAAGCATCCCTTCAAGCTGTCATCCCGAGGAGCGAAGCGACGAGGGACCTGCACTTCCTTGCGGCTTCCGCCGCTGAGCCCTCGGACGCGCCTTTATCGTTCCGACTGCTTCTGCTGCTTCGTCATCGCGGCCCAGGTCTGCTCGAAAATCTCGCGGGTTTCGCGGTCGAAGAGAACAAAGACAACCCGTTCGAGCGATGTCTTGCCTCGCAAGTGCTCGGCCCCGTGCTGAGAAACGATCCGCAGCATGATCTCGGCGCAACGCTGGGTGTCGAAGCCGGCGATGCCGGTCCCGACGGCCGGGAACGCGATGCTCTTGACTTTCTTCTCTTCGGCGCGGCGCAGGCTGTTGCGCGTCGAGGCTTCCAGGTTCTCGGCTGTGGTGCGCCCGCCGAGCCGCATACTCGCCGCGTGGATCACGTACCTGGCCTTCAAATTCCCGCCGCCGGTGATGGCCGCCTCGCCGATGGGGATGCTCCCGATGCGGTGGCACTCTTCCTGGATCGAAGGGCCGCCTTTGCGCCGGATCGCTCCAGCCACGCCGCCGCCGAGTTCGAGGTCATTGTTCGCGGCGTTGACAATGGCCTCCACGTCGGCTTCGGTGATATCGCCCTGAACGATTTCAATCTGGGCCACGGACGCCCCCTCTGCCAGAGTCCGGAAGCTCCAGTATAAAGCGAACGTCGCGAAAAATCGCGGACTGGGAATCCACTGGAAGGTGGAACGTCGAACTTCACGAAGTCTGTTTCAGGCCCATCGCGGCGCGCATCTGCGCGAGAAGCCACTCGGCGTGGTCTTTGTCCCGTATCTCGCTTGCGACCGTGTGTTCCTTTCCGTCCGCCAGGACCATCCGAATGTCGTAGTAGGGCGTGCCTGACCTTCCCCCGGACTGCATCCCAATCTTCAGCTTGAGGCCCGTAACTTGTGAAGACGGGATTCTGCGTGTCACGGCGAGCCCCGCAATCCCGCGCCGGGTGGTCACCGTTCCGGACGCAATCGTCAGCGTTGCAGTGCCAAGCCATTGGCTCAGGACGATGAGCAACAACAGGGCGTCGAAGAATCCAAAGACCAAAAAGAAAATGAGCGGCGCGTCGAGCGTCCAGATAAACCATACCATCGCGCTCCAGATGGCAAAGAACACGGTGGTTGCCACCGCAGCCGCCGGATTGCGCGCGGCGGAGAAATAAAATTCGGTCCCACCGGAAACCGTGGGGCGGACGCGAATCCCGGCCTTCGCCACCTCTGCCAGAGTTGCTTCCGGCGCGTATGAGTCGGACATTCTTGCCGCGGAGTCGGCGCTGGGACTCTCTTTGGTTCGGAAGACGGGGACCTCAAATTCATCGTT
>MEKR01000053.1:0-17464 GCA_001767035.1 Acidobacteria bacterium RIFCSPLOWO2_02_FULL_61_28
CCTGGCACGTCCTGTGTCCTGAAGTAAAGAACTCGTCCAAGGGGAGTTTCTTGACCGCCTTAAAGGGGTCCAAATCCTGGGTCGGCTCAATGTTCACATGCGTAGCCATTGTTCCTTTATCCTTTCTGGCACTCGGAACACGCCAGTCATCGGTTTATTCTCTCAATCCGATCCACTGCGTCAAGGGTTGCGGTTTTCCTTCCGCAGCCTGGTAGACAGCCTCGGTCATCTTTTGCACGTCGGGCACCCTGACCTCGCGCCCGCCAAGCCCGGCAATAAAGTCCAAGACCGGCGGCTTCTTGCCGGGGGAGGCATAAAGCGCGCTGCGCACCTCGGTCGCCAGCACGCCACTCATATACGGCGAGCCGAACGAGTAATCGCGGTCAATGACCCCCACGGCGGCAAAGCGCGACAGCGACTTCGTCAGTTCTTCCGCCGCAAACGGGCGGAACCAGCGCATCCGTATCAGACCCACCTTCTTTCCTTCCTTGCGCATCTGCCGGATGGCCACTTTGATCGGGATGGAGACGGTCCCCATGCCCAGCAGCACAACGTCGGCATCCTCGGTCTGATATTCCTCGAAGAAGGGGTTGCCGTAGGAGCGGTCGAAGATCCGCTCGAAATCGGCGTAAGCTTCGCGAATCACGCCAGCGCTCCGCTCCATGGCCGCATAGTTCTGGCGCCGGATCTCCATCACCCAGTCTTCATTGGCCTGGGGAGCCACGCTGATGGGATTGTCGGGATGGAGCAGCAGGTCCCCGCGGTCATACCGCGGAAGGAAGGCATTCACATTCTCCTGGGAAGGGATTTTGACCAGCGCCTGCGAGTGCGTCAGAAACGCGCCGTCGCAACTGATCGCGCAGGGCAGGAAGATCCGCCGGTCCTCGGCGACGCGGTAGGCGATCAGGGCGGTGTCGAGCGCCTCCTGCGCGTTGTCCACCCAGACCAGTTGCCAGCCGAGATCGCGCACGGCCAGCGCGTCATTGTGTTCCACCCCGAACGCCCCGGGATCGTCGAGGGCGCGGTTGCCCACCATGGCCACCATCGGAATGCGCAGGGCGGGAGTAACGGTCAGGGCTTCCATGGCGTACATCCAACCGACGCCGCTCGAGCCGCAGAACACGCGCGCTCCGACCGCGGAGGCGTGTTTCACGATCTCGAATTGCGAGTGTTCGCCCTCCGCCACGATATATTCGCAGTCCATCTCCCCGTCCGCCACCAACTTGGCAACGTACTGCATCACCGTGTCGTACGGGCGGATCGGATAAGCCGTAATCACGTCCACGTCAGCTAGCTTGCAGGCCACCGCAATGGCTTCGCTTCCGGTGATGAGGGCCGTTTTCTCGGTGCCCTTGCTGCTTTCTACTGTTGGCACTGTTGTCACTGCCATAAGGATTCTCCGTTGAATGAGGATGTATTGCGCGCCTGGTTATGCTCCCCGCGTAACCCGCGCCGGTTCTTCTTTGGCTTTTTTCGAGGAGCCTTCCACGCCGAGTTCCGCCATCTCGGCGACCTGCTCCTGATACTGGCCGCGATAACGGAACCCGTGCGACCGCTCCGGGCGGCTTTCAATCTTGCCCTTGAGCCAGCCTTGATAGACTGCTTTGTCCTTCCGCCACATCTCCCATTGACTCGCGTTGTCTTGGAACGCGACTTCGTTCACCATTGTGACGCAGTCCTTCACCGGGCAAACGGCTTCGCACACCCCGCACCCGCAACAGGCTTCCATGTTGGCGTCGTAGAGTCCTTCCGGCGTCACGTCAAAGCAGGAGTCCGGACACTGTAGCCAGCATAGAGTGCACTTGATGCAGGTGTCAAAGTTCACCACCGGCCGCATCGTCCGCGTGGTATATTTCTTGAAGGTGGGATTCCGCGCCGGCTGGTACCCGCCGGACTGCTGGTTCTGCGGGTCCCGCATGGCGTGCCCGGCCGGAATGCTGGGGATCGTGATCCCCTCGCGCATTTCATGCCACTTCGGGAACTCGAACCGGAACGGCTCTTCGGGATTCCCCTGGCCGGGCCGGACGGTCACCGTGGTAGTCCGCTCGTGGGAGCGCGCCGCGGAAGTCGCCTTCAGTGAATTCTTGGTGTCGGCCAATATGACTTTCTGTACGGATTCGAGGCTGAAGAGTTCCGGCAGGACTTTGGGAATCGCTCCCAGGATGCGGACATCGGTGTGGTCGTCCTTGTAAACCCACAAGCCGGAAAAACTGGGGATGGCCTTCACAATCGCCAGTTGGTAGGGGACTTCCTTGCGGTGGGACATCCCAATGAGAGTCTCCGGTTCCTCGCGCGAGGTAACGATGAGTGTGCCGCCCGGCTTCAGCAGACGGTTGATCGGCTGCAACCCGTACCAAGCCCAGGACTCCACGCCCTTGAACAGGGTGTCGTCCACGACGATCGTGATGTCAACCTCCTTGGGCTCGTACTTCGCCATGCCCTCTTCGAGCGTCTGGTCATCGGTTGCAACGATGGCGAAGCTCTTGGCGGGTATCCCGTTTCGTTCCGGGCTGTCGCCGTAGCGGCCAAAGGAAATGCCCGGCTTGCCTTCCTCGTGCGCCGCCAGCACAATGGCGCGGCTGATGTTCTTGGCCAGGGTCTTTTGAAAAATTCCCCGATAGACGATCTCGACCGCAAATAACCGGCCCATCTGGAACCTCCGTCTCGATTAGCAGGGATTTCCGACTTTGACTTCCTCTTGACTTCCTAATGACACCTGCATTCAACCAGAGTTTACTAATATACAGCCAGCCGCGCTGTTGGGTCAATCGGAAATTGCCCCAGTATTTCGAAGTGATCCCAAGCTGTAGTTCCTAAGCTCTGCGGCCTGGGGCAGGCCATAGACCAGACCCGCAACGGAGAAGCGCGGTAAGGCAGTTCCTGCGTACCACGGCTGCTACCGCGCCAGGAAGTAAATCCCGAGTGTAAATCCGGTAATCGAAACAAACGCGCGAACCACCTTTGCTCCCACCGCCCGAGCCAGGCGCGGGCCGGCAAAGCCCCCGGCAATGGTCCCCACTGCAAGCAGCGCGGCCTCCGGCCAGGAGACCAGCCCGTTCGCGATGAAGTAGGCGGCGGCCACGAGGTTGATCATCACGCCCAGACAGACCCGCAGCGCGTTCATTTCGTGGATGTTCTTCTGCCCCAGTATCCCGAGCGCCGCGAGCATCAGAATGCCGATCCCCGCGCCAAAATACCCCCCGTAAATCGCCACGCCAAACTGGAATGCGATGGCCGCCGCGACGGCGTGGCGCGACTGCTCGATCAAGTGCGCTTCGATTTGCAGCCAGCGCGTGATCGGGCCGTTGAAGGTGAACAGGACCGTGGCGAAGAGAATCAGAAAAGGAACAAATCTCCGGAAGAGCGACTCGCCGGTGTGCAGGACCAGAAACGCGCCGAGTCCCCCGCCGATCAGGCTCGGAATCGCAAACCGCCACAGCCAGCGCTTCTGCGTGGCCAGCTCCCGCCGGTAGGCCCACAGCGACGACATCACGCCCGGCAGCACTCCGACCGTGCTCGTCGCGTTCGCCCCAATCGCCGTCAGCCCGGAAAAAATCAGCGTTGGAAAAATAATCAGCGTCCCGCCGCCGGCCACGGCGTTGATGACCCCCGCAACGAGGCCGGCGAGGAAGAGGATGAGGGGTTCCAGCAAGAAGTTCATTTGCGGTTCGCTTACGTCCGCGGCGCGCTGGCCTCGGCTCTGCGACTGAGCAGATAGGCGCGAGTAAAGGGATCAATATCGCCGTCGAGGACGCGGTCGGTGTCGCCGACCTCGACGCGCGTGCGCAGGTCTTTGACCATGCGGTAGGGGTGGAGCACATAGGAGCGGATCTGGCTGCCGAAGTTGATTTCCATCTTGGCGTCCTCCATCTTCTGCGAGGCCGCGCGTTTCTTTTCGATCTCCAGCTCATAGATCCGGGCGCGCAGAACCTTCATCGCCACGGCCCGGTTCTTGTGCTGGGAGCGCTCGTTCTGGCACTGCGTGACGATGCCCGTGGGGAGGTGGGTGATGCGCACGGCCGAGTCGGTGGTGTTGACGTGCTGGCCGCCGCAGCCGCCCGAACGGAACGTGTCTACTCGCAAGTCCTCCTCGCGGATTTGCACGTCAATCTTCTCGTCCACTTCCGGGAGGACGAAGACGCTGGCGAAGGAAGTGTGCCGGCGGTGGTTGGCGTCATACGGCGAGAGCCGCACCAGTCGGTGGACGCCGATCTCCGAGACGAGCAGGCCGTAGGCGTACTCGCCGGTGATGGTGGCCGTGACGGACTTAAAGCCCGTTTCTTCGCCCTCGGTGAATTCCACGACCTCGGCCTTAAAGCCCTGGCGCTCGGCCCAGCGCAGGTACATGCGCAGGAGCATCTCGGCCCAGTCGCAGGCTTCGGTGCCGCCCGCGCCCGCATGGATGGTGAGGATCGCGTTGGCGCGGTCGTTCTCGCCCGAAAGCAGCGTGCGCGTCTCGATCCGCGACACTTCTTCCGTGAGCTTGCTCAGGTGGCTGTCAAGCTCCGCGCCGACGTCCTCGCCCTCTTTCGCCAGCTCGAGCAACACCTCGATGTCGGACTGGCCGCGGGCGAGTTCTTCGTCGGTCGTCAGGACTTCTTCCAGCCGTTTGCGCGCTTGAAGGATTTTCTGGGAGGCGGCAGGATCGTTCCAGAAGTCAGGTTCGGCGATCTGCTTCTCTAGCTCGGCGAACTCCCGGCGTTTGAGCGGAGCGTCAAAGAAAACTCCGCAGCTCGTGGATTTTCTCTTTCAACTGCTCGAAATCGCGTTCTTTTTCCTCAATCATTTCCTTCACCTATTCTTTCTCGCGCCGCTTCCTGCGCCCTGCGACCAGCAATGCTGCCACTGTAACCAGGCAAGATCCGTAAGCGAACCAATCACCGTGGCGGCTGTAAAACGTCTGGTGGCTTTGAGACCCCCAGCGAGCTTCTAAGACTGCGGGCCGGTCCGGCGGAATCTCGCCCGCGATGCGACCATCGGGTCGGATCACCACCGTAAGGCCCGTGTTGGTGGCGCGCAGCAGATAGCGGGCGTTCTCAATGGCGCGCATCCGGGCCATCAGCAGATGCTGGTAGCGAGCGGCGGAGCTCCCGAACCAGCCGTCGTTCGAGATGTTCACCAGGACCTCGGCGCCTTCTTTGACAAAGCGGCGAACCAAGTCGGGGAAGATCGCCTCGTAGCAGATGAAGGCGCTTGCACGCCCCTCCGGCAACTGGGTCACGACGTAGCGGCTGCCGGGAACGAAGTCGCCCGATTCCGCAGTCAGCGTCTCGGCGAACCACAGCCAGCCTTTCAGCGGAACGTACTCGCCGAAGGGCACCAAGTGAATCTTATCATATTGCGACAGAAGCCGCCCGGACGGGTCGAGCAAGACCTCGCTGTTGAGCGGCTGCGTCCGCCTCGACCCCGGAACAAACGCGACAATCCCCGTCAGGAAATAGCTGTTGGTCCGGCGCGCGATCCCTTCCGCATATTCGCGTGTAAAAGAGTCGTCGTGGAAGTAGAAGGACGCCGGCATCTCCGGCCAGATCACCAGAGCCGGAGGGTCCTGCCGGCCGACGGCTTGGGTGGTGAGCGTTTCCAGGCGGTCGAGCAACGGGCCTTGCGTCGTCAAGTTCCACGGCTGCCATCCCACTTCCTGCGGGATGTTCGTCTGCACCAGGAAGGCTTTGCGATCCTCGGAATAAGTCTCGGTGGGGGCAGTCAGAAACAACCCGAGTGTCCCGGCCAGAATGATTCCCAAGAACGCCACACCCGCTCTGTCCTTGCGCGTCAGAATCCACGCCCAGGCGACATTGAAGCAGACGAGCAGAAAGGAGAGGCCGTACACACCGGTCCAGCGAGCAACGCGGGCGAGACTCGGATAGTCCGTCAGCGCGTAGCCTAAGAGCAGCCAGGGAAACCCCGTGAGCAGCTGGGCGCGCGCCAGCTCCAGCGCGACCCACACGAACGGGACGGCCAAAGGCCCCCAACGGACTTGCCAGAGACGGCCTGCGGTCCACGCGAAGCATCCCCAATAGAGTGACAGGGCAAGACAGAGGAGGGCCAAGACGCCACCCGCCGCTACCATACCCAGGCCACCGTACTGGCGCATCACCGTATAAATCCAGTAGCAGGTCCCGGCAAAAAAAAGGAAGCCAGCCAAGCTGCCCCACAGCCAGCGGCGCGCCGAGCGAGGTTCCCGCACGGCTGCGAGGATCAAAGGGACCAGGGCGAAGGCACTCAGCGGGAAATGACTGAACTTGGGAAACGTAAGAACAAGCAAGAGCGCGGAACCAGCGCCTATCGTCGCTTGGAAGAGAGTGTGATCGGGCCTTTGGGATGTGGCGGGCACCAGGTGTTTGGAACTATCTCCTTGAGGCTAGCCCGAACCGGCTTCGGCTTTCTAATAATACGCCAAGTAGTGCTCCAGCTCCCACGGGTGAACGTGGCTGGAGTAATCCCGCCAGTGGGCCTGCTGGGCTTCCAGCAAGTACTTGTAGATGACCGGACCGAGGGTCTCTTGCACCAACTTGTCTTTTTTCAAAGCCAGTGTGGCTTCGTTGAGGTCGGCGGGAAGCGGGTCAATGCTGAAGCGGGCGCGTTCGCGGGCGCTCATGCGATAGATGTTCTTGCTGATCGGAGGGCCGGGATCGAGATCCTCCAGGATGCCTTCCAAACCCGCCCGCAATACGACGGCGAACGACAAGTAGGGATTGCAGGAAGGGTCCGGGTTGCGGAGTTCGCAGCGGGTCTGGAGGCCACGAATGGGCGGCACGCGCACCAGGGGGTTGACGTTGCGTTCTGACCACACCGAGTGGGTCGGCGACTCAAATCCCGGCACGAGGCGCTTGTAGGAATTGATGAGCGGATTGGTCACTGCCGAAAAACCGCGCGCGTGGCGTAGCAGGCCGGCGATGAAATGCTCGGCGACTTTGCTCAGCCCGTAGCTCCCTTTCGAGTCCTCGAAGGCGTTCTTGGCTCCCTTCATGAGAAGAATGTGGAGGTGCATTCCGGAGCCGTCCTGCCCGAAGACGGGTTTGGGCATAAAGGTGGCGTGGAGGCCTTGTGTCGAAGCGACCGCACGCGTGATCATGCGGAGCGTCGCAATTACGTCCGCCGTTTGCAACGCCGGCCCTTCTTTCAAATCAATCTCGTGCTGGCCCGGAGCGATCTCGTGATGCCCGGCTTCCACGACAAAACCCATTGCGCGCAATTCCGAGACGATTCGACGCCGGGTTTCCTCGCCTTTGTCCATGGGGACCAGATCGAAATAGCTGCCCGGATCGCTGGTCCGTGTCGTGGGCCGGCCGCTCGTGTCCCGCTGGAAGAGAAAAAATTCCATTTCCGGAGCGACGAAAACGGTGTATCCTTTCTCGGCGTAGAATTGAAGGACTTTTTTTAAGCGGGTCCGGGGACAACCCTCAAAGGGCAAATGGTCCAGATTATGGATGTCGCAGATCAAGCGCGCGGTGCGCGTCTCGCCCGCCGTGGGCGGGGAGACCCGAAGGGTTTCCAAGTCGGGTTTGAGCAGCAGTTCCGACTCGATGGTACGGTGAAATCCTTCCAAGGCCGAGCCGTCGAAGGCCACTTCGCCCGCCAGCGCCGCTCCGAACTTGTCGGCCGGGATTTCCACCGTCTTAATCGAACCCATGATGTCGGTGAACTGCAAGAGCAGAAACTCTACCTTCTCCTCGAGCAATCGTGTCAAGATATCGGATTGGTTCATTTGTTCGCCTTATGTTCGCTTCGAAATGGAGCCAGTCTCCCCAAGGCAGGGTAACACGACATTTTGTCATAAGTAAAGCGTAGGTTATGAAAAGTTCGCGCTCAAAGTATGCATATAACGCAAAGTTCTGGCAGACATAAGCATTTTTTTTGCAATTTATGCGAAATTTTATTGACACCGTTTAGTGGACTGGATAACGTATTTGATGGAGTTTGGGCAGCGGGGAGTAATCGGCAGACGGACCACCCCACGGCGGATGGAACCAAGGGACAAGAAGCTGGAACAAACCGGATGGCTCAGCAACGGCAAACCGTTTTATAATGCATGGCGCAGGAGGAAGAAGTAAATCATTATGGCAAAAGCAAAGTGGAACGAAAGCACGACTGTTTTGGAGAAGGCCTCTCCGGCCGATGTGGTGGAGTTCTGTCGCGCCAGGGACTTGCAGGTGGTGGATCTGAAGTTCACGGATTTGCCGGGCATCCTGCAACATTTCTCGATCCCTGCCGAAGAGCTCAGCGAAAGCCTGTTCACCGAGGGCATTGGATTTGACGGCTCGAGCATCCGGGGGTTCATGGAGATCCATGAAAGCGACATGCTCCTGATTCCCGATCCGAGCACGGCCTTCGTGGATCCTTGCCTGGAAGTCCCTACGCTCAGCTTGATCTGTGATGTCCGGGACCCGATCTTGCAGACGAGTTTCACCCGCGATCCTCGCTTCGTGGCGCATAAGGCGGAGGAATACCTGATTCGCTCCGGGGTTGCCACGGCCAGCTACTGGGGTCCGGAGGTGGAGTTCTACGTTTTTGACGACATCCGGTACGAGCAAAACGAGTTCTCCTCGTTCCACCGGGTTGACTCCAGCGAGGGAAGCTGGAATACCGCCCGCGACGAGGGACCCAACCTCGGTTACAAGCCGCGTTACAAGGAAGGGTATTTCCCGGTGCCTCCCACCGACACGCTGCAAGACTTCCGTTCGCGGGCGGTTCAGCGCATGAAGCAGGTGGGCATTGATGTCGAGGTGCACCACCATGAGGTCGGGACGGCCGGCCAGTGCGAAATTGACATGCGGTTCAAGGCCCTGACTCGCATGGGCGACCAGGTAATGCTCTACAAGTACATCCTGCGGAACTTCGCGCGAGAGAATAACAAGACCATCACGTTCATGCCCAAGCCGATCTTCCAGGACAACGGCTCCGGCATGCACGTCCACCAGAGCCTTTGGAAGGAAGACACCAACCTGTTTTATGACCGCAATGGCTATGCGCTGTTGAGCCAGCCGGCGCTCTACTACATTGGCGGGCTGCTGAAACACTCGGCGGCGTTGCTGGCCTTCTGCGCTCCCACGACCAATTCCTACCGCCGGCTGGTGCCGGGCTACGAGGCTCCCATCAACCTGGTCTATTCTCAGCGCAACCGCAGCGCGGCCGTCCGGATCCCGATGTACTCGCCGAACCCCAAGACCAAGCGCCTGGAGTACCGCTGTCCGGACCCCTCCGCCAATTGCTACCTGGCCTTTGCGGCGATGTTGATGGCGGGATTGGATGGCATCAAGAAGCGGATTGAACCGGGCGCTCCCATTGATCGGGATATCTATCACCTCGATCCGGAGGAAGCCGCCAGAGTGAAGCATGTGCCCGGATCGCTCGAGGAGGTCCTGAACGCCCTCGAGCAAGATCACGAGTTCTTGCTGGAAGGAAATGTCTTCACCAAGGACCTGATCGAGACCTGGATCGCGTATAAGCGGGAAAAGGAAGTGGACCCGATCCGGTTGCGTCCACACCCCTATGAATTTCACCTCTATTACGACATTTAATTTCCCGGGAGTTCACTTCGTCGGAAGGCGCGCCGCCCCGGGCTGGGGCGCCTTCCACACTTTGCCCTCTTCAACCGGGGTGGGCGCGAGGGAGTATCGCAGATGAAGAAACTGGAATGTGTGATCAGGCCCCATAAGCTCGAGGAAGTCCGTGAAGCGCTTGAACGCGTGGACGTGCACGGAATGACCGTCACGGAGGTGCGGGGATTCGGCCGCCAGAAGGGACACGTGGAACACTATCGCGGCGTCGAATACAAGGCCGAATTTCAGCCCAAGCTGAAGCTGGAGATCCTGGTTCGGGATGATCAGGTGGATGAATCGGTCCGGGTGGTCCAGGAAGCTGCCAAGACGGGCAAGTTCGGGGACGGCAAGATCTTTATCCTGGATGTGAAGGACGTGCTCCGCATCCGCACGGGAGAGCGCGGCGAACAGGCGCTGTAACCTTCCATCTGATTTCCATCTCTCCCCCCTTCTCTGGGCCGCAACGGGGGCGTAACGGCGGAACGCCCCTTTCTCTAACAATGGGCGTGGCGCGACAGACGTGCCACGCCCCCAAACGCAAGCGTCACTCTTCACTTGTCAGTGTAATCTAATCCCGACGGCCGCCGAGCAAGCCCGCCCGCATCAGGAAATAGAGCAAGGTCAGGAAGGTGCTGATGGCTGCCGCGACGTAGGTAAGCGCCGCGGCGTTCAGGACGCGGTCCATTCCTTCACGCTCTTGGGCGGTGATGATGCCGTGCTCGACCACCAGGATTTTCGCGCGGCTTGTGGCATCGAACTCAACCGGCAGCGTCACAATCTGAAACAGCAGCACGGCGGAGAACAGCACGGCGCCGAACAGAACCATGTTGGCGGAAGCAAACCCGAGACCCAGGGCCATCACGATGTAGCCGACGCTGGAGCCGATGTTGGCGGTAGGGACCAGCGCGGAGCGCACCCACAGCGGGGCGTAATTCCGGGCGTGCTGGATGGCGTGCCCGGCCTCGTGCGTGGCCACGCCGATGGCGGCGATGGAGTTAGAACGAAAGACTTCTTCGGAGAGAGCGAGCGTCTTGTTGATGGGATTGTAGTGGTCCGAGAGCATCCCGTGCGTCGGGACGATCTTGACGTCGGTGATGCCCGCATAGTCGAGCATCTCTTGGGCGGCCTCGGCGCCGCTCAGGCCCCGGGCCGATCGCACCTTCGAGTATTTGTTAAACGCGCTCTTCACCCGGAACGATGCCCATAACGACAGCAACAGTCCCGGGCCGATGAACACAAAATAAATCGGATCAAAAAACATAACCCGCTCCTCCTGATCGTCTTCCTTATTCTATACGATCCCCCGCGCTATTGTCATCCCGATCCCGGCCTGCCCGGAGAGGGACCTGTACTTCGTATTTAGATGACGTTCCGAAAGAAAAAGTTTCCCCCGAGTATCGTGCGGGAACAATTCGGTTTCCTTCTCCGCGACCAGCCCTCGATTTTCTTCTATCCGTTTGTGTTTTCTGCGTCCGCTGCGGTGGATTCGGTCGCCGCTTCTGCGCCCGGCCGCAATACTCTTCTATCTCCCGCCCGCTCAATCCGTTGCCCGCTGGGGGAGTGTGTTACAATGCGGGACTAAGCCACTCTCGCCAGGAATGAATGGATGATGACTTCCCAGGAAATGGCCGCCCGGATCGCCGAACTGGCGCCGTGGTTCTATCCCTTTGATCTCGGCCACGGGCTGCGCACGGAGTCAGCCATTCCGCCCGAAGTAACCGGCATCTTCGAGACCCGCCTGGAGATGGTGAACCAGATCGTGGAGCGCCGCTTCGGGCCGAGGTTGTCCGAGATCACTTGCCTCGACGTGGGCTGCCATGAGGGTTTTTACACCGCCGCGATGGCGCGCAAAGGGATGCGCCGGGTTGTGGGAATAGACGTGCGGGAGATGAACCTGCGCAAGGCCCGCTTCGTCGCCGACGCCTTCGGGCTTGCCAACGCTTCCTTTCTCGAGGGCAACTGCGAACAGCTTCGCGCGGAAGAGATCGGCCAGTTTGACCTGACGCTGTTTCTCGGCGTGCTCTATCACTTGGAGAACCCGATGCTCTGCCTGCGGAATGTCGCCGGCGTCACCCGAGAACTCTGTGTCGTCGAGACGCAGGTGATTGACGAAGTCGAAGGCTCGACCGAGTGGGGTGCGCGCGAGTGGACGAGGCCCTATCAAGGGGCGCTCGCCGTCATTGACGAGTCCGGCGAGTTCTACGCCGACAACCGCGAGACCGGCAGCACGCCGCTGGCGTTGGCTCCTTCGCCGAAGGCTCTCCTGTTCATGCTGAAGCAGGCCGGCTTTCGCCAGGCGGAGATCGTGCCGCCCCCGGCCGGCGCTTACGAGCAGCACCGGCGCGGCAAGCGCGTGGTCTGCGCCGCGTTTAAGTAACCGGGGCGCGTTGGGACTGGGCCTCGACCGTCCCGCAACTGCGCCTTAAACTGTCATCCCGAGCGGAGCGAGGGACCTGCACTTTCTTGCGGATTTAGCCGCTCCGGAGCAATACGAGAACAAGCGATGGCCACGAAGATCCTGACGGCGAAGCAAATGCAGGAGATTGACCGCATCTCCTCCGAAAAACTCGGCATTCCGAGCCTGGTGCTCATGGAGAACGCCGGGCGGAATGTGTTCCGCCTGCTCGAGGAAAAGTTCCCGCAGCTTGCCACCGAGCGCATCCTGATCCTCTGCGGGAAAGGCAACAACGGCGGGGATGGCTTTGTAGTCGCGCGCCAGTTGCTAATGCGGGGGTATCGCCCGCGCGTCGTTCTGCTGGCGGAACCGGAAGGACTGCAGGGCGACGCCAGAAGAAATTGCGAAATCCTGTTGCAGAGCGGCCTGGCTCCTACCATCGTTCCAAACCAGAGCGACTGGTTCCGGACACGAGCGGAGTTCCTCACTTCGAGCCTGATTGTGGACGCCATCCTCGGGACCGGACTGGACCGTCCCTTGGAAGGGTTCTACCGCGAGGTCATCGTGGACCTCAGCCGGAACTTTGCGGCGATCCCGATCGTGGCCGTGGACGTGCCCTCCGGTATGCCGAGCGATACGGGCGAGGCTCTTGGGGTGTCGGTGCGCGCACGTTACACCGTTACCTTCACTGCGCCGAAATGGTGCCACGTCTTTCCGCCTAACTGCGAACGCCTCGGAGAATGGCGCGTGACGCCAATCGGGACCCCGGCCTATGTCCATGAAAATGACCCGGCGCTGTTCTTGAACCTCCTCGGCGCGGAAGATTTGGCTCCCTTCACGCGCCAGCGAGCGAGGGATTCGCACAAGGGGGACTACGGCCACGTCCTGGTCGTAGGCGGCTCGCTCGGTAAGAGCGGCGCGGCGGCGCTGACGGCGCTCGGCGCGCTGAACTCTGGAGCGGGCTTGGTAACGGCGGCCGTTCCGGCTGGAATCTTGCCGCTAGTCGCGGGCGCGGCTCCCACGTTGATGACCGAGCCGCTGGCCGAGAACGACGCAGGTGCCATTTCGTGCCGTTCGTTCGACTATGGCCGGTTTGCAAGCCTCGCCTCCAACAAGTCGGTTTTGGCGCTTGGACCTGGACTCTCGACGCACCCGGAGGCGGTCGAGTTTACCCGCCGGGTCGTGCGGGAGTCGTCGCAAGTCCCGCTGGTGGTAGACGCGGACGGACTCAACGCCTTCGCGGGAGCGGCCGAACTGCTCGACGGTCAGGGACGCAAACTCATTCTGACGCCGCACCCGGGCGAGATGGCCCGCCTGACGGGCCTCACCACCGACCAGGTCCAGGCCAAGCGGGTCGAGGTCGCCCGGCAGTTCTCCATCGAGCATAAGGCTTACGTGGTGCTCAAAGGCAACCGCACGCTCGTCGCCGAACCCGGCGGGCAGGTCTATGTCAACCCGACCGGCAATCCGGGCATGGCCACGGCCGGGACCGGCGACGTGCTTACCGGAATGATTGCGGGACTGCTCGCGCAGCACCCGGAGGCGCCCGTCGAGCGCGTGGTCGCGGCTGCTGTGTATTGGCATGGCGCGGCCGGCGATGCGGCGCTCGCCCGCCGGGGGGAGCTGTCATTGCTCGCCACGGACCTGCTCGCGGCTCTGCCCGAAACCTTGCGGGGAGCGGCGCACAATGACGGCAACGAATCCCGCAGTGAGCCCCGATGACATGCGCAGCCGGACCTTCGTCACCCGCTGCTATCCGAGCCGCGACCGTAAGGGAGCGGGCATAACAACTTGATATGGATGCCCGCAGCATCGTGACGCAATCTCCCGAGGAAACCATCGCGCTCGGGCACGAACTGGCCCGCGAGCTGACGCCCCCGGTCTTGGTGCTACTCCTGGGAGAACTCGGAGCCGGGAAGACAACGCTCGCCAAGGGCCTGGTGGCAGGCTTGAGCGCCGCCCCGGAGGAAGAAGTCACCAGCCCGACCTTCACCATGATTCACGAATACGCCGGGCGCCACAACGTTGCTCGCGTGTATCATGTGGATTTGTATCGCGTCGAGTCGGCGCGGGAGCTGGAAACCCTGGGTCTCGAAGACTTGCTCGCGGAGCGCGCGGTAGTGATCGTCGAGTGGGGCGAGAAATTGGGGCCGGCGTTTCGGCCGAGCGCGCCGGACCGCTTGATCGAGATCCATTTGAAAACCGTGAGTGAGAACGAGCGGAGCATTGAAATCCGCGCGGCTAAATAGAACCAGAACTGATCGAGGAGATTCGCAACCGACCAATGGAAAAATCACGATGGGCATTGATTCTCGGGGCTTCGAGCGGCTTCGGGGAAGCGACCGCGCTGGAGCTGGCGCGGCTGGGTCACAGCATCTTTGGGGTGCATCTTGACCGCCGGGCCGGCCTCGCGCACGTCGAGGAAATCACCGGCCAGATTCGCGCGGCGGGCCGTGAGGCCGTTTTCTTTAACGCCAACGCCGCCGACGCCGCCAAGCGGAAGGAAGTGATCGGACGGATTCAGGAAGAGTTTCAAAAGAAGCCGGGCACTGTGGGCGTGCTCTTGCACTCGCTCGCATTCGGCACCCTGCTGCCGTTTGTGGGCGACCCTTCGACTTCGCTCAGGACAGGCCCTTCGGCTGGCTCAGGACTTAGCAAGAACCTCGTGACGCAACCGCAGATGGAAATGACCGCGGACGTGATGGGCCACAGCCTCGTTTATTGGGTGCAGGAATTGGTGGAGAACGGCCTGATGGAATCCGGCGGGCGCGTCTTTGCCATGACCAGTTCCGGCGGGACGCGCGTGCTGCCGCATTACGGCCCGGTCTCGGCGGCCAAAGCGATCCTCGAATCGCACATCCGGCAGTTGTCGCTGGAACTGGCCCCGAAAGGGATCACCGCCAACGCCATTCGCGCCGGCGTCACCGATACCCCCGCGCTGCGCAAGATTCCCGGCCATGAGACGCTGATCGCTTCGGCGCTCCAACACAACCCGCACGGCCGACTCACTACGCCGCAGGACGTCGCCGCAGCCATCGGACTCCTGTCCCATCCCAATGCCTACTGGATCTCCGGAAACGTCATCGGCGTGGACGGCGGGGAAGACATCGTCGGCTGAATCGTGCCCGCGCGACGCCGGTGAGATATTTCTCCTTTGTTGTTTCACCGTCGAACAAATTATAATGCCCTCAGGCGTTGGGGCTTGCAGAGGGAAATTGATGTTTGATCGAATCACATTCGACCCTGCGATCATGGGGGGACGAGCCTGCATTCGCGGGATGCGGATTCCCGTGTCGGTGATCGTCGGCCAGATCGCCCACGGCGCGACCTTCCAGGAGATTCTGGAAGGCTATCCGGACTTGCAAGAAGAAGACATCCGGCAAGCCATGGAATACGCGGCTTGGCTGACGCAAGAGGAAATCCATACCACCTGAGGCCCACCCGGTGCGATTCTTGGCCGATATGGGTATCTCTCTGCGAGTGGTCGAATGGCTGCGTCAGAAAGGGCATGACGCCAAGCATCTGCGAGAGGAAAATCTCCAGAGATTGCCTAATGGGGAGATTTTCAAGAAGGCCGTCCAAGAGAACCGGGTCATTCTCACCTTTGATTTGGATTTCGGTGAAATCGTGGCCCTGTCGAAAGGGAATCGGGCAGGAGTGATCCTGTTCCGGATACAGAACGCGAGAGCCGATCACGTAATCGACAGGTTGGAGGTCCTGTTGCGGGAGCCACCTGCCTCGTTTGCGAATCGCGTAGTGATCGTAGAAGAGGCGCGTTACCGTACCCGCCAATTTCCGGACTGAGTTCTGATATGAGTTGAGCGACGGTGAATGACGAAAGCGAAATTCGGACAGAATTCAGGGGTGATTTGGACAAGGGGGAAAGGATTAACATGAGCCAGGAAAAGTTGGCCGAAGCTTACGCTCGTCTCGGAGCATTAAAGTCTAATTTACCGGACTTCGACTTTGTGCCGGAGAAATACGTACAAGAATTTCATGCGATTATGGATGCCTTGCAGTTAGTATCCGATCTCAGGACTTTCCGTGTTCCACCGTCCGAATTGCAACCACGGGGGCAAGCACAGGCCCGTATTGCGAGCGCAGCTTCCTGATGATGAAAATTGATGGTGTCCTAAACCTTCTTGAGATCACATCGTCTTCCGAAAAGTCCGCAATCGGCTTCAAACCCCCTCCGAAATAAGCGTGCAATTGGCAGGCAAGAAATCTCGGTAAATGTCCAAGTGCGTTGCACGGCTACTTCGCGTCCGGTAGCGCGAACGCCACACGAAACCGTTGCAACCGCCGAAAGTAAGCTTCGGCCCGGCGGATGTCTTTTAGGATTTGCGCCTTGAGGTGTTCGGGCGAGTCGAATTTGCGCTCATCGCGAAGGCGGTAGAGGAAGCTGACTTCGAGCGTAGCGGGCGTGGGGCCGTCCCATTTCTCCAATAAATGCGTCTCGACGCCCAGGCCGCGCTCGCCGAAGGTCGGGCGATAGCCAACGTTGGTCACGGAGCGCAAAGGGTTTTTGGCCCCCTTTTCTTCTTCCAGGGTTCCTCCCAACTTTGCCCATGTCACATAGACGCCCGTAGAGGGCAGCATCTCGGAATAGGGCGCGAGGTTCAGTGTCGGCACGGTCTGGTTGCGGCCGATGCCGAGGCCGGTTTCAATCGCGTTGCGGACGCTGAAGGGACGGCCAAGCAGGCGGTTCGCCGGCGAGACTTTCCCCTCTTCGAGCAGAGAGCGGATTTGTGAGCTGCTGACGGGCATTCCGCGGATCAGGATGCCCGGCAAGACTTGTGTCTCGAACTGCCAGCGCCGGCCTAGTTCGTCGAGCGTCGTTACGGTTCCCGCCGCGCGGTGTCCGAAGCGGAAGTTGTCCCCCACGACGACCGCCAACGCACGCAGCGCTTTGACCAAGACCTCCTCTACGAACATTTCCGGCGGCCAATGCGAGAATTCCTTGGTGAACGGAAGGATCAGCAGGCGGTCCACGCCGCTCTTCTTCAGCAATTCGATTTTGACCGCCGCCGGCGTGAGTAGCTTGGGAGCCTTTTCCGGCGCGAGAACTTCCAGGGGGTGCGGGTCGAACGTGATGGCAACTGACGCCGCCTTCTCCTGAGCGGCGCGCTCGCGCACGCGGCGCAGCAGTTCCTGATGGGCGAGGTGGATGCCGTCAAACGCGCCGATGGTGACGACGCTGCGGCCGCGCCGTGCTGCTGCCTGTTCCAGAGAATGAAAGATTTCCATTTCGTCCGTTTTTGTGCGTTCCCCAATATGCCCGCTCCCTTACGGTCGCGGCTCGGATTGACCGCGGCTCGGATGCAGGCGCGGCTCAGATTACGTCAAACTCCAGTTGCATCCCGTCATAGCAGAGACGCACGTGCTCGGGCAGGCTCGCGTTGGTTTCCTGGTGCCCCAGGTCGTGCGCAATATGCGTAAAGAACGCCTGCTTGGGGCGAATCCGCTCGACCTCGACCAGGGCCTCTGCGACCGTCATATGCGCCGGATGCGGCTCGTGGCGGAGCGC
>MEKR01000053.1:17473-68005 GCA_001767035.1 Acidobacteria bacterium RIFCSPLOWO2_02_FULL_61_28
CACGATTTCGACGCCGCGCAGGAGTTCGTAGGAGGACTCCGGAACCTGGCTGTAATCGGTCAGGTACGCCACCGGGCCGAAGCGGAAGCCAAGCACTTCCAGACGCCCGTGGAGGACCTGGACCGGCACAAACTCCAGGCCGAACAATTCGAGCGGGCCGGTAATCAGATGGTCCTCGATGGACGGGACGCCGCCGAACGGGGCATACCCGTCGAAGGCATACTGGAAGATGCGCCGGATGCCCCGGAGCGCCGACTGGTTGGCGTAAATCGGGATGGTCTTATTCGTGTTGAGCGTAAATGCGCGCGTGTCGTCGAGACCCAATACGTGGTCGGCGTGCCCGTGCGTATAGAGAACTGCGTCGAGGCGGTCGAGGCCGGCACGGATCGCCTGGAAGCGAAAGTCCGGTCCGGTGTCAATGACGACGGCGTGGCCGTTGTAGCGCAACAGGATCGAGGGGCGGGTGCGCTTGTCGCGGGGATCGGAGGAGAGGCAAACGCGGCAGGGACAGCCGATGGTCGGCACGCCGAGCGAGGTTCCCGAACCCAGGACCGTCAATTCGACCCGCATCTTACCGAACCGGCCGCCCCATCCGGCGGTTCAGTTCGACGAAGGCCATGCGGAGTTCGTAGAGCCCGCCGTTGAGAATTTCTTCCTCCTCCTTGGTCAAATTCCCTTTCGTCTTTTCCTGCAACACCAGGAGCAGGTCAATCGTTTCCTGCGCGGCCACGAGGTCCGGAGGGGGCGGCGGCTCTCCCGGGCGGGCTGCCAGACCCATCTGGAACATCGCCGAGGTGAGCAGCGACATGACCAGTTGCTCGAACTGGCTGCCGCGCGGCGCGCGGCGCGCCTCCGCAGCGGTGGGCAGGCTCTTGGCCTGGCTCCGGGGAGGCTCCGGGGTCGGCGGTTTGGGCGGAGGCGGTGGCGCTTTTGGCGGCTCGATTACCGCATCCGGCCGCCGCTGACCGTCGGGCGTAAAGAGGCGGCGGTCTACGACTTTGAATTCATCGGGTTCTTCTTCTTTCGGATTCGGCATGATTGGAGGATGCGCTTGGCTCAAGGTGTTAGGTGTCAGGTGCTAGGTCGCCAAACCCTAACCCCTAGCACCTGCTAGTGTACATCGGGCGCGCGCAGACAGGCAAGACGAGTGCTAGGAAGGCTGCCCGCCAGCGCCGAGATTTTGTGCCGAAGTCTTACAGGAGGGCGCGGGAGATGGTGAGGCGTTGGGACTCGTTGCCGCCCTCGAGAATCTGGAGCAGCTTGGCTTGGCGGATGCGCCGTTCGAGCGGAAAGCGGTGGAGATAGCCCGCCTCTCCGAGCAGTTGCGCACAGTCAATCGTCAACCGCATGGCCATGTCGGTGGCGAAGCACTTGGCGGCGGCGCCCAGCTTGGCCTGCTCGGCGCTGCGCTGATCGAAGGCTGCGGCGGCGCGGACCACCAGGCCGCGGGCGGCCTCGACGGCTATCGCCATGTCCGCCAGTTGGAGCTTGACGCTTTCCGATTCGGCAATGCGGCGGCCGAACTGCTTGTGCTCCCGGGCGTGGCGCACGGCGGTATCGAGCGTAGCTTGCCCCAGCCCGACGCCCAGCGCCGCCAGCAGCGGGCGGCTGAAGCCGGTAATCTGGCTTTGGATGGCCACGCCCTCGCCCGGCTGGCCGATGCGGCTTGCTTCCGGAATGCGACATTCTTCCAGAAGCAGTCCGCTGGTCGAGAAGCCGTGGGAGTCCATTTCCCACTCCCGCTTCAGGATCAAAAGCCCCGGCGCGCCCTGCTCGACGAGGAACGCGCTGCTGCTCGCTTGATCCGTGGTGGGCAACTCTTTGGCAAACACGACCAACCAGCGAGCTCCTTCGGCATTCAGGACCAGTTGCTTCGCGCCGTTGAGGATATATTCACTCTCTTCTTTGACAGCGGAAGTCCGCAGTCCGCCCGGTTCCGGCTCCAGTTCCATCGTGGCGCAGGTGGCCAGCGAGCGCCCGGAAATCAGGTCGGGAAGAATTTTTTCTTTTTGCTCTGCGGTCCCGTCCAGGAGAAGGGGAACAGCCGCAAGCTGATTGCTGGCCAGGATCATCGCCACACTGGCGGAGTAACGCGCCACTTCCCCCACCATCAGGCAATTGGCAACCATGCTGCCGCTGAGTCCGCCGTACTCCAGCGGAAACGGAAACGAGACCACTCCATTCTCGCGGAGGATGTGCCACACCGCCCAGGGAAAGCCCCACTCGTCCCGGTTCTGCTCGAGCAACGGCCCCACCTGTTCCCGCAAGAGGCTCTCCACCGCGGAAACCAGCACGTCTTGATCGTCGCTGGTGGCAAGAAGGGATTTGAGTGACATGACGATTTCCCTGCGAAGGTCCAATTATACCCCTGGTGCCTTGACGGAGACAGCGTTCTCCCGGTGCAGTTCCGGAGACGATCTGCCCGTACAATGGAACCTCCCATCCGCAGCGGGCTACTTGCCGGATCGAGAGAAAGCAGGGCGACCAGCGACATTCTCCCGGAAAAAGGCGGTTGTGGGTCGGAGCGATCCGCCGGGGAATTCTTGACTCCGAGGGCAGTTTTTAGATAGCATTCGGAAGGAGTTGGCTTACGCGAATCCCCAGAATTCGTAGAGTCTATGTGTCGGCGATGGTAAGGAGCAATTGATGTCCGGGACTCGACTGGGCGACTTGATGGTCAAGGAAAGTCTCATCGCCCCCGAACAACTGGCCCAGGCCTTGGAGTACCAGAAGAAAAACGGGGGGCGATTGGGCAGTTGCCTGATCAAGATGGGCTTCGTCAATGACGAAGATGTAACGACCTTCCTCTCCCGCCAGTACGGTGTTCCTTCGATTAATCTGGCTTATTTTGAAGTGGATTCCGACGTCGTCAAGCTCGTCCCGGAAGACACGGCCCGGCGCTATGAAATCGTACCGCTGAGCCGGGTGGGCTCGTCGCTCACCATCGCCATGGTGGACCCCACCAATGTCTTCGCAATGGACGACATCAAGTTCATGACCGGCTTTAACGTCGAGCCGGTGGTGGCCTCGGAAAGCTCCATCCGCGAAGCGATTGACCGGTTCTACGCCCAGGCGCAAGGAAGCGCGCTGGACAAGGTCATGGAGGAATTCGCCGAGGGAGGAGAAGACGTTCTCGAGCTCGAGGCCACTCAGGAAGAACTTGCGGAAGGAGAGCTGGAAAGGGCGGCGGGGGAGGCCCCGGTCGTGAAGCTGGTGAATATCATCCTCCGGGAATCGGTCAACCGCGGCGCCAGCGATATTCACATGGAACCCTACGAAAAGGATTACCGCGTCCGGTTCCGGATTGACGGGTTGCTGCAGACCGTGATGACGCCGCCCTTCAAGATGCGCGATGGCATCATTTCCCGCATCAAGATCATGTCCAAGCTCGACATCGCGGAGAAACGGCTCCCGCAAGACGGCCGGATCATGATCCGCTTCCAGAAGGACGGGAAGGTGAAGCAACTGGACTTCCGTGTCAGCGTGCTGCCGACCCTGCACGGCGAAAAAGTAGTCATGCGGCTGCTCGACAAGGAAAACCTGCGGCTGGACATGACCAAACTGGGGTTCGAGCAGGAATCCCTCACCAAGTTTGAACGAGCGATCCTGAAGCCCTGGGGCATGGTGCTGGTGACGGGACCGACGGGCAGCGGGAAGACCAATACCCTCTATTCCTCCGTCTCCCGCTTGAACAGTCCGGATACCAATATTGTCACGGCGGAAGACCCCGTGGAGTTCCAGTTGCACGGGATCAACCAGGTTCAGATGAAGGAGCAAATCGGCTTAAACTTTGCGTCGGCGCTGCGTTCCTTCCTGCGCCAGGACCCGAACATCATCCTGGTGGGGGAAATCCGGGACTTTGAAACGGCGGAGGTGGCCATCAAGGCCGCGCTCACCGGACACCTGGTCCTGAGCACGCTGCACACCAACGACGCTCCGTCAACCATCAGCCGCCTGATGAATATGGGGATTGAACCGTTCTTGGTCGCCACCTCCGTCCAACTGATTTGCGCCCAGCGGCTGGTGCGGCGCATCTGCGTCAACTGCAAGATCGAGCACAAGATGCCTCTCCAGGCCCTGATTGACGCCGGGTATACGCCCCAGGAGGCCCAGGAAGTGGTCACTTACAAGGGCAAAGGGTGCGAGAAGTGCAATGGGACTGGCGGCAAAGGGCGCGTGGGACTCTATGAAGTCATGGAAATGACCGAAGATCTCCGGGAGTTGGTCCTGGTCGGGGCTTCTGCCCTGGAACTGAAAAGGAAGGCCATGGAGCTGGGGATGATCACCCTCCGCCGAAGCGGCCTCATCAAAGTGCGCGAAGGGTTAACAACCTTGGAAGAAGTGGTCAAAGAAACTGTATTGTAAACTATCTCCGGAAGGATCAGAATTGGAACCAAGCGATTCGATCCCGAGAGGGTGGCCGGTTTTCGAAGGGGGAGGGCAGAATGGCGGTATCGCTGAGTGAGCTGCTGAAAAAATTGTTGGAGATGAACGGGTCGGACTTGCACGTAACGACCAACAGTCCTCCCCAGATTCGGGTGGACGGGGCATTGCGGCCTTTGGATATGCCGCCGCTTTCGGCGGCGGAGACCAAGCAGCTCGCGTACAGCGTGCTGACGGACGCGCAGAAACACCGCTTCGAGGAAAACCTGGAACTCGACTTCAGCTTCGGCATCAAAGGGCTGGCCCGCTTCCGGGCCAACATCTTCAACCAGCGCGGCGCCGTGGCAGCCGTCTTCCGCATGATCCCCTACGAAATCCGGACGTTTCAACAACTGGGCCTTCCCGTGGTGGTCTCCAAGATGTGCGACAAGCCGCGCGGGTTGATTCTGGTGACGGGTCCCACGGGCAGCGGCAAGTCCACCACGCTGGCGGCCATGCTGGACAAAATCAACAATGAGCGCCACGACCACATCCTCTCGGTTGAGGACCCGATCGAGTTTCTTCACTCCCACAAGAACTGCCTGGTGAACCAGCGGGAGGTGCACTCCGACACCCATTCGTTTCCCAATGCGCTGCGCGCCGCACTGCGCGAGGACCCGGACGTGGTGCTGATCGGCGAGATGCGCGACCTGGAAACCATTGAGTCCGCCCTGCGGATCGCGGAGACCGGCCACCTCACCTTCGGCACCCTCCACACCAACTCCGCGGCCTCGACCATCAACCGCCTGGTGGACGTGTTTCCGTCTCACCAGCAGCCCCAGATCCGCGCGCAGTTGTCGCTGGTGTTGGAAGGGATCCTCTGCCAGGCCTTGCTGCCCAAGACTTCCGGCTCGGGGCGGGCCATGGCGATGGAAATCTTAGTTCCCAACTCGGCCATTCGGAACCTGATTCGCGAAGACAAGATTCACCAGATTTATTCCGCCATGCAGGCCGGGCAGGAAAAATACGGCATGCAGACGTTCAACCAGTCCCTAGCCACGCTCCACTTCCAGAAGCTCATCACGCTGGACACAGCGATGGCTCGGTCGAGCAATCCCGATGAGTTGCAGGACATGATCAACCGGGGAACAGGATTGCTGGCGACGGGGCAACGGTCGCAAGCCGGGCCCGTCAAGAGATAAGGATACTGCGCGGTCTGGCTTGAACCGCCGCGGTTCCCGGACCGCCGTGAATGAACGCGTTGAGGAGGTAACCGATGCCCGTCTACGTCTATGATGGACGCACCGCCCGAGGAACGAAAATTAGTGGACAGGAGCGGATGGCCGAAAGCAAGGCCGCGTTGACCGCCCTGCTCCGCCGCGAGCGGATCACACCCACCAAGATCAAAGAGAAGGGCAAGGAATTCGCCCTTCCGATCTTGGGCGGGCAGAAAATTACGGCCAAGGAACTGGCCATTTTCTTCCGCCAGTTCTCGGTCATGATTGATTCCGGTTTGCCGCTGGTGCAGTGCCTGGAAATCCTGGCTGGCAATCAAGAAAACACAGCCTTCCAGAAAGTGCTCACCGATGTCCGCTCCCACGTGGAGAGCGGTACGACCCTGGCCAACGCCATGCGGGAACATCCCAAAACCTTCGATCAGTTGATGGTCAACATGATTGAGGCGGGCGAAACCGGAGGTATTCTGGACACGATTTTGCAGCGCCTCGCCGGCTATGTGGAAAAGGCGGTGAAACTGAGGGCCGCGGTCAAGTCCGCCTTGATTTATCCCGTGGCGGTGCTCGGCATCGCCGGCATTGTCATTACGATGCTGTTGTGGAAGGTGGTGCCGATTTTCGCGAACATGTTCGCTGCCATGGGCGTGGAACTGCCCTTGCCGACTAAAATCGTGGTCGGGATGAGCTCCTTCATCGGGCGGTTCGGGTGGGTTTTTATCATTCTGGGGATCTTCGCGTTCTTTGGCTTCAAGAGGGTCTACGCGTCCGAAGGTGGCCGTTATACGATTGACCGGATCATGCTGCGGATTCCGGTGATTGGCGATTTGCTCCGGAAAATCGCGGTGGCCCGCTTCACGCGGACCCTTGGCACGCTCATCACCAGCGGCGTGCCGTTGTTGGAATCCATGTCCATCACGGCCCGGACGAGCGGGAATGCCGTCGTCGAGCGGGCCATCATGGCAGTCCGCAAGGCCATCGAAGAAGGCCGCACCATTACGGAGCCGCTCAAGGAGTCGGGAGTCTTCCCCAACATGGTTACGCAGATGATCGCAGTGGGGGAGCAGACCGGCGCCATGGACGCCATGCTCCAAAAAATCGCGGATTTCTACGAGATGGAAGTGGATGACGCCGTGAAGAACATGCTGACCCTGCTCGAGCCGGTCATCATCGCCTTCCTGGGGGCAACCGTCGGCGGCATCGTCGTTGCCATGTACATGCCGATGTTTGAATTGATCGCCAAGATGTCCGGGTAGCCCCGAGCGGGTCCACCCCGGCGAGCGGTCAGCGGATTGAACCAACGAAGGGCGCAAACCGTTGGCCGCTTCGACAAATTGAGGAAGTCCCCTTTCGCGCCGTCACGCGCTTCCCGGGTCAGAGAGGCCCGGCATTCAAGCCAGAGTTGTCGCTTCTGCGGCGTAGCCTCCCAGGAGGTCCGTCCCGTAGAGCAACATTGTGAAAAGCACCCCGGGACGCCCGAGTGAGAACAGAATGCAACGAGTCACTACCACGCAACTGCTCAAGAAGAAAGCCCGGGCGGAAAAGATCGTCATGATCGCCGCCTACGATTATCCCACGGCCGTCCTGGCGGACGAGGCCGGGGTGGACTCGGTGCTCGTGGGCGACTCGCTCGGAATGGTGGTCCTGGGGTATGAAACCACGCTCCCGGTGACGCTCGATGACATGATCCATCATACCCGGGCGGTGGTCCGCGGCGCGCAGCGGGCGTTGGTCGCTGTGGACTTGCCGTTCCTCACGTATCAGACCGGGACCGCAGACGCCGTGCGCAATGCCGGGCGGCTATTGCAGGAAGGCGCGTCGGCGGTCAAGCTCGAAGGCGGCGTGGATATCTGCCCGCAGGTCCGCGCGCTGGTCTCTGCCGGCATCCCCGTGATTGGCCACCTAGGTCTCACGCCGCAGTCCATCCATGTGTTTGGAGGGTACAAGCTGCAAGGACGGGATGAGGAAGCGGCCCAGAGAATTCTCTCCGACGCACAGGCTCTGGAGCACTCCGGCGCATTCTCCATTGTTCTCGAATGCATCCCGGAAGACCTGGCCGCAAGAATTACCGCCAGCCTCTCCATCCCTACCATTGGCATTGGCGCCGGCGTCCACTGCGACGGCCAAGTGCTGGTACTGCACGACCTGTTGGGCATTGCCGGGAAGGTAAAGCCGCGGTTTGTGAAGCAATACGCCCGCCTGGGGAACGTCATCCGGGAAGCCATGGAACAGTACGCCCGCGAAGTGCGCGAGGGGAAATTCCCCGGCCCCGAGCATTCCTTCACCTCGGAAGAGCCCGTCACGCCCTCCTTGACCTCGGCCAAGAAGCCATGACCGTGGTTCTGGAAACGATCGCGGCCGCACGGCAGTGGGTGCGGACGGAGCGGACCGGCGGGAAGTCAATCGGCTTCGTTCCCACCATGGGCGCCTTCCACGATGGACACCGGAGCTTGTTCCGCCGCGCCCGCGAACAGTCGGACCGCGTGGTGGTCTCGATTTTTGTCAATCCGTTGCAGTTCGGGCAGGGGGAAGATTTCGCTCGCTACCCCAGGGATTTCGCCCGGGACCTCGCTCTGGCGGAGCGCGAGGGCGTGGACGCGGTCTTTTGCCCGGAAGCGGGCGAGATGTATCCCGATGCGCTGCCGCTTACGGTCCATCCGGGAAAGCTGGGGAAGACTTTGTGCGGACCCTCGCGGCCGGGGCATTTTCGCGGCGTCGCCACGGTGGTCGCCAAGCTGCTCAACATCATCCAGCCGGACCGCGCTTTTTTCGGCCAGAAGGACGCGCAGCAGGCGGTCATCATTCAATGGATGGTAAGGGGCCTGAATTTTCCCGTTGAAATCGAGGTCTGCCCGACCGTGCGCGAGCCGGATGGCCTGGCGATGAGCTCGCGGAACGCCTATCTCGACTCCGAAGAGCGGGCCAACGCCACGGTCCTCTACCGCTCCCTGCGCCGCGCCGAAGACCTGATTCGCTCCGGCGTCCGCGACGTCGCCCGGATCGAGCAGGAAATGCGCGATATGATCCGTTCTGTGCCCGGCGCGGAACTCGACTACGCCCGCGTCGTGGACCCGCATGCCTTGGGAGATGTGAAGCAAATTGCGGGTGAAGTGCTGGTCGCCGTCGGGGCGCGCTTCGGGAAAACCCGGTTGATTGATAACCTGCTCGCCGCGCCGCCAAGAGCAGTGACGAGTGGTCAGTGATGAGTGACAAGATCGCTAGCCCGTAATCGCTCGAAGCCATTGCAAAAGCCACCAGGATGGTGAAGAGCCCTACCGATTGTCATTCCGAGGGCCGTTGTTTTCTGACGGCCCGAGGAACCTGCACGTTCCCTAGTTGTGGCGGATGGGAAAACAGACGTGCAGGTCCCTCGCTTCGCTCGGGATGACAATCCAAAGGAACGTCGTAAGCATCGGACAAACGCTCATGCGCATTACCAAGGTTTACACCCGCACGGGTGACGAGGGCAAAACCAGCCTCGGCTCCGGCGAGCGTGTCAGCAAGGCTTCCCCGCGCGTCTGCGCCTATGGAGAGGTGGACGAGCTGAACTCTATCCTTGGCCTGGCCCGCGCAAAGATCGCCGACGCCGAACTGCTTCAGTTGCTCGAGCGGATTCAGAATGAGCTTTTCGTTCTGGGAGCCGATCTGGCGGTCCCTTCGCCAGACGCGACTCAAAGCGAACCGGACCGGCAACGCCGCATCAGCCCGACTGAAATCGAAAACCTCGAAAAGACGATGGACCGCTACAATGAAACGCTGCCGCCGCTCCAGGAGTTTATTCTTCCCGCCGGAAACGAAGCCGGAGCCATCCTCCACGTTGCCCGCGCTGTCGCGCGCCGCGCCGAGCGCGACGTAGTGCGACTGGCGCAGACCGAAAAACTCAACCCGCACGTGCTCGTCTATCTGAATCGCTTGTCGGATTTGCTATTCGTTTTGGCGCGCGTCGCCAACCGGCAGGGCGGCTGCAGCGAAGTCTTTGCAAAGTTTCGCTAAGCCGTTTTCAGACTTACTGTAGAGAGGGGTGAGTTCGTCAGGGCATGGCTTCAGCCATGCCGAAAACATGCGCCTTTTGGAGCGGGCTTTAGCCCCTGAGGTATGTCCCTCAGCGGCTGAAGCCGTAAGGAAGAAGAGTTGGTTTTACACGCTCATCGGCACGACTGAAGTCGTGCCCTGACGTCCCCATATACCCTAGACCAATGCTGAAAATGCTCTAAGCCGAACGAGTCGCTGCCGTTTCCCGCGATAGCGTTAAGGATGTTAGCCCCACAGCTCGGAGTGCTGCTGCGCGGTAGCGCTTCATGTCGGCGTGGGCGTAGGTGGCCAGGCGCTCGGCGGCGAGCGAGCCTTCGGCGTGGAGCGAGGTTACTTCCCAGAAGCCGCCCAACTCCGACGCCACCAAATCCTTGACCAGGTGAATGATCTTGAAGCGGTCTTCGGCGGAGAGCTTTTGGCTGCCGGCGAGGTATTTCTCCAGGTCGCCGCGTGTCTCCGGGTTGTTCCAGTCGTGCTCGGAAGGCACCGTCGCCACGATGCCGCCGGCGATGTCCTGCACGGCCTTCACGGCCTGATGGTAGTTATCAGCGAAGAAAAACTTGGCGGCGTTCCCCATGACCGGATCGGGATAGTAGAGGCCGGTCAGAGGGTCCTGATGAGCTTTGAGGCAGGCCGCCTCGCTCAGCGCCAGGATGCTCTCGGAGTACATCACCAGCCAGGCGATCTTATCCCGCACATGAGCGACCCGCTCGATGCCGTTCGATTCCGCCGCCAATTGCGCCGCGCCGACGAGCAGTTCCGCGAACGGATACTTGTACGCCGCCGCCGTAACGCGGTGGTAGTTGGCGAACATGGCGGCGAGCGGCCCGGCGAACTGCCACTCGCCTTCGAGGAAAATCCGGTCGTCGGGCACAAAGACATCGTCGAAGATCACCAGCCCCTCGATCATCGCGGCGCGATTGGCGACGGGGTAGTCCACCAGACCTTCCTCCCAGGGACCGGAGCGGGCGATGATCCGAATCCCTCGGGTGTTGGCCGGGATCGCAAACGAGATCGCGTAATCGCGGTCGGCCTCGGCCATGGCGCGCGTCGGGAGCACGCAGAACTCGTTTGTATAAGGAGCCGTGGTGATGTGCGCCTTCGCGCCGCGCACAATCATCCCTCCGTCCACTCGACGGACCTTGCGCACATATAAATCCGGATCGGCCTGCTGCGAGGGCCGCAAGGCGCGGTCGCCTTTGACGTCGGTCATGGTGATCGAGATGCTGAGGTCTTCGCGCTGAAGGTAGCGGCGGAACGCTTCCAGCCGCTGTGCATACGGCGTTCCATTCGCCGCATCACAATGGGCCGCGAGGATGGCCACCGCATTGACGGCGTCCGAGCCGCCCTCTTTGGCGAACGGCGGGAAGCCGAAGCAGATGCGGCTCCCGGTTTCGGCGAGCTTCCTCCGTCGCAACAGATCCTCCGGCGAGCGCGGCGGCAGAAAGAAGCGGCTGTAGGCTTCCCCGTGAGGCGGCGTTATCACGGCAAGCTCGCGCGTTTCCGGATTCTCTGCCAGCTCGTAGTCCACCGCCGAGGAATCCACGCCGACCTTGAGCACCGGGTGCGTGGTCACGTCCTCCACTCGTTTGCCCTTGTGATAGACAGTGCGGCCGTCGCGCAGACTGCTGCGGAACTGCTCGGGAGTTCGTAGTCCCATCGGGAAGTTCCTCCTGGAATGGAATTGACGGCGCCGACCGGAGGCTAATCGAATCGCGTGAGTATCTGGAATTCTTTGTAGCGGGTTTCAATCTGGGGCCGGCTGAGGCGGCGCAGGCGCTCCAGACCAAAATGCTCGACGGCAAAGCTTCCCATCACCGAGCCGTAGATGACCGCCCGGCGCAAGACGCCCGGATCGGGTCCGTTTCCCTCGATCGAGTGAGAAGCCAAGTAGCCCATGAAGCCCCCGGCGAAACTGTCTCCGGCGCCGGTTGGATCGAATACATCTTCGAGGGGAAGGGCCGGGACGCTGAAGATTTCCCCTTCCCGGAACAGCGTGGCGCCATTGTCGCCGCGCTTGATGACCAGCATCTGCGGGCCCATCGCTCGGATGGCCCGGGCCGCCTTGATCAGATTGTGCTCGCCGCTCAGCAGGCGCGCCTCGGAGTCATTGATGATCAGAACGCCGATGTTCCGCAACGTCTCTTCGAGCTTGTCCCGCTTCCCCTCGATCCAGAAATTCATGGTGTCCCCGGCGACAAGCTGGGGGGCCTCCATCTGGCGCTGGACGAGTGACTGCAACTCCGGGTCAATATTTCCGAGGAAAAGATACGGGGTCCGTCGGTAGTGCAGGGGGAGCTTCGGCTGGAAGCTCGCGAAGACGTTCAGTTCGGTTGCGAGCGTGCGCCGGTCATTCAAATCGGCGCTGTACTCCCCCGACCAGAAGAAGGTCTTGCCGGGGACGCGCTCCAGGCCCTCGGTGCAGATGCCGCGCTCGAGGAAGACCTGATGGTGTTCGTCTTCGAAGTCGTCCCCCACCACGCCGACCACGCGCACCTGCGTGAAGTAGCTGGCGGCGACGGAAAAATACGTGGCCGAGCCGCCCACCATGCGTTCCACGCTGCCGCGCGGCGTGCGCACAGCGTCAAAGGCGACCGACCCGACGACCAACAGTCTCATGGCTTCGCCTCCGGTGTCAGGTACTTTCCGATCAGCAAGTCGAGCGTGCGGCGCGTCTCCAACGGAATCTTGTCCTGCGCCGTAATGACGGCGTCGGCCAGGGCCGAGCCGCAACGGCAGGTACGCTCTGCCGGCACGCGCGCGATCACCTCAGACAACACCTTCGCCGCATTTTCCGAATTCTTGAGGAGGTTTGCGATTACTTCCTGCACCGTGACCGCATCGTGTTCCGGGTGCCAGCAATCGAAGTCGGTGACCATCGCCACGGTCGCGTAGCACATCTCCGCCTCGCGCGCGAGCTTGGCTTCTTGCAGGTTCGTCATGCCGATCACGTCCATGCCCCAAGAGCGATAGACGCGCGACTCGGCCTTGGTTGAGAAGGCGGGGCCTTCCATGCAGAGATACGTTCCGCCGCGCTTCACCGGGACTCTGGCTTCCCGGCAGGCCGTTTCCAGCACCTCGAGCAACGCCGGGCAGACTGGATCGGCAAAGGAGATATGCGCGACCACTCCGTTACCAAAAAATGTCGCGACGCGCCCGCGCGTGCGGTCGAAGAACTGGTCCGGCAAGACGAACATAGAAGGAGGCAGTTCCTCGCGGAGCGAGCCGCAGGCGCTGAAGGAGAAGATGCGTTCCACTCCGAGCATCTTGAAGCCAAAAATATTCGCCCGGAAATTCAATTCCGAGGGAAGAACGCGGTGCCCCCGACCATGCCGCGCCAGGAAAGCCACTTGGCGGCCTTCGAGCGTCCCCACGATATAGGCATCCGAAGGCTCCCCCCAGGGGGTGTCCAGGTTCACCTCTTCCGCATCCTGGAGCCCCGGAAGCGAATACAACCCGCTGCCGCCAATCACTCCAATTTCTACGTGCGCCATGATCCTCCCAACTTCATGAGTGTATCAGGAAAACAGGGAAAGCGGCCTCATCCGGCCGCGTCCAGCGGCTTCACGCTCGGGGCTTGCGCCAACTCCAGCAAGAGGCCACCGGCGCTTGCGGGATGCACGAAGACGTAGCGATGCCCGCCGGCGCCAATGCTCGGCTCCGGGTTAATCAGCTGGATCCCATGCTGTTTGAGACGTGCTACAGCGGCCTCCAGGTCCGGCACGCGCAGGCAGATGTGGTGCAAGCCCGGCCCGCGCTTGGCAAGAAACCGGGCAATCGGGGAGTCGGGCGCGGTCGGCTCGAGCAGTTCAATGCGGCTTTCTCCCAGGGCCAACATCGCCACGCGGGTCTTCTCGTGCGGGATCACCTCGTAGCCCGTGACCTTCAAACCGAGCGCCTGCTCGTAGAACTTCACCGCTTCGGCGAGCGAACCAACCGCGATGCCGAGATGATCGAGGACGGCCTGCTCCGGATTCTTATCGCTGGACGTCACTCCACCCCGCCTGTTCCAGAATCTTGTCCGTGACCGAGTACGGGTCGGCGCGGCGCGCCGCCACTGCGGCGGCATATTGATTCAAGTCGCCGTCCTGCACGACCTGGCCGAGCACGCGCTCCAGGAGCCGCTCGCGAAGCAGTTCCACAATGCGCTGGCGCCAGTGCTCGACCTGCCGCTGCTGAAGCCTTCCGTGGCTCCGCGAAACGTCCAGGTAATGGATGACGGCAGCGAGCAACTCCTCCACTCCCTCCTGGCGCGTGGCGACGGTCCGGACAATGGGGGAAGGGGGAGGCTGCCCCGCCGGGTCCGCCGGAGCCATGTTGAGCAGCGCGCGGATTTCGGCCTCGACGCGGTCGGCTCCTTCGAGGTCGGCCTTGTTGAGCACAAATATATCGGCGATCTCCATGATCCCGGCCTTGAATGCTTGCACGTCGTCTCCCATGCCGGGCACGAGCAGGACGAGCGTCACATCCGCCAAACGCATCACTTCGACTTCATCCTGGCCGACCCCCACGGTCTCAACCAGGATGAACTCTTTGCCGGCGGCGTCGAGCACCACGGCAGCATCGAGCGTGGCGGCGGAGAGTCCGCCCAGCGCGCCTCGCGTCGCCATGCTGCGGATATAGGTTCCGGGGTCAGTGGCGTGCGTCTGCATGCGCACGCGGTCGCCCAGGATGGCTCCGCCGCTGAACGGGCTGCTGGGGTCCACGGCGAGAATCCCCACCGTGTGCCCCCGGCGGCGGAGAAGCGCGGCCAGGCCGTCCACCAGCGTGCTCTTGCCCGTTCCGGGAGAGCCGGTTATGCCGATGGTGACTGCGCGCCCCGTGTGCGGAAACAATCGCCGCAGAAGTTCCTGAGCCGGTGCTTCCCCATTCTCGATGGCGCTGATAGCCCTGGCGATGGCGCGCGCGTCCCCGCGAAGAATCTCTTCGACCCACCGATCGAGAAGATATTCGGGTTGCGTTTCAGGCATGGCTGTCGAGCAGGCTCCGTGCAATGATGAGCGCCCGCGAGTGTCCCGCCTGCCGCGCCCGCACCGACGATGACGGCATCCGTCTTCTTGGTTGCGATACGGGAGCTTCAAGCACCTGGGGTCCCGTAGATGTGGCTCACTTCTCCAGGCTTGATCCGGGCAACGGCGGCTTGCATTTGCCCAAAAAATGGCCGGTAGAATTCCACCTTGTTCCTTTGAACATGAAGAATCAGCAAACCAAAGCGTAAGGTCTTGAGATTCTGTTGGTGCTCAAATCCTTGGTCGGCCGTAACCAAAACATCGAACCGATCCTGCAACCCCGCGACCAGGGCGTTATCTTTCAGCCGCTGCCAGCCAAGCTCCACCGCCGTTCTGACCTCATGATCGGAGAAAGCCTCACTGACGCCCAAGTCAATATAGAAGTCCCAATGCAGGTGTCTCAGACGCGCATGTGATTTGGTCGAACGTGATGTCGCGGCTCAGTTCCAGAAAAGCGATGACTTGTTGACGCGGGATGTATGGATAAGTGGCCAAAAAATCATCAATGCTGTCGCCGGTTTCGAGGAAATCAATGAGGGTCTGGACAGGCACACGCGTTCCCGTAAAACAGGGGGTGCCGTGCATGACCTCCTTGTCAATAGTGACGATCTCGGCCAGAGCATTTTTTTGTTCTGCTGTCATGTCTTTAGGTTACCCCAGAAGCGTGTGGCACGCCAAGTGAGACCCGGGCCGCGCTCCAGACAAGCCCACGGCACAAAAGGCGTGCCGTGGCTACTTCTGTGAGCCGTTTTTGGCCTCAGGAAGGGAAAACTCGGACCTCAGGACCACCTATCTTGAAAGCATGCGGATCCTCAGAGATCATTCTTTCCGCGAAAGCTTTCTCAGTGTCATTTGGAACAAGTATTACATCGATCTTCTGGGAAACTTTCTCGGTTTCGGAAAGACCGGCAAAAAAGCGGAACGAATCTATTATGGGCGCTGATGGATAGCGCACCTGTATATTGATATCGTTTACAATCGGGTGCTGTTTCCAAGTGGGGTTAAGAGAGCAAAGCTCGGATTTTTCCGTGTCCGTAAGTACACGGCAAGGGTCTTTGCCCAGAACCCGTAGGCCCTCTACTATGCGCCATTCTCTTTCGTACAAATAACGGAAGTCTTCGCTATCCTGAGGCGACATTTCCTTGATGAAGGATAAGGACCTCTCAATGCAATTTCGTCCGTAGGCAAGCCAGTTAATGAGTGCATCTCCAACAAGCGGTTTCCCATGAGTGAAGGTCTGAGTGATAAACCGCTGCTTTATCTGGCCTTCCTTAAGCAATTTCTCGGTCCCTTTGACGAAGGCCTGATAGCTATCTACAGCAATCATGGCTGCATGAAGACCATTGACCAACAAAGGACCATTGTCCTTGAGTGTATCTCCCCCGTGATGATTGGGAAGATACCATGCCGGACAGCCGCCCCACTCAACTATGGTTTTGCGGGAGAAACCGACGCCGTACCGTCCATAAGCAGCACCATGTGTTGCAAGCAGTTCGATGGGAATGTCGGTGAAACAGATACGAGGCCGCTGCATCACTTCGATTTTTCGGAGCTGGTTTTCCCCGTCCCGCACCGTGAAGCTATCGAGTGCGCCGCCATTGGTTGTCGTGAGGAGAAGGCCCCTCCCGATTATCGAGGATAAAATCGTCCTTGCACGTTCCGGCGCATCGTGACGCCAGCAATGGAAAAGTATTGCACCGGTATGTTCGGCTGTCATGGGTTAAATCGCAATCCTCTCCACTTCATCGAGCGAAACCTAGTAGCGCGCACCTTTTCTGAAGTGATTATCGATCTCGCTCGGATGAAAATACTTGCTGTAGCGGATAGCCATGGCACCTTTCTTGTGACGTGGGCTCGTTCCGGGTTTCTTCCGGGCCGATGAGCCACGGTCCCGCTTTGCGGCTTGCTGTGGGTTCATTCAGTTCTCGTTCCGGCGACAAGCCCACGGCACAAAAAACGTGCCGTGGCTACCTCAGCCATGGCTGTCGAGCAGGCTCCGTGCGATCACCAGCCGCTGGATTTCGCTCGTTCCTTCGCCGATGGTGCAAAGCCGGGCATCCCGGTAAAACTTCTCCACCGGGTAATCCTTGAGAAAACCATAGCCGCCGTGAATCTGCAAGGCTTCCCCGGTCACGCGCACCGCCACCTCGGAGGCAAAGAGCTTGGCCATCGAGGCCTCGCGCGTCACGGGATGTCCCTGATCCTTGCGCCGGGCGGCCTGATAGGTGAGCAGCCGCGCCGCTTCAATCTCGGTAGCCATGTCAGCAAGCTTCCACTGAATCCCCTGGAAGTCCGAGATCGGCCTGCCGAACTGCCGCCGCTGCTGCGAGTAGCGCAACGCCGCATCAAAGGCTCCCTGCGCGATGCCAACGGACAAGGCCGCAATCGAGATGCGCCCCCCGTCGAGGACTTTCAAGCTGTCAATGAACCCGTGCCCTTCTTCGCCCAGCAGGTTTTCCTGCGGGATGCGGCAATCCTCAAAGATCACTTCCGCCGTGTCGCTCGCGCACATGCCGAGCTTCTGTTCCTTGTGGCCGGGACGAAAGCCCGGAGTTCCCTTCTCAATAATAAACGCGGAGATGCCGTGATGGCCGAGCGCGGCATTGGTTACCGCCATCGCCACGCAAACGTCGGCGTAGCTGCCGTTGGTGGTGAAGGTCTTGATGCCGTTCAGAACCCAGCCGGGATGACTGCGCTCGGCCCGTGTGCGCGTGCCGCCGGCGTCGGAACCCGCTTCGGGTTCCGTCAGGCTCCAGCAGCCGAGCTTCTTGCCCGAAGCCAGCGAGGGAACATACTTCTGGCGCTGCGCTTCCGTCCCGCTCAGGAAAATGTGGTTCGTGCAGAGGGAAGTGTGGGCCGCGACGGTCAGAGCAATCGAGCCGTCTACGCGCGCCAACTCCTCGATGGCAGTTACATACTCCACATATCCCAGCCCCCCGCCGCCGTATTGCTCGGGGAATATAATCCCCAGCAGTCCCAATGCGCTGAGCCGGGGAATGATCTCCGTCGGGAAAATTGCGTTCTGGTCCCATTCCTTGACGTGCGGAGCAATCTCGCTCTCGGCAAATTCGCGCACCGCATGGCGAACCTGCCCTTGTTCACCCGTTAGCTCCAGTTCCAATAGGATTCCCCAGTCTCGCGAAGGGTTGGTGGGATGCCTACTCCCTTGATAACAACCCACTTATAGCATGATCCGCAGGGCTGCGTCAATTACAGGGACTCGCATGGATGAGCTGCTGGAATGCCTGTAACTTACGCTGCAAGATGCATTGGAAGAGGTAATGGGCTTCTAACCCAGCACAGGCAGGCAGCGCGCTCCGTGCTATACTGGTTTCTTCCAGAAGATACTGAGCAACCGCGCCTATGAAATTCGGAGTGGTGGTTTTTCCCGGCAGCAACTGTGATCACGACGCCTTTTGCGCCGTGGAGCACGCGCTCGGGCAGGAGGCGGCGTTTCTGTGGCATGAGTCGCGCGACCTCGCCGGCTCGGACGTGGTGATCCTGCCCGGCGGGTTCTCCTATGGCGACTACCTGCGCACCGGCGCCATTGCGCGCTTTGCGCCGATCATGAGCGCGGTGAAAGAGTTTGTGGCGCAGGGCGGGTTGGTGCTCGGTATCTGCAACGGGTTTCAAATCCTGCTCGAAGCCGGCCTGTTGCCGGGCGCGATGCTGCGCAACCGGGGCCTGAAATTCATCTGCCGCCCCGTGCATATCCGGGTCGAGAACACAGAGACCCCATTTACCAACGCCTGCCGGCCGCGCCAGGTGTTGGAAGTTCCCATCGCGCACGCGGAAGGCAATTACTTTGCCGACGCAGCGACCCTCGACGAACTCGAACGCAACGGGCAGGTGGTCTTCCGCTACGCGACGCCGGACGGCGCGATCACCGACGAAGCGAACCCCAACGGCTCGCTTCACAACATCGCCGGGATCATAAACCGCCAAGGCAATGTGCTCGGCATGATGCCGCACCCGGAACGCGCCAGCGATGCGCTGCTCGGCTCGCGGGATGGTTTGTTCATCTTTCAGTCCTTAGTCCATGCCGGGGTTCATGCCGGGGTCCGCGCCGTCGCGGCTGGACGCGCATCGCCAAAGGCCGAGGCGGCAGCGCGACGCTAGCGTGGCGTCAGCAACCGGAGTGACCGCTCTCTTACGGTCCCGGCTCGGATACGGCTTCGCAACGCATTTCCAGGACAGCTCGTTTGCCTGAAATCACATCCCAACTCGTCGAGGAACACAACCTCACCGCCGAAGAGTACGACCGCATTCTGCGGATTCTCGGACGCGAACCGACGATCACGGAACTCGGCCTCTTCAGCGTGATGTGGAGCGAGCATTGCAGCTACAAAAGCTCGCGCCCGCACTTGAAACACCTGCCGACGCGCGGAGCCGCCGTGATCCAAGGGCCGGGCGAGAACGCCGGGATCGTGGACATCGGCCACGGCTGGGTCTGCGCCTTCAAGATCGAGTCGCATAATCATCCGAGCTTCGTCGAGCCGTTCCAAGGAGCGGCGACCGGCGTGGGCGGAATCCTCCGCGACATCTTCACCATGGGCGCTCGACCCATCGCCGTGATGGACTCGCTGCGCTTCGGCCCCATCACCGAGCGAATCGTGTCATCCGATAGAACCGCGAGAACTGATGTTGCGCTCAACCGTCGCATCCTGCGCGGCGTGGTCGGAGGGATTGCTTTTTACGGCAACTGCTTCGGCGTGCCGACCGTGGGGGGGGAAGTCGTCTTCGAGCCGTGCTACCAGTCGAACCCGCTGGTGAACGTTTTTGCGCTGGGCGTCGCGAAGCAAGACCAGATCTTCTACGCCCGCGCGCGCGGGCCGGGCAATCCGGTCATCTACGTCGGCGCCAAGACCGGCCGCGACGGCATCCACGGGGCATCGCTGCTGGCTTCGGCGGAATTCTCCGGCGCGGACGGGCAGCAGAAGCGCCCCAACGTTCAGGTCGGCGACCCGTTCCTCGAAAAGCTATTGCTCGAAGCCTGCTTGGAAGCGATGCAAACCGGCGCGGTCTTGGGCATTCAGGACATGGGCGCGGCGGGGCTGACGTGCTCGACCTGCGAGATGGGCGGGCGCGGCGCGGTCGGCATCGAGATTGAGCTGGACCGCGTCCCGCAGCGCGAAACCGGGATGACGCCCTACGAGATCATGTTGAGCGAGTCACAGGAGCGCATGTTGCTGGTAGCCGAGCGCGGACGCGAGCACGAAGTCATTCAGGTTTTCCGCAAGTGGGGCCTCGATGCCGTCGAGATCGGGAGCGTGATCGAGCCGCCCGTGCTGCGCGTGAAACAGCATGGCTCCATCGTTGCCGAGATTCCCAACCAGGCGCTGACCGAAGAGGCCCCGGTGTACGACCGTCCCCGGGCGATCCCCCGCCGGCCCGTGCCGCTGGAGCCTCCGTTCCCGCTGTGTTCGCGCAGCGGGACCGAACTCGCCGAGGATTTGCTCCAGCTTCTGGCGGCGCCAACCATTGCGTCGAAGCGCTGGGTCTTCGAACAATATGACACTATGGTCCGCACCAACACGGTGATCGCGCCCGGTGGCGATGCGGCGCTGCTTCGTCTCAAGGAAACCGGGCAGGGCCTGGCGATGGCGGTGGACGGCAACGGGCGCTATTGCTTCCTTGATCCGCGCCGGGGCGCTCGGTTGGCCGTGGCGGAGAGCACGCGGAATGTGAGTGTGACCGGAGCCGAGCCGCTCGCCGCCACCAACTGCCTCAATTTCGGCAATCCGGAGAAGCCGGAGATCATGTGGCAGTTCCGGGAAGTGATCGAAGGGATGGCGGAAGCCTGCGAGGCGCTCGCGGTCCCCATCACCGGCGGCAACGTCAGCTTTTATAACGAGACGGAGGGCCAACCGATCTACCCGACGCCAGTGGTGGGCGTGGTCGGCTTGCTCGAAAACGCCGCACTCCACTGCACGCCTCCTTTCAAGAACGAAGGGCGCAGCATCCTGCTTCTGGGCGGCGCCCCAGCTTCACGGGAGGAATTTGCGATTACGTTCGGCTCGTCGCAGTACGCCCAAACGAATCTGGGGATGTTGTGGGGACTTCCGCCGGGCGTCAACCTGGACTCCGAGCGCAGCGTGCAGGCTTGTTGCCGAAGGTTGATCGCCGCAGGATTGGCGGAGTCGGCCCATGACCTGAGCGACGGCGGCCTGGCCGTGGCTGTGGCCGAGTGCTCGCTGGGCCGGGGCGTCGGCGCGGCCGTGAATATTCCCTCCGGCGGCGACCCGCGCGCGTGGCTCTTCGCCGAAGACCCGTCGCGCATCCTGGTTTCTGTTCCAGGAAATCTACTTGCGGATGCAAAACGGATTGCGGGAGAATATAATGTAGCGGCGGAAATTATCGGAACGACCGGGGGAGCAGCACTGACCGTATGGCAGGGAGGTCGAGTCCTCTTCGATATCCCCATCGCCTCGCTGCGGATTCCCTACGAAACGGGTTTCGAGCGAGCGGTGGAACAAGGAAGCGCGCATGAAGAACGAATGCCACGATAAATTCCACGACGAATGCGGCATCTTCGCGGTCCACGGCCATCCGGAGGCTGCGAAGCTCGCCTATCTGGGTCTCTACGCCCAGCAGCACCGCGGCCAGGAGAGCGCCGGGATCGTTTCCGGCAACGGCAAGAAGATTCACCACCACAAGGCCATGGGGCAGGTGGCGGAGGTCTTCACCGAAGCCGTGCTGAAAGGCTTGCGGGGCTGGCTCGCCATCGGCCACACCCGCTACTCGACCGCCGGCGATACGGTTCTGCTCAACGCGCAGCCGCTGACCGCGGGCTTCAACAAAGGACTCGTCTCGGTCGCCCACAACGGCAATCTCACCAATGCCCGGCAGCTTCGCAAGCACCTCGAGGAGAGCGGCTCGATCTTCCAAACCACCAGCGACACCGAGGTGATCCTGCACTTGATCGCGCGCTCCCGAAAGAAAGATTTCGAGGAGGCCCTGGCGGACTCGCTGTTGCAGGTCGAGGGGGCGTATTCGCTGGTGTTCCTCCACGGGGACCGCATCTACGCGGTGCGCGACCCGCATGGGTTCCGGCCCCTGGTGATCGGCCTGCTGCCCGAGACCCCCGCCTGGCCCGGCGCGTTGAACCATGGAAAAGACGGCGCCTTTGTCTTCGCCTCCGAGACCTGCGCCTTCGACCTGATCGGCGCGCAGTTGATCGGCGAAGTGCGGCCCGGCGAGCTCGCGCGCGTGGACCCCGGCGGCTTCCAGGTTTCGCGCTTCGCCCCGGAGACGCCCCACTCGTTCTGCATCTTCGAGCACGTGTACTTCTCGCGGCCCGACAGCGTCATCTTCGGGCGCTCGGTGCACCAGTCGCGGGACAACCTGGGGCGGTGCCTGGCGCGGGAAGCGCCCGCCGATGCCGACATTGTTGTTCCCGTCCCGGACTCGGGCGTGGCGGCGGCTGTGGGGTACTCCGCCGAATCCGGCCTTCCCTTCAAGTTCGGGCTTATCCGCAACCACTACGTGGGCCGGACGTTCATCGAGCCGGAACAGAACATCCGCGACTTCGGCGTGAAGCTCAAGCTCAACCCCGTGCGGAGCGTCCTGGATGGCCAGCGTGTGGTGCTGGTGGATGACTCGATAGTGCGCGGAACTACCAGCCGCAAGATCGTCCGCATCATCCGCGAGGCCGGCGCGCGCGAAGTGCACGTCCGCATCAGTTGTCCGCCCACGGTCGCGCCGTGTTTTTACGGCATTGACACGCCCACGCAGAAGGAGCTGATCGCCTCCCACCAATCCGTCGAGGAAATCCGGCAATACCTCGGCGCCGACAGCCTGGCCTATCTCTCGCTCGAAGGGCTGCGGGAAGCGGTCGGCGACGCGCACGGGGAATTCTGCACGGCCTGCTATACCGGCCACTACCCCACCAAGCTCGTCACCCTCCAGATGGAGGCCGCCAGCCGCCGATGAAGCCCGTCCGCGCTGTCATCCCAAGAGCCTGCCCTGAGCTTGTCGAAGGGAGGCGAAGCCGACGAGGGACCTGCTCTTAAGAACACTTCCCGATGCCAAAAACTTCTGTTACTTATGCGGCCGCCGGCGTGGACATTGCCCGCTCGGACCGCGCCAAACAGCGCATCAGGCAACTCGCCAAGCGAACCTTTGACCGGAACGTGCTGGGCGGAATCGGCGGCTTCGGCGCGCTCTTTGCGTTCGACAAGCGCCGGTGGAAGTCCCCGGTCCTCGTGTCGAGCACGGATGGCGTCGGCACCAAGCTCAAGATCGCCTTTGCCACCGGGAGCCACCGCAGCGTCGCTGCGGACCTGGTAAACCATTGCGCAAACGACATTGCCGTGCAGGGTGCGACGCCGCTCTTCTTCCTCGACTACTTCGCCTGCGGGCGGCTCGAGCCGGAAGTGCTCGAACAGATCATCGAGGGCTTGGCCCAAGCCTGCCGCGCACACCGCTGCGCGTTGATCGGCGGCGAGACTGCCGAGATGCCCGGCTTCTACCGCGATGGGGAATACGACCTGGCGGGTTTCATTGTCGGTGTCGCGGAGCGCAGCCGGCTCGTGGATGGGAGAGGTATTCAGGCAGGCGACTTCGTGCTCGGCATCCCTTCGGCCGGACTGCATACGAACGGCTATTCGCTCGCCCGGAAGCTGCTGCTCGAAACCGGCGGCTACGCGCTCGAAGATTATTTGCCGCGCCTCGGCTGCCGCGTGGCGGAGGAATTGCTGAAGCCGCATCGCAGCTATGCAGCCGTGCTTGACAAGCTGAACCGGGCCGGCGCGTTGAAAGGCGCGGCGCACATCACCGGCGGCGGCATCCCCGGCAACCTCCCGCGCATTCTGCCACGCGGCTTCGAAGCGCGGATCGAAACGGGCAGTTGGCCCGAGCCGCCCGTCTTCAGCCTCCTGCGCGAAATCGGCAGCGTCCCGGAAGAGGAGATGCGGCGCACGTTCAACCTCGGGATCGGCATGGCGCTCGTCGTCTCGCAGAAAAAAATGGACAAGGCCACGGCGATCTTGAAGCAAGCCAAGGAGAGGTATTACCGGATCGGCTGGATCGCCAGAGGGCGGCATGGCGTGGTCTTCGAGCAAGCCCGCCCCGGCATCGTCGGCGCGCTCACGGGGTGAGAATCCGAGCCGCGCGCGTAAGCGAGCGGGCATAAGAAGAAGCCACAGAGACACAGAGCGCACGGAGAAAAGAAGACAGTAGTTAGGAGTTAGAAGAAAGAAGTCAGAAGGCCGGAAAGAACTTCTTTATTCTACCTTCTAACTTCTAGAGCATTTTCACCGGTGATATATAGGGGATGAAAGTCGTCAGGGCATGGCTTCAGCCATGCCGAAAAGCCGCGTCGTTGCCGGTGGGCTTTAGCCCCTGAGGTACGTCCCTCAGCGGCTGAAGCCGCAAGGAAGAGGAGTTGATTTGACACGCCTACCGGCACGACTGAAGTCGTGCCCTGACGTCCCCACGTACTCTACACCAACCCTGAAAATGGTGTAGCTCCTCACTTCTAGCTTCTTTCCTCCGCGAAGGAGACTGCATGGCCAACACGCACCGGCTCGGCATCCTGCTCTCCGGGCGCGGCTCGAATTTCATGGCGATTGCCGACAACGTCGCCGCCGGAAAGATTCCCGCCGAAATCGCCGTCGTGATCAGCAACCGCCCGAATGCGCCGGGGCTGGAAGAGGCCCAGCGGCGGGGCTTCGACGCCCGCCTAATTCCGTCCAAGGGCCTTGAACGCGAGCAGTACGACCGCCTGGTCGTCGAGGCGTTGAAGGAAAAGCAGGTGGGCTTGGTCTGCCTGGCCGGGTTCATGCGGCTGCTCAGCCCCTACTTCGTTTCCCAGTTTCCCAACCGCATCCTGAACATTCACCCCGCCTTACTCCCCGCCTTTCCGGGGTTGGAGGCGCAGCGGCAGGCGCTGGAACACGGCGTAAAGATTACCGGCTGCACGGTGCATTTTGTGGATGAGAACTTGGACGCCGGCCCCATCGTCCTGCAAACCGCCATCCCGGTCCTCGACTACGATACGCCGGAAACGCTCTCGGCCCGCATCCTGAACGAAGAGCACCGCCTCTACTCCGAAGCAATTAACGTAATCCTCTCCGGCGCTTGGCGGATCGAAGGAAGGCGGGTCATCAGAACCGAAATCGGCGGTTGATATCCGTGTCAAGCTCCTACAGTTTCCGGCTCACCCGCATCACGTCCTGGACTTCGGTGCGGCGGGCCATGAAACCGAACTGCTGAGCCAGCGCGAGCATTGGCTCGTTGGCGGTGAGCACATCGCCGTGGATTTCGGCGACCCCGCGGTCTTTGGCGTAGCCGAGCATCCGCTCCAGGAAATGCCGCCCGAGGCCCTGGTGCTGCCAGGGGTCGCCGACGACCACGGCGAACTCCGCGCTCTGCCAGTCCGATTCCACCACCAGGCGGGCCGTCCCGATGAGGCGCTCCGTCGGGCCGTCCTGACACAGCGCCACCAGCGAAATCTCCCGGTCATAATCAATGTTGCAGGTGCGGATCAATTGCTCGTGGGTCATTTGCCGGATCAACCCGAAGAAGCGCATGTGGATGGTGTTGATCGAGAAGGTCGTGAACAGCTCCACCATCAGCGGCTCGTCTTCCGGGCGGATGGGGCGGAGAAAGACCGGCGTTCCGTTCTTGAGCGTCCAGCGCGACTCGTACTGCCGGGGATAGGGGCTGATGGCGAGCGGCGTCCGCTCGACGCCTTCCGGGTAGAGCGCAATGCGGCCGTCCAGAGCCAGCACCTTCCCCGCGCCGATCCAGAGCGGATTCACATCCACTTCTTTGATCGCGGAATGGTTGAGGACGAGCGTCGAGAAGCGCACCAGGATTTCTTCGATCTGCGCGACGCTCCATTCCAAACCCGCTCCGGGACGGGTCAGCGCCGCGTAGAGTTTGGTGGACTCAATCAGCCGGCGCGCGACGGTGCGGTTCATCGGCGGAAGGCCGAGCGCGCGGTCGCGGAAGACCTCGACGAGCGTTCCACCCGTGCCGAACACGATCACCGGGCCGAACTGGTCATCCACCGTGCAACCGATGATGGCCTCCAGGCCGCGCTCAGAGATCATCGGCTGGACCGAGACGCCCTCGAAGATCCCCTGCGGCGCCGCTTGCCTCGAGACTTCCTCCAGGGCGCGGAAGGCCGCGCGGACCGCGCGCTCCTCCATCAAGTTGAGCCGCACGCCTCCCACCGCCGCCTTGTGCGTGATGGTGGTCGAGTAAACTTTGAGCACCACGGGGTAGCCGAATCGCTGCGCGAGCGCCACCGCCTCGTCTTCGGTCCTGGCGACGCGGGTCTCGACCACCGGGATGCCATAAGACGCAAAGACCTGTTTCGACTCAACTTCCGTCGCGAGCAGCCGGCCGCTGCGGCGCAAGGTTCGCAAGACATCTTCTACTGCTTCGGGGTTCTCGCCTTCCTCGCGGACGACCGCCGGAGTCTCGTACTGAAGCTCGAGGTTCTGGGCGTACTCGTGCATGTAGAGAAAGGCCCGGACGGCGCTCTCGGGCGTGTCGAAGTTGGGGATGCCCGCGCGGTTGAACAGGTCAATGCCGCCCTGCACCGTGGCCGCTCCCATCCAACTGACAAGCAGCGGCCGGTGAAAGGAGTCCTTGATCGCAACGACGCTTTCGGCGGTCTGAGTCGGATCGGTCATGCCCTGCGGCGTCAGGATGGCGAGAAAGCCGTCGGGATTGGGGTCGGCGTTGCAGATTTCGAGGACCTGGCGATAGGTGGCAGGCGTGGCGTCGCCGAGGATGTCCAGCGGGTTGCCGCCGCTCCAGTATGGGGGGAGAATCTGCCGGAGGCGCTGCCGGGTTTCCTCAGCGAGCGGGGCGATCTGGCCTCCCTGGATCGCAATCGCGTCCCCGGCCAAAACCGCCGGCCCCCCGGCGTTGCTGATCACGAGAAGCTTGTTGCCCTTGGGAAGTGGCTGCGAGGCGAGCACCTCGGCCATGCCGAAGAGTTCCGAGAGTTCGCGGACGCGCAGGACTCCGGCCCGCCGGAAGGCGGCGTCGCAGACCTCATCGGAGCCGGTCAAAGCGCCGGTGTGAGAGATCGCGGCGCGCTCGCCCGCTTTCGACCGCCCCGCCTTGACGACGATGATGGGCTTGGTCCGGGCCACCTGCCGCGCCGCGCTCATGAACCGCCGGGCGTCCCCGACCGACTCGATATAGAGCAGAATGCTCCGGGTCGAGGAGTCCTCGCCGAGATAGTCAAGCAGGTCGGCGAAGTCCACGTCCACCATCGCGCCGAGCGAGACCAGGCGGCTGAAACCGACGCGGGCCTTGACCGACCAATCGAGAATTCCGGTGATGAGCGCGCCGCTCTGGCTCACCAGAGCCAGCCGCCCCGGCAGCGCGTTTCCAGCGGCAAACGTGGCGTTCAGGTTGGCGAGCGGGCTGATCACGCCAAGGCAGTTGGGACCCACCAGGCGCGTCGCGGAGGATTTCACCAGCGCCCGGAGCTGCTCTTCGAGCGCCTTGCCTTGCTCGCCCAGCTCGCCGAAGCCGGCCGTCTGGATGATGACGACCGGAACCTTTGCCGCGATACATTCCTTAAAAATGTCGAGAACGCGGTGGGCCGATGTGCAGATCAGCGCAAGCTCGATCGGCTCGGGGACTTCCCGCAGGCTCGGAAAACTGCGGATGCCGAGCACCGCTTTGTGGCTCGGGTTGACGGGATAGATCACGCCGGCGAAGCCGCCGCCGAGCAGGTTCTTCATCACCTGATGGCCAACCTTGCCCGGCGTGGCGCTCGCCCCAATCACGGCCACCGAGGCCGGGGAAAACAGCGGGTCGAGCGAATGCCGGCTGTGGCGGAGGAGTTCTTTGAACAACTTGTGCCTCTACTTAAACTTCACATACAGATTCATCGAGTTGGTTTTGCCCCAGCCGGGCTTGGCGTGGGCCACTTGAATTGAAATGGTTCCGGCCTGGGCCACCAGGTCGGCGGGGACGGTGGCCCGCAGCTCAGACGGACTCACCACCTCGGTGCGCAGCCAGCGGTCGCCCGCTTGAATCACGGCGGTCGAGACAAATTCGCGCCCCTTGACCGTCAAGGTAAACGCACCGCTCCCTTCGGTCACTAGTTGCGGAGAGATGGAGGTGATCAACTCCGGCGTGTCGCTCAACGGCTCCTTGCCTGGAAAAGTCAGCCAGCTCTCCCCAGGATTCGGAATGGGATTGACAAAATCGTAGTGGTAGCCGACCGGCAGCCAGCGGCCCGCCTGCATCACGCGCTCGACTTGCTTGAAGGCCGTAATATCGTCGAGCGGGTTGCGGTTGAGCACCAGCAGGTCGGCGATCTTTCCTTTCTCGAGTGTTCCCAAGTCCTTCCCCTTGCCGAGCGTTTCCGCCGGTATCTTTGTGGCAAACTGCATGGCCTGCATCGGCTTGACGCCCGCGTCCACCAGAAGCTGCAATTCCCGACGCGTGGCCACGCCGGGCATCATGGTGGCGTGCCAGATGGAACTGGTGTCCGGCCCGACAATGATCTTCCCGCCCGCGTCCACGAACGTCTTGATGAACCACTGGTAGTTGCGATACCCCTGCTTCATGAGCGCCAGCTCATCCGGCGTCAGTTTGTCGAGGAGCGTGTAGTCGAGGATATTCGTCCGGATCACCTCCGGAATGTAGTGCAAATTCGGGTTGTTCAGCAGCTCCAGGTCTTCCCTGTAATACTCCTGGACACGGTCGTTGACGTGCCGGAAGACATAAATCTGGCAGCCTTCGATATAGACCTGCTTCTGGACCATCAGCTTGATCAGGTCTTGCGCCATGCTGCGATCCATCTTGCCGAAGAGCATCAGGCGGCGCGGGTCTTCGAGCCACAGCCAGTATTCGGTGAGGTCGGGATTGGGACCGTTGGTTTTCGACTCGTTCCAGGCGGAGACTTTCGGAAAGACCACGCGGCTGCGGCCCTGGTCAATCACGCGCCAGGCGGGAAGCTCCTTCTCCAGGACCTCCGGCTTGACCGTATCCAGCTCGATGCCCGTCGAGTGCGTCAACCCGTTGGTTCCGGCCTCGATCGCTTGCCGGGCCGTGATGCCGAAGTGCCCCTCGACGATCTTCCCCGCCCGGTGCGCCTCTTCCGCGATAACCTTCAGGAGATCGGGCGGGGTCATCGTGTAGACTTTGATGAAGTCGGCGCCGCGCTGAATCAAGTCGAGGGTCCTGCGCCGGGCCTCGTCCGGAGTCCCGTAGAAATCAATGGACTGGATGCGCAGGAACATCCGCGGACCGAGAATCTTGCCCTTGCTGACGCCGTCGCGCTGCGCCTCGATCCACGGGCTGCCTTCCTGCGCCCAGCCGGATGTTACGCCGTTCGAGATCAGCAGTTCCGGAAACCAACTCTTGTAGTGCAGGTGCTTGTCCCACAGTCCCGGCACGATAAACTTTCCCGATACGTCTATCACCTCCGCTCCCGGCGGTGTGGCGATGCCTTGGCCGATATTCTCAATGCGTTCCCCCCGCACGACGATCACTGCGTTGGGCATCGGCGGCGCGCCGGTGGCGTCAATCACTGTCCCGCCGCGCAGGACCGTGACCTGCCCCTGGGCAAGTACGCGCGGGATCGTCCGCAGAAACAATGCCGCGCACAGCACCGCAGCCAACCCTAGCCACAGCTTTTGCCTAAACGGTAACGACAATGTTCCGGGTTTCATGGTTTTGCTCCTTCTCGGCGTGACCAACTCGCTTCATGATACTACACGTTGCTCGCGTCGGCGCGGATTGATCCCACATTGTCATGGTGGAATCTTCTTTCCGTTTGCCAGTCCCCCGCCGGGTAGTGTCTCAGTTTCCGTTGGCGCAATTTCGCTGTTCTTTTCCGCAGCCCAGGCGTTTACGCCTGGGTCCCTGGAGGCACGTGATTAGTTTTCAGCCCGCTTCAGCGGGCTTTTGAAAGGGGGCTTCCGCCACCGTCGCAGCAAGGGCTGAAGGTAAAAAGCAGGAAGGCCGCTAAAGCGGCCCGTAAATAAAATATCGCCGTGAACCCCGGCCTGAAGGCCGGGGCTAGAGAAAATGAGCTGCCTGCTCAAACTCAGACAATACTTCCCGCCAGTTTCGCTTGACAGAAGGGCGGGCGTGTCGCTAAGATGTCTTCGGGTGCGGTAAGGACCCGGCAGATAGGCCGAGCGAAATGGCTCGGCCTTTTGGCTTTTTGGAAGAGAGGACGAAATATGCAAAACTACCAAACGAAGCCAGCAAGTCCTTTGTTTGCAACACGAGTTTATTTTTCTTCGCTAAATATTCGCCTTTCCCGGCGAATTCGCATCAGGACGACAACTGGGCCGCTCCGCCCCCCTTGCAGGCCCCTTGCAGGCGAACGGAAACTTCTAGGATAATTGCTGATTGCTAAGGAAAACCTATGGGCACAAAGACAGCCGCATCTCCCGATCTGAAGAGACTGCTCGGCCAGGCGGTCGAGGACTTGAGCGTAACCGATCGCTTGCAGTACGCCAACACCTGGGTCGCCTTCCGAGTCTACAGTCCTCCGCACAAAGTGACCCGCGACGGGGTCGAATACGTGGACGTGCGGCTGCGGAGGATCGAAGCGGCCGGCCACAGTGTCGAGGAGTTGATCGCCGAACTGCGCCGCCGCACCCTCGACCCGATGGAATTCGAGTTCACTCCCTTGAAGCCCCCGTACTAGTGAAGACAGGAGTCAGGAGTCAGAATCGCGGGGGAAGAGCAGATCCTTCGCGGAGTTTACCCTGAGCGAAGTCGAAGGGCTCAGGATGACAGCACAGGGGAGTCGGAAAAGAGAACAGTCATGGGCGCGACCAAGAGCACGGCGGACATTCTGGAGGCGTTGAAGGAGAAGTATGAGCCGGTGATTGGCCTGGAAGTTCACGTCCAGCTCCTCACGCGGTCGAAGATTTTCTGCGCTTGCTCGACGCGCTTCGGCGACCCGCCCAATACGAACACTTGTCCGGTCTGCCTGGGGCTGCCGGGCGCGCTCCCGGTGCTCAACCGCGAGGCCGTGGCCAAGGCCGTCAAGGCGGCGCTGGCCTTGAACTGCCGAGTGAACCGCCTATCGCGCTTTGCTCGCAAGAACTATTTCTATCCCGACCTGCCCAAGGGCTATCAGATTTCGCAGTTCGACCAGCCGCTCGCCGAGCACGGCTGGATCGTGATCCGCACTGGGGAAGGTCCCCAGGGAGGAATAGAAAAACGCATCGGGATCACCCGCCTGCACCTCGAAGAAGACGCCGGCAAGAGCATCCACGACGGCTATCCGGACTCCTACGAAAAGACCTACGTGGATTTGAACCGTAGCGGCGTGCCGCTCGCCGAGATCGTCAGCGAGCCGGACTTGCGCAGCTCCGAGGAAGCCTACGACTACCTGACGCGCCTCAAGCAAATTCTGCTCTACCTCGGCGTCTCGGACTGCAACATGGAGGAGGGCAGCCTGCGCTGCGACGCCAACGTCAGCGTGCGTCCGCGCGGGCAAAAGGAATTCGGCGTAAAGACCGAGGTCAAAAATTTGAACTCGTTCCGGTACTTGCAGCGGGCGCTCGATTACGAAATCGGACGGCAGGCGCAAGTGCTCGACGGCGGAGGAAAGATCGAGCAAGAGACGCGCCTGTGGAACACACAAACCCAGCGCACGATGGGGATGCGGAGCAAGGAGTACGCGCACGACTACCGCTACTTCCCCGAGCCGGACTTGTTGCCGCTGGTCGTGAGCGAAGCCTGGCAGGAAGAAATCCGGCAAACCATTCCGGAACTGCCTGACGCCAAGCAGCGCCGGTTCATCGAGGGGTACGGGTTGAGCACGTACGACGCCGAGGTACTCACCGCGACGCAGGAACTGGCCGGATACTATGAGCAAGTCGCCGGCAAGAGCGGCGATGCGAAATTGGCCGCTAACTGGGTGATGGTCGAGCTGCTCGGCGCGCTGAACGCCGCGGGGAAGACCCTGGCCGAATCGCCGGTTTCGCCCGAAGCCCTGGCAGGCCTGCTCGAACTGATCCGGGACGGCACCGTTTCCGGCAAGATGGCCAAGGGCGTCTTTGAACGCATGTTCGCCGGCGGCGCGAGCGCCCGCGCAGTGGTCGCGGAGCTTGGCCTGAAACAGATCACCGACGACGACGAAATCCGTCGCGTCGTTCGCCAGGTCATCGCCGCCAATCCCAAACAACTCGACCAAGACCTTGGGGGCAAGAAATCGCTTGAAGGCTTTTTCGTTGGCCAAGTCATGAAAGCCACACGCGGTCAAGCGAATCCACCAAAAGTAAACGAACTGTTGAAAAAAGAGGTGGAGAGAGCCGCGGCGGACATCTTCTTCACACGACATAATGAAATCCATTCGACTGCATACGCTTTTGTTCGGAATGGCAGCCCACCGGAGCCAGACTTGATATATGCGGATAAGGCTGGAAAAGAGTTTGGAGTGGAGGTAACTCGGACGTACTTGAATAAGGGTGAGGCAAAGTTCCTGTGGGACAAAGCTCGAAAGAAGCAGGGTTCTCCGCAGGTATGGACATCCGGTGTCATCTCACAACCGGATCAGGTTTACGAGGGCACGCTCCTCAATGCGGTCTTGGCGAAGGGTCAGAAAATCTATTCGGGTGCCCCCCCTTGGCTCATCGTTGTTTTTGAATATCCGCTTGGAGACACATCGGAGGCCAATATGATCGCTAATAGCGTTGCAGCCAAGCTCAAGGAAACACTCAGTCCGTTTGCGCAGGTCTGGGCTTTATGGCAAGTGACAAACGTACTGACGGCCCAATACGAAATCTTTAGACTTACCTAGCGATACTGCACCTACCCATACGGGAGGGAGAGCCATGTTGCAAGAAGGCCAACCCGCCCCGGCCTTTGAATTGCCGGACGAGCAGAACCAAACAGTGAAGCTCAAAGACTTTCTCGGGCATCCGCTGGTCTTCTTCTTTTTTCCCAAGGCGGACACGCCCGGCTGAACGGCGGAAGCAAGCGGGTTCCGCGATGCCTACAAATCCTTTCAGAAGCTGGGGGCGGTGATTGTTGGGATCAGCGCCGATTCTCCCTCGGCCCAGGATAAATTCAAGAAGAAATACAATCTTCCCTTCCCCTTGCTCTGCGACGTGGACCGCAAAGTGGCCGAGGCCTACGGTGTGCTGAAGGAAAGGAACATGTACGGCAAGACGGTCCTCGGCATCGAGCGCACGACGTTCCTCATTGACGCCGCCGGACGAATCCAGAAGATTTTCCCAAAGGTCAAAGTGGACGGCCACGCCGAGGAAGTGCTGGCGGCGCTGAACGAATGAGCCACGGAGCCACAGAGGCGAAGCAGAAGATGCAGACGAAGAAACGGAAGCTGAGGAAGTTATCCTCTGCCTCCTATGTCTCCATTGTTTCCTCTGCTTCGTGTCTCCGTGCCTCTGTGATTTGCTCCCCATGAAAACCGCTACCGCAGCCGTGTTACGGTTCACTCACCTCGGCCTGGAGAACTGGCGGAACTTCACCCGCGTAGATGTGGAGCTTCCGCGCCGGGCGTTTCTGGTCGGAGCCAACGCCTCGGGCAAATCCAATCTGCTCGATGTCTTCCGCTTTCTTCATGACATTGTCTCCGTCGGGGGCGGCTTTCAGGCGGCCGTGCGCAAGCGGGGTGGAGTCTCGCGGCTTCGTTGCCTCGCCGCGCGGCGCTATCCGGAGATTGCCATTACGGTAAACATCGGGAGCGATGCCGACGAACACGCTTGGGAGTACGAACTGCGCTTCACGCACGACAAACTCCAACGGCCGGTCATTCAAAAAGAACAGGTCCGCCGAAACAGAATTGTCCTGTTAGACCGTCCGCTTCCGGAGGACCGCAAGGACCCGGAGCGTCTGACTCAAACCTACCTGGAGCAGGTCAATGTGAACCAACCGTTTCGGACGGTAGCCGAATTCTTCAGCACCGTCCGCTATTTGCATATCGTGCCGCAACTGGTGCGCGACCCGGACCGTTCTTCCGGACGTCGGGATGATCCCTACGGCGGCGACTTTTTGGAGCGAGTCGCCCGCACTTCGGCAAAGACCCGCGCCGCCCGATTGCGGCGCATTCGTGGTGCTTTGCGGGTGGCTGTGCCGCAACTGGAGGAGCTGGAATTCTGCCGCGATGCCCGCGGCGCTCCGCACCTGCGCGCGCACTGCGAACACTGGCGGCCGTCGGGAGCGTGGCAGACCGAAGAACAGCTCTCCGACGGCACGCTCCGGCTGATGGGCCTGCTCTGGGCGATGCTCGACGGGACCGGCCCGCTGCTGCTCGAAGAGCCGGAAATGTCCCTCCACCCGGATGTCGCCCGGCTCATCCCCCAAATGCTCGCGCGCGTGGAGCAGCGGATGAGCCGTCAAGTGCTCGTCAGCACGCACTCGACGGATATCTTGCAGGACGAAGGAATCGGGCTGGACGAATTGCTTCTGCTGGAGCCGGGAGCGGAAGGGACCTCGATCCGGCCTGCCGGCGATTTCGCTGAAATCAAGGCGATGCTCCAGGGCGGGACCAGCCTGGCCGAGGCCGCCCTTCCCCGAACGGGTCCTCCGAAAGCCCTGCAACTCACCTTATTCGGAGGATGAATCGTGAGCGCGTCGGACCGCGTCGTGATCTCCGGGGCGGTCGAAGGTCTAGTGGATGAGACGGTGCTGCGAGCCCTGATCCGGCACGTCGGCGCCGTCCCCGGACCGTTCTACGGCCGGCACGGGAAGGAATATCTGCGGAAAAACTGGGGCGGCTACAACCAGGCCGCCCGGTCCGCGCCCTGGGTCGTTCTGGTGGACCTCGATCAGGACGCCGGGTGCGTGCCACCCTTTCGAGCAACCTGGGTTCCCAACCCCGCTCCGCTGATGTGCTTCCGCGTGGCCGTGCGAGAGATCGAGGCATGGCTGCTTTCTGACCGCGAACGGCTGGCGCACTTTCTGGGAATCCCACCCGGGATGATTCCAAGACACGCGGAATCCTTATCCGACCCCAAGCGGACGATGGTGGACCTGGCGCGCCATTCGCGCCGCGGCGACATCCGCCGCGAGATGGTGCCTCACCACGGAAGTGGTCGCGTCGTCGGACCCGCCTACAATTCCCGCCTGACGGAGTTTGTCAGGAATCGAAGAGGGGGTTGGCGGCCGGAAGTCGCCGCCCAGTCATCGGAAAGCCTGCGCCGCTGCGTGCGCTGCCTGGGCCGGCTGGTGCGCGAAGCCCGGCTGAATCCGCAAACACCGCATCCATAAAGCTACGGCACCGCATCCGAATTTCTGCGAGAGGAAAACGCAGGGGGGATTCTGCGCCACGCTTGCAAGCCGAGGAGCGTCACGGCTGCCGGCGCTTGTTCTTGGCGGCGCGGCGCTGGCGGGCCGTTTCAAAGAGCACAATCCCGGCGGCAACGCTGACGTTGAGGGTTGCGATCTTCCCCTGCGATGGGATGCGGATCAGAAAGTCGCATTTCTTCTTGAGCAACTCATGCAAGCCCTTCGCTTCGCCGCCCGCAACGAGCGCGCAGCGGCCGCGGTAGTCCGCCTCGTCGTAGGATTTCTCGCCGCGCTCGTCAAGGCCGTAAATCCAGAACGAGTGTTCCTTCAGCTCCTCGAGCGTGCGGGCCAGGTTGCCGACGCGGACGACGGGGAGGTGCGCGACCGCGCCGCTGGCCGCCTGGACCACCGCCGGCGTCAGGCCCGCCGCCCGCCGCTCCGGGAGGACGACGGCGGCCACGCCCGCCGCGCAAGCCGTGCGGATCAGCGCACCCAGGTTGTGCGTGTCCTGCACGCCGTCGAGCACCAGCAGCAGCGCGTCCTCGGGGGCGGTTTCGAGAACGTCTTCCAAGTTCGCATAGGTAGCGCCGCCCCCGAAGGCAACGACTCCCAGGTGATGTCCGCCCTTCGCCAGCCGGTCGAACGTGGCAGGCGGCTCGAAGCGCACCGGGACCCCGCGCTCGCGGCACAGCCGGGCCAGCTCGAGCAGGCGCGGGTTGCGCGTGCCCTCTTGGATGTGGACGCGCTCCACAGGCTGCCGGCCGCTCTCAAGCGCCTCCCGTACCGCGTGAATTCCGCAAATGATTTCCATCGCTGGTCTTCTGCTAGTCTGGGTCAGCCGTCGTCCGGTCCCCTAGCATAGCACCGGAACAGGCCCGGAGCGGGGCGATTCGATGGTGTCGGATGAACCGTTTGCCGGTTGGCCGCGCGTGCGAGGCCAGCGGCTATAATGGTTTCTTGGGCCGCTTGCTGGATCTCTCGCGCAAATTCAGGAAGGACCTCTTGGCCACGCTCGAACCGGTCGCGCCAACCCGCACGAACCAACCGCTGCTCGCGCGACTGCGAGTGATGACGCGCGCGGTGCGGCACCGCAACTTCCGGCTCTTCCTCGCCGGGCAGGGACTGAGCCTGATCGGCACCTGGGTACAGAGCGTGGCGCAGAGCTGGCTGGTGTACCGTCTCTCGGAATCCCCCGTGATGCTGGGCCTGGTGGCCTTCGCCGGCCAGGTTCCGTATTTGTTCCTGGCGCCCATCGCCGGGGTCGTCGTCGACCGCGTCAACCGGCGCAAGCTGATCCTCCTGATGCAAGTGTTTGAAATGGCGCAAGCGGCTCTGCTCGCGACGCTGACGCTGACGGGCACGGTCCAAGTCTGGCACGTTTTCTATCTGGCGCTGGCGCTGGGGCTGGCGGGCGTCTTTGAGATGACGGCGCGGCAAACGTTCCTGGTGGAGATGGTCGGCAAGGAAGACCTCATGAACGCGATCGCGCTCAACTCGAGCATCTATAACAGCGGGCGCATCCTCGGTCCGGCGGTCGCGGGCGTGCTCGTGGCGGCGATCGGCGAAGGCTGGTGCTTCGCGGTCAACGCCGCGTCGTTCCTGGCGGTGATCGTCTGCCTGCTGCTGATGCGCCTGCCTGCATCCTCGCCGCGGGAGGAAGAGGTCTCGCCGCTCGAACACTTCCGCGAAGGGTGGAACTACGTGCGGGGCCACCCTCCGTCGCGCGCTCTCCTACTGCTGCTCGGACTGACGAGCGTGATGAGCTATCCGTTCCTGGTCCTGATGCCCGTCTTTGCCGACACCGTCCTGCACGGCGGGCCGCAAGCCCTGGGGCTGCTCATGAGCGCGACCGGGGTCGGCGCGATCCTAGGGTCCCTTTACATGGCGATGCGCACCGGCCTGCGGGGCCTCAGCCGCACCATTACCGCCGCGACCGTGACCTACAGCGTGGCGCTCGCGCTCTTCGCGCTCTCGCGCAACCTGCACCTCTCCATGCTCCTGCTGCTCCCCGTCGGGTTCGGGATGATGGTCGCCATCGCCGCCACGAACACCGCCCTCCAGAGCATTGTTCCGGACGCTCTGCGGGGCCGCATGCTCGGGTTCTACGGCATGATGTTTGTCGGAATGACGCCGATCGGGAGCCTGCTCGGCGGATGGTTCGGCGGGCTGATTGGCGCGCCCTGGACGGTGATCGGTGGAGCGGTCATCTGCATCGCCGGCGCCCTGATCTTCAACCACAAGCGCCTCGTGGTTCGCGCGGCCTTGCTCCAAGTCATGGAACAGCAGGCCCAAGGCTTCCCCGTACCCGTGCCCGTTACCCGCAGCACCGAGGACGGCCAGTAAGGCGCGGACGGTGGCGTTCTTTTTGCCATTCCATTTCTGATCTCGACGGTCCCCTTGACAGGGCCGGCCTGGGGCGGGTACGGTAGAGATGAAGTTCAACAGTTGAACTGTTGAACAATTCCTTTCAAAGTCAGGTGAGACGCAAATGCCTTTCGTTACAGTCAAGAAGAAATATCAGGTGGTGATCCCCGTGGCGGTGCGGAGAAAACTGAGAATTGAAGTTGGGGACTTACTCGAAGCCAAAGCCGCACGGGGGAAAGTGACCTTCGTTGCGAAATCGGCGATTGACCGAGAGCTTGCAGAGGGACTCGACGATATTAAGCACGGCCGCTTCATCGGACCCTTTGACAACGTCGCGGATGCGCTAAAAGCGCTCCGGGAGAAAACCAAGAAACGAAAATGAGGGTTCTCTTTTCAGACCTCTTCACGCGCAACTTTCGCGGCGCCCCGGAACAGGTTCAAAAGACGTTCGGGAAACAACTTGGAAATCTGTTGAGGGATTTCCGACACCCCACACTTCATACCAAGAAGTATGACGAAGCCAAGAATCTCTGGCAGGCCAGGGTAGACCAAAATTGGCGGTTCTACTTCACCATTGAGGGAGACATCTTCCACATGATTGACATCAAGCCGCACCCGAAGTAGCCTTTGTCTCGGGGGCGGCGAGAAGCTCCCGGGCGGTGAAGAGCGGATAGAACGGGCAGTGCTTTTCGATGGCTTCCCGGCCACCTTCTTCGCGGTCCACCAGGCAAATCGCCGCGATCACGCGGTAGCCGGCGCGCTGGGCCTGCTCGATGGCTTTGAGCGTCGAGCCGCCCGTGGTGCAAACGTCGTCCACGATCACCACCGGATCGCCCGGCGCGCCTTGCCAGCCTTCGATGTATTGCTGCGTGCCGTGCTTCTTCGGCTCTTTTCGCACCAGGAATCCCGAGACGGGCGGGCCGACCTGCCCTCCGACGCCTTGGTTGAGGAGGGCTTGCTGGTGGCTTAATGCTGCGACGACGGCCACGATGGGATCAGCACCCATGGTCAGCCCACCGATGGCTTTGGGATACGGCTGGAGGGTCTTCAAGACCTCCAGTACCGCCATGCCTGTGCAAAGCGCGCCTTCCGAATCGAGCGTCGTCAGCCGGGCGTCCAGGTAGTAATTGCTTGTCTTGCCGGAGGAGAGAACGAAGCTTCCTCGCTTGACGGATTTCTCACACAGGACTTGCTTCAACCGCTCTCGGAATTGCATAGTAGGACTATCGGCAGACCTGACCGCTCCCTCACGGTCGCGGCTCTGATCGGCTATTCTACCGTCACGCTTTTCGCCAAATTGCGTGGCTGGTCCACGTCGCAGCCGCGGCGGACGGCGATGTGGTAGGCGAGCAGTTGCAAGGGCACGATTTCCAGAACCGGCGAGAGCAGCTCGCCGATGGCCGGGATCTCGATCACGTGGTCGGCCGACTCGCGCGCGTCGCGGTCGCCTTCGGTCACCAGCGCGATCACGACTCCCGAGCGCGCCTTGACTTCCTTGATGTTCGACAGGACTTTCTCATAGCCAAGCCGGCTCGTCTCGCTGCTCGGGTCGCTCGTGGCGATCACCACCACGGGCATGTCCTCGTCAATGAGCGCGATCGGGCCATGCTTCATCTCTCCCGCCGGATAGCCTTCACCATGGATGTAGGAAAGCTCCTTCAATTTGAGCGCGCCTTCGAGCGCAATGGGGTAATGAATGCCGCGCCCCAGATAGAGGAAGTTCCGGCTGCGGAAGAACTTGCGCGCCAATTTTTCGATCTCCGCATTGCGACTCAGCACGGCCTCGATCCTGCCGGGCAGCCGCGCCAATTCCTGCACGAGGCTCAAGGATTCTTCCGGGGAAACCCGCCCGCGAACCTGCGCCAAGTGGAGCGCCAGCAGAAACAGTGCGGTCATTTGCGAGGTGAACGCCTTGGTGCTGGCCACGCCGATCTCCGGCCCGGCGTGCGTGTAAAGCGTCCCGGTGGCTTCGCGCGTCACCATGCTCCCGACCACGTTGCAGATGGCCAGGGTTTTCGATCCTTTTAGCTTGCTCTCCCGCTGCGCCGCGAGCGTGTCGGCGGTTTCGCCGGACTGCGTGATGACGACCGTGAGCGATTCGGGCCCCACGATCGGGTCGCGGTAACGGAACTCGGAGCCGTAATCCACCTCCACCGGAATGCGCGCCAGCCGCTCGAGCAGAAACTTCCCCACCAGTCCCGCGTAGTAGGAGGTTCCCATGGCAACGATCTTGATTTGTTGGAAGCCGCGGAAGTCCTCCTCGGTGAAGTCCCAATCGTCGAGCACAACCCGACCCGTCTCCAGGCTCACCCGGCCGAGCGTGGTGTCCCGGAGGGCCTGGGGCTGCTCGTAGATTTCCTTCAGCATGAAGTGCTTGTAGCCGCCCTTCTGGGCCTGGATGGGGTCCCAGGTGACGCGTTGGACCTCGCGGCGGATTTCGCGGCCGTCAAAGTCCAGGAACCGCGCCCCGGCCGGCGTCAGGACCGCCATGTCGCCGTCGGCCAGAAACACCATGTCGCGGGTGTGAAACAGAATCGCGGGGATGTCGGAGGCGACGAAAAATTCCTTCTCCCCCAGGCCGATCACCGCCGGCGGCCCGTTGCGCGCGGCGACGATCTTGTTCGGGTCTTTCGAGGAAATGACGGCCACCGCGAAAACCCCCTTCACCTGTTGGAGGGCCCTGCGCACCGCTTCCTCGAGGGACGGGACTTTGCCCGGCCCGTTCGCGGCCAGCTCTTTCTCAACCAGGTGGGCGATGATCTCCGTGTCGGTTTCCGTGACGAAGCGGTGGCCCTCTGCGGCAAGAGCGCGCTTCAACGTCAGGTAATTCTCGACGATTCCGTTGTGCACCACGACGACTTCACCCTTGCAGTCGCGGTGCGGATGAGCGTTCTCCTCCGTGGGACGGCCGTGCGTGGCCCAGCGCGTGTGCCCGATGCCGTACGTCCCATTCAGCGGGCTTTCGCGGACGACCTGCTCGAGGTTGCGCAGCTTTCCGGAGGCGCGCCGTAGCTCGATCCGGCCGCTGCCGTCGCCCACCGCGATCCCGGCCGAGTCATATCCGCGGTATTCCAGCCGCTGCAATCCTTCCAGAATCAGCGGTACCACCGGCTTGTCTCCGACGTATCCGACAATCCCGCACATTTTCGTTTGATCTCCCCAGCCCCGTCCCGACCGCTTGCGATATACGGACTACTCGCTCTGTCATTAGCGACCGCTCGCTTACGGTCGCGGCTCTGATTATTCTTCCAGTTGAAAGCTGAACTCTTCGATTACCGGGTTGGTGAGGACCTCGCGCGCAATGCGCTCCACTTCCGCGCGCGCCTGGTCCCGGGTCAGCCCGGAGGCGAGACGAATTTCAAAATGTTTCCCCTGCCGAACCGCTTCCACGCTTTCAAAGCCCAAGCCGCGGAGCGCCGACCGGATCGTCTCCCCTTGCGGATCGAGCACCGTCTTCTTGAGACTGACGTAAACGTTGGCTTTCATCTGATGGAGTACGGGCAGCACGCCCTCTCCATCATAGCAAACACGCTCCGGGAATTCCTCTATTTCGAGCACCCGGTAACTTATCGGCAGGAGGTTGGAAACCATGAGCCTCCCCGCAAGCGCCCGCATGGCCCACACGGAAAGGCTGGCGGAAGGGCCGTCGCGCTTGCCGCTATGCTAGAATCGCCCCCAGGCGCTGTGCTACCATGCGCTGTGTCAGACGATGCTTCCGTTCAAGCTCATCTACTCGGACAAGTACGATCTCCATCTGGGCGACCACGTTTTCCCTTCGTCGAAGTACCGGCTCATCCACGAAAGGCTGCTCGAATCGCAACTGGCGAGCGTGACGGACTTCCTCGAACCGCCGCCCGCCGAGGATACCGACGTCCTGCTCGTCCACACGGCGGACTGGGTGCGGAAGCTCAAAACGGGGACGCTCGACCTTCATGACCTCCACCGCATGGAGATCCCCTACTCACCGGAACTGGTGCGGGCGGTGTGGCTCTGCGCCGGAGGCTCGATTCTGGCGGGGCGGCGCGCCCTCGCTGACGGCGTCGCGTTCAACATGGGCGGCGGCTTCCACCACGCTTTCCCGGGCCATGGTGAAGGTTTTTGCGTGATCCACGACGTGGCCATCGCCATCCGGAAGCTGCAAACCGAAGGCTCAATCCAGCGCGCGCTGACCGTGGACCTCGACGTCCATCACGGCAACGGCACCTCGTTCATCTTTGCGCGCGACAACTCGGTCTTCACGTTCTCGATGCACCAGGAGCACAACTATCCGCTCGAAAAACCGCCGAGCGACCTCGACATCCACCTGCCCGACAGCTGCGAGGATGAGCAGTACCTGCACCTGTTGCGCGAGAACCTGCACCACGCGCTCTCGGTCTTCCACCCGGATTTGATCTTCTACCTCGCCGGCGCTGACCCCTACCGCGAAGACCAGTTGGGCGGGCTGGCGCTGACCAAAGCAGGCTTGCAGGAACGCGACCGGATCGTCTTTGCGATGGCGCGGGAACGCAACGTGCCGGTGGCCGTGACCTTCGCCGGAGGCTACGCCCACCGCCTGGAAGACACCATCGCCATCCACGTGGGGACGGTGAGGGCGGCGATGGAGGTGGTGGCGTCTATGCCGGCTGCCAAAGGAAATTCTGCTTAAAGCACTTCATTCAGCGATCCGGTGCGGTAGCCTTCGAGGTCGAGCGTGACGTACTTGTAGCCGAGCTTTTTGAAGATTTCGGTGAACTTTTGCGCCATCTGCGGATCGAGAGCCTTGGGCAACTCTTCGGGCGCGATCTCGATGCGGACTAGCTCGCCGTGATGCCGCACGCGAAACTGGCGGAAGCCGAGCTGCCGGAGCGCGTCTTCGCCGTCTTCGACTTTTTTCAAATTCTGGATCGTCACGGGAGTTCCATAGGGGATGCGCGAAGAAAGGCACGCCGATGCCGGGCGGTCCCAGACGGGCAGTCCGGCCTGCCGGGCCAGCTCGCGGATTTCGGCTTTGTTGAGACCGGCTTCGAGCAGCGGGCTGCGCACGCCGTACTGAGCCGCGGCGCGATGGCCGGGGCGGAAGTCGCGCGTGTCATCGGCATTCACTCCATAGATGATCGAAGCAAGCCCGCGTTCGCGGGCGATCTCAGCGAGCTTGCCGAATAATTCATCCTTGCAGTGAAAGCAGCGATCCGGGGCGTTCTCCGTGTAATCCGAATTGTCGAACTCGTCGGTGCGGATGACTTCCAGAGGGATGCCGTAATCCCGGGCGAACTGAATGGCGTCGCGCTTCTGGAACGCCGCCAAGCTCGGCGAATCGGCGAGCACGGCAAGCATCTGGTCGCCCAAGACCTGGCGCGCCGCCCATGATAGGTAGCCTGAATCCACGCCACCCGAGTAGGCCACCAAGGCAGAACCGAGTCCGCAAAGCTTCTCCGACAAGACACCGGCTTTCTGATCAAGGGCATCTGTGGTCGCCCGAATCATTTTCCCCCTTGGGCAGCCAATGACTGTTCCTGGACCTTCCTGCGAAACTCCAGGGGCGCCGCAATCCGTTTGAACGGCTCCCGGGAGCCTCCGGTGCCGGTTACGGTAATGGTTCCGTATCCGAAGACGCGGGCGAGGATGCTTTGCTCCACTTCGATTCCTTCCACCTTCGACAGCAGGGTTTCGAGCGACCGCCGGCGCAGCCATCCCACTTTTACGATCACGCGGCGGTTGGTGACTCCGAATTCGGAGGTGATGGAATCAATCAGCGCCGGAACCAACGCCCACACGGCTGCGAGGCCTGCAACGCCTGCGAACACATCGAGCGCCCAGGCAACCCTCTCGTCTTGCTGGGCGGAGGGGAGAACGAATGCTGCGATGAGCAGCGCCACGCCGAGCAGGCAGTAAACGAGCGCGGGCAGAAAGATGATCCAATGCCGCTTGGTCGTGTAGGTGACCTGCTCGCCCTCCATCAGGTTCTTGTGGATGTAGGACACTATATATTCCCTGTCCCGCCTAGTAGCTCTCGTCGGCGAGCAGGTTCATTTGGATTCGGTCGTGACGGGATAGAGTACATCCGCCCGAAGCGCTTCGGCGGCAAAAGCCAGCGCCGCGGAAACTCCCTCTCGCGTCAGGCGAGGATGCGCTTCGAGAATTTGTTCGATGGTTTCGCCGGCGGCCAGCTTCTCCAGGATCAACTCAACCGTAACGCGGGTGCCGGAGACGACCGGTTTGCCCATCAGGATGGCAGGATCGGACACGATCATGGTTTGCTTCATGCCTCAACTCCCACGGCCAGTATACGCAGACCACCCTGCGCACGCAACGACGCCGCACCCGCCTAGGCTAAATAGGCCGAATCAAGCCGCTGCCGCAAAGCCTCAAGCTTTTCCGTCCGCAAGAATTTTCCGCAACTCGTCATGTTTCTTTTGCAAATGTTCATAGAATGGAAGCAATTCCTTTTCTGAGGGTCCGAGTTTCTCGATCACTTCCCAAGGGATAGTTTTGGTTAAACATCGGTCCCACAGATCGACAAATTCAGCAAGAGCAGGAAGATATTGGTGCGTTTCCTCATCAGCAAGGTATGGCTTCTCTCGAAACATTGCAAGCATCTGGCGGTAAGCCGGAAGGATTACGTTTCGTAACTGATCGTTATCGTATTCGATGACCTTTACGAAATCGGGAGCCCGCTCTTTCGACAATCGAACAGACGCCTCTATCGGATTATGCATTGCCTTTGTTTCCTCGCAAAGCCTCCGCCACTCTTCGTCGCTGGTCGCATGCAACCTCACTCGCAACACACCCTTTAGCCGAATTTCCTCCCTCAATCCAAGAAGCGGAGAGTAAAACTCTCGCAATTGTTGTTCGAAAAAGGCGTGACGTTGCTGGTACCGGGAGAGGCGGTGTGTAACCCAAGCTCCTACCAGAGCGCTTACGATAATCAAGGCAATCTGGCTTAGCCAGTTCATCGGCTCACCATATCAGTGTAAGAGGCGGCTCAGACAAAAACGCTTTCACTGCACCAGCGGCGGCTTCTCTTCTTCTGCTCCGTTGCCTTCGGTCTCGGGGATCAAGCAGGCGGCGGCGATGCGGTCGCCTTCGCCTTCCTCCATGCGGAGCAGGCGGACGCCCTGGGTGCTGCGGCCGGCGGAGCGGATGGCACTCGATTCGAGGCGAATGATTTTCCCCTGCTGCGTGATGATCATCACTTCGCTCTGTTCGGTGACGTGGAGGATGCTGACGACTTTGCCCTTGCCCTCGGTGGTCTTCAAGTTGATGACGCCCTTGCCGCCGCGCGACTGCACGCGGTACTCGCCCAGCTTGGTGCGCTTGCCGTAGCCGTTTTCGGTGACGCTCAAAATCCAGCCTTCCTCGCTGACGGCCACCATGCCGACCAAGTAATCTCCCTTCGCCAGGTCCATGCCGCGGACGCCGCGCGCTTGGCGGCCCATGGCGCGGACGCCGCGTTCGGGGAAGCGGATCGCTTTGCCCTCGTGCGTGCCGAGGAAGATGAACTTGTCTCCGGTCGTTTCCCGGACCGCGATCAATTCATCGCCCTCATCGAGCGAAACGGCGATGATGCCGCGCGCCATGGGGTTGTCAAATTCCGAGAGGCTCGATTTCTTGATCACGCCTTTGCGCGTAACCATGACCAGGTACTTGTCCTCGGGGAAATCTTTTACCGTCAGGAACGCGGCCACGGCCTCGCCTTCGACGAGGTTCACCAGGTTCACGATATTCTTTCCGCGGCCCGCCGTGCCGACATCGGGAATTTCATAGACCTTCAGCCAATAGACCCTGCCGCGGTTCGTAAAGACCAGCATGTAACTGTGCGTGGAGGCGACGAAGAGGTACTCGACGAAATCCTCCTCGCGCGTGCGCATCCCGATGCGGCCCTTGCCGCCGCGCCCCTGGTGCTTGTAGGTGTCCACCGGCGTGCGCTTGAGGTAGCCCTGGCGGCTGACCGTGACGGCGACGTCCTCGACCGCGATCAGGTCTTCAAGCTTGATCTCGGCCTGCTCCTCGACGATCTCGGTGCGGCGCTTGTCGCCGTACTCCTTCTGAACCTCGTGCAACTCCTGGACGATGATGCTCTTGAGCTTCTTCTCGCTGGCCAGAATTTCTTCGAGTTCCGCAATGCGCTTGCGGATCTCCGCCAACTCCTCGATGATCTTGTCGCGTTCCATGGCCGTCAGGCGCTGGAGCTGCAAATCGAGGATCGCTTTGGCCTGAATCTCGCTCAAGGCGAAGCGCGTCATGAGGCCCTCGCGGGCTTCGGTCGGGTTCTTGGATGCGCGGATCAACTGGATGACTGCATCCAGGTTGTCGAGCGCGATCTGGTAGCCGAGCAGCACGTGCTCGCGCTCGCGCGCCTTCCGAAGCTCAAACTGCGTACGGCGGCGGACCACGTCCGTGCGGTGGTCAATGAAGACTTTGATGGCCTCGGCCAGGCCCAGCTCGCGCGGCTGGCCGTGGTGCACCGCGAGCAAGATCATCCCGAAGCTCGTCTGCATTTGGGTGTGCTTGTAGAGGTTGTTCAGGATCACCTCGGCCTGCTCGCCGCGCTTGAGCTCAAACACGATGCGCATCCCATCGCGGTCGCTTTCGTCGCGGATGTCCGAGATGCCTTCGATCTTCTTCTCCTGGACAAGTTCGGCGGCCCGCTCGATCAGCTTGGCCTTGTTGACCTGGTACGGGATTTCCGTGACCACGATCATCTCGCGGTCCTTGCCCATGCGCTCAATGGCGGCGCGCGCGCGCAGGATGAACGAGCCGCGCCCGGTGCGGTAGGCTTCCAGGATTCCGGACTTGCCGTAGAGGAAGCCGCCGGTGGGGAAATCCGGTCCCGGCACCATCTCGACCAGCTTTTCGAGCGCCGCGTTAGGGTGCTCGATCAGATGAATCGTCGCGTTGATGATCTCGCCCAGGTTGTGCGGCGGAATCTTGGTGGCCATGCCGACGGCGATGCCCTCCGCGCCGTTGACCAGCAGGTTCGGAACGCGGGTGGGAAGATACTCCGGCTCTTCGGTGCTCTCGTCGTAGTTCGGGCGGAAGTCCACCGTGTCGCGCTCGATGTCGTCGAGCAGGCGCTCGGCGACCGAGGCCAGGCGGGCCTCGGTGTAGCGCATCGCCGCCGGCGGGTCGCCGTCCACCGAGCCGAAGTTCCCCTGGCCGTCCACCAGCGGATACCTCATGCTGAAGTCCTGCGCCATGCGGACGAGCGAGTCGTAGATGGGCACGTCTCCGTGCGGGTGGTAGTTCCCCATCACTTCGCCGACGATCTTGGCGCACTTGCGGTACGGGCGGTTGGCGCGCAGGCCCGCCTCGTACATCCCGTAGAGGATGCGCCGCTGCACGGGCTTCATGCCGTCGCGGGCATCGGGCAAGGCGCGCCCGATGATCACGCTCATCGCGTAATCGAGATACGAGCGCCGCATCTCATCTTCAATGTTGACCGGGATTTGATTCTTGGCGAGCGGCAGCTCGGGCTGCTGCGGCTCGCTTGGGATGTTCGGCTGGTCCGCCATGCTCTAGTTCATTCCTTCACGAAGATTGCAAACACCATTGCGGTTCAATCTATTATAACTGTTTGCGGCGGACTTCCGGCGTGCCTTCCGGGGTTATTGTAGCGATTGCCTGATCGGGAAAGAGCGGCTACACTTGAAGCGCAGCCGATATGAAAATCAACGCCCGCGAACGCCTGATTGTGGCCCTCGATGTTCCGACCGCTGAGGAAGCGCAGAAACTCGTCGCGCAGTTCGAGGGCGTGGTTTCCTTCTTCAAAGTCGGCCTGGAGCTTTATACAGCGACCGGCCCGGAACTGGTCCGATTGCTGGTGTCAGAGGGTAAAAAAGTTTTCCTCGACTTGAAATTTCTCGACATCGGAGAAACCGTGCGGCGGGCAACCGAACAAGCGGCGCGCCTGGGCGCGTCGTTTCTCACGGTGCACGAGAGCGGCAAGGCCGTTGCCGCCGCCGTGCAAGGCCGCCAAGGAACGGACTTGAAGATTCTGGCAGTGACCGTGCTCACCAGCCTGGACACTTCGGACCTGCAAGCAATGGGTCTCACCTGCTCCGTCGAAGAACTTGTGCTCGCACGCGCCCAGAAGGCGATGGAGGCAGGGTGTCACGGCGTGATCGCCTCCGGGCAAGAGGCGCAGAAAATCCGCGAAATGGCGGGAGATCAGCTGCTCATCGTAACCCCCGGAATCCGCCCTTCCGGCACTTCCGCCGAGGATCAAAAAAGGACTGCGGCTCCGGCCGAGGCCGTCCGCGCCGGTGCGGATTATCTGGTGGTGGGCAGACCGGTCACACGAGCGCCGAACCCGAGAGAGGCTGCGATAAAAATTCTTGAGGAAATGCAGAAGGCGTTCGACTTACTGAGGGACTAAGGTCTTCCGCGACCGCTTCTTTCCAGTATCGCGACTCGGGCTTCCAGGGCAGCAAATTCTTCCCGTCCAACGAACTTCTGGAAAGAACTCTGAGCAATTCCTGGCTCGGCCTTTTTAGCTTCAATATTTGCCAGCATCCGGCGGAGAATCTCCGTGTTTTCAGCGACCCGATCGCGCAGCGCGATTAATCGTTCCGTCAGACTTTCTGGCTGCTGGTTGGGTTCCATCTTGATCTAAGTGCAGATCCTTCGCTGCGCTCAGGATGACAGCACGTAAGAGGAGGGGGGGCTTACACGTCCAAATTCTTCACGTCGAGCGCGTTGTCTTCGATGAATTTGCGGCGGACTTCGACGTTCTCGCCCATGAGGGTGGAGAAGATTTCTTCGGTTACCAGGGCGTCTTCGAGGCGGACCTGCAAGAGCGTGCGGGTTTCGGCGTTCATGGTGGTTTCCCACAACTGCTCGGCGCGCATTTCGCCCAAGCCCTTGTAACGCTGCACGCTCAGCTCTTTCTTGCCTTCCTCGAGTACGTACTCAATCAACTGCGCGGCCTTCGGGAACTCGCGGCTGGAGCTGTCGGCGCGGACGGTGAACGGAGGCTTGTCCACGGGGGCGATGGCTCTGGCGAGGACTTTCATGCGCTTATACTCGGGGGAAGAGGCCAGCTCCCAGTTGACGCGCTTTTCGGCCCCGGAGCCGTTCAAGAAAATCAGTTCATGCAGGCTGTGCTCTTCGTCGAACGCCAGGCGCGCGGTGAGGCCGGCGGCCTTCAACTGCTTTTCGAGTTCCTGGAGTTTGTCCGGAACGCCGAAGTCGGCCTTCTTGTCGAGGTCGGCCTTGGCGAGCAAGTCCACGACCGGGCGGTTGCGCAGGCGCTTTTCGAGTTTTTCGGAGATGACGGCGTAGTCGGCGAGGTCGCCGAGGAACTTCGTCAGCACGCGCCCTTCGAGTCGCTCGCCGGCGCCGTTCGAAACCGCGCGGCCTTCGGTGGCGTGGCGCATCAGCTCGCGCGTGAATTCCTTGTCGTCCTTGATGTACTTTTCCGAGCGGCCTTTCTTGATCTTATAGAGCGGCGGCTGCGCGATGAAGATGTGCCCGCGCTTGATCAGCTCCTGCATCTGCCGGAAGAAGAACGTCAGCAGCAGCGTGCGGATGTGCGAGCCGTCCACGTCGGCGTCGGTCATGATGATGACCTTGTGGTAGCGGAGCTTGGCCATGTCGAAGTCGTCTTTGCCGATGCCGGTGCCGATGGCCGTAATCATGTTGCGGATCTCTTCGTGCCCGAGCATCTTGTCGTAGCGCGCCTTCTCGACGTTCAGGATCTTGCCCTTGAGCGGGAGGATGGCCTGATAGCGGCGGTCGCGGCCCTGCTTGGCGGTGCCGCCGGCGGACTCACCCTCCACCAAGAAAAGTTCACAGCGGGCCGGGTCGCGCTCCTGGCAGTCGGCGAGCTTGCCGGGCAGCGAACCCGAGTCGAGCGCCCCTTTGCGCCGCGTCAAGTCGCGGGCCTTGCGGGCAGCCTCGCGCGCCCGCGCCGCTTCAATCGCCTTCTGGATGATTTTCCGCGCCACCGACGGGGTTTTTTCAAACGCCTCGCCCAGCCTCTCATTGATGAAGGCTTCGACCAGCCCCTTGATGTCGCTGTTCAACTTGCCTTTGGTTTGGCCTTCAAACTGGGGCTGCGACAGCTTGACGCTGATGACCGCGACCAGGCCCTCGCGCACGTCATCGCCGGATAAGTTCTCTTTGACATCTTTGAACAACCCGGCGGCGGACCCGTAATTGTTGATGGTGCGGGTGAGCGCGGAGCGGAAGCCGGAAATGTGAGCGCCGCCATCCACCGTGTTGATGTTGTTGGCAAAGCTAAAAACCGTCTCCGAGTAGGAATCGTTGTACTGGAGCGCGACATCCATTTGCACGTCGCCGAGCGCGCCGGCGTTGCGGACGCCCTCGAAGTAGATCGGCTTGTCGTGCAGGACGGCCTTGCCTTTGTTCAGGTGGGCGACGAATTCGGCGATGCCGCCCGCGTAGCAGAACTTGTGGCCCTTGTCGGCGCGCTCGTCCGTGAGGCTGATCTTGAGGCCCTTGTTCAGGAAGGACAGCTCGCGGAGGCGCTGCGAGAGCGTGTCAAAGTTGAACTCGCTGGTAGTGAAAATCTCCAGGTCCGGCGCGAAGGTGACCTTGGTGCCGCGCTTGTGAGTCTTGCCGGCGCGCTTGAGGTCGCCGGCGGGGATGCCGCGCTCGTAGGACTGCTCCCAGGTGTAGCCGTCGCGCCAGATTTCGAGTTCCAGCCGTTCGCTGAGCGCATTGACGACCGAGACGCCGACGCCGTGCAGGCCGCCCGAAACCTTGTAGCTGTTGGTGTCGAATTTGCCGCCGGCGTGGAGCACGGTCATGACGACTTCAGCCGCCGAGCGCTTCTCGCCTTCATGAAAGCCGACCGGGATGCCGCGCCCATTGTCCACGACGGTGACGGAGTTGTCGGTATGGATGGTGACGTCAATCTCGGTGCAGTGGCCGGCCAGGGCCTCGTCCACGGAGTTGTCCACGACTTCATAGACGAGATGGTGCAGGCCGCCCTCGCCCGTCGAGCCGATATACATCGCCGGGCGCTTCCGGACAGCCTCCAGGTCGCCCAGGACCTTGATGCTGTCGGCATCGTAAATGTCCAGGGGAGGCTTCGGCCTTTGGTTCAGGTCTCCCGGATTGAGTTCTTTGTCACCCATTGTTCATAACCAAGTTGTTAGTTCATAGTTGTTAGCTGTCTTGGGACCTGGACTTGCTAACAACTGACAACTAACAACTACCCGCTATCAAATGCGCATCGGCATCACGACGTAACGGTAGCGCAACTTTTCCTCCGACTCGGGCCGCAACTGTCCGGCGCTTTGTTCGTCTTTGAATTCGAACACGATCTTTTCGGCTTCGGCGGCCGTCAGGAACTCGAGCAAGTACTGCCAGTTAAAGCCCATCTGCAACGG
>MEKR01000054.1:0-24426 GCA_001767035.1 Acidobacteria bacterium RIFCSPLOWO2_02_FULL_61_28
GATGGTGTTCTCTTCCGGGTCCTCGGCTCGAATCGGAAGAACTTCTGCCATGGCCTGCTCGCTCCCCCCCTCCGGGAGAAGCGAGACTACCATGCTGCCGCGCAGGTGGTCAACCGGAACCCCACCCCGTTTGTGCACATTTCACGAGTGTCCCTGGCGGGAAGGTATGCCAACCCGAGAAGAGCTTTCTCGAACGCTTCCAGATTGTCTTTTAGAAGTTGGCCGCGCAGGAAAATGGAAACCGAGAGAACGGAAGGTTCCGATCAGGCCGGTCGGATAGAGACTTTTGCCGGGGACAACTCTTCTTCGGAAGCGAAGTCACTTGCCGGAGGCCGTCAACGAAAGGGGGATGCCGGTTTCGTCCGTCATGCGGTAGGCGACTTCCTCCACACACTCGTCGCAGAGCCACACCGGCACGCTCCCGTTCACCAGCCACTGCCGGCACTCGGAAACTTTTTGGCAGCTCCAGCACACCTCCAGCAAGTCCACTTTGTGCCGGATGTTCTCCCGCATTGTGATTAGCTCTCGAAATTCCATCGCCGTGAGATCCATAACCGCCTCCTTATCTGCTCCTTCCTCTCATGTCTAAGTAATACGGCCTCGCGCCCACGGCGACAATGGACCGGAAGCCACATTTTTGGCACAGGGCGAAAGTACCAGGTCCCTGACACCACGTAGATTGGCAGCGCAGGATCGTACCTGCCGCGGAGCCGCGGCGGCTTCGTCGCTGGACCGTATGCAATGGGGATCAATAGTTTGCCATTCGCCTTTTATTCCCCTATACTAAGTCCTGCTCAGCAACTTGGGGAGGGGGGAAAGAAAGGAGAAAGCGAAATGGTGCTTACGCTCCGGCAGCGGGAAGTGATGGACTTCATTGCGGGCTTTCTTCAGGAACACGGTTACAGCCCGAGTTTCCAGGAGATCGCGCGCGGGATGGGTTTGAGTTCTCTGGCCACGGTTCACAAGCACATCCTGACGCTCGAACGAAAAGGGTTTCTCCGGCGGGGGCCCAATCAAAGCCGCTCGATTGAGCCTGGCTCCCGCTACCTGCACGAAGTCCGCCGGGCGCGCCAGGAGCGTTCGCTCTCTGAACTGCCATTGCTGGGCCGCATCGCCGCCGGTCAGCCGGTCGAAGCCCTGGAGCAGCCCAGCACGATTTCCCTCGCCGATTTTGCCCGGCAGAAGGACGTTTTTGTGCTTCAGGTCAAGGGAGAATCCATGATCGAGGAGCACATTCTGGACGGCGACTACATCCTGGTCGAAAAGACATCCGCGGTTTCTGACGGCGACATCGTGGTGGCCCTGGTCGGCGGGTCGGAGAGCACTTTGAAGCGATTCTACCGGGAAGCCGATGGGCACATCCGCCTCCAGCCGGCCAACGGGCGCCTGAAGCCACTCCTGCTGCGGGCGGAGGAAGTCGCCGTGCAGGGGCGCGTGATGGGCGTGTTGCGCCGCTATTAGCGTTGTGAAACACAATCAGTGGCCCAGACGTCCATTCATACCCGTCATCCCGATTCTGCCGTGCGGGCGAGGGGTCTGCTTTTTTCCCAGCGCACTTGATTGAGTCTCATGCTTGAACTTTTTCGGTTTGGAGTCGGCAAGCTGCCGCCCGAGCATCTGGAGCGCCTTCTCGCGCGAGCGCCCGCCGGTGATCCGCGCCTCGTGGTCGGCGCGCGCGTCGGAGAAGACGCCGCAGTTATTGAAATGGGAGACCGCTATCTCGTCGTCAAGACCGACCCCATTACCTTTGCCGTGGAAAAAATCGGATGGTACGCGGTTCACATCAACGCCAACGATATCGCGGTTACTGGAGCCGACCCCAAGTGGTTTCTGGCAACGCTCCTGCTGCCGGAGGGAAAGGCGGAGCCTTCGTTGGTGGAAGAAATTTTCTCCGACATTCTGGCTGCTTGCGGGGAACTCGGCGTGACCTTGTGCGGCGGCCACACGGAGATTACCCACGGCCTCGACCGGCCCATCGTAGTGGGTCAGATGCTGGGCGAAGTGGCGAAAGACAAGCTCCTCCGCAAGGATTCACTCCGGCCCGGAGACGTGGTCCTGCTCACGCGGGGCGTGGCGATTGAAGGAACCGCTCTCATCGCGCGCGAAAAGCATTCCGAATTATCAGGGAAAGTCTCCGTGAAGGTTCTCGACACCGCGCGGCGATTTCTGTTTAACCCCGGCATCAGCGTGGTCCGGGCAGCCCGCGCAGCATCTAGCACGGGCGGGGCGAAGGCGATGCACGATCCAACCGAGGGAGGCGTCCTGGCCGGGCTGCTCGAGATGGCCCTGGCCGCCCGGTTGGGCACTGTTGTTTTTCCCGATCAGGTGACGATTCTTTCCGAAACCCGGGAAATTTGCGCTGCGCTCGGTCTCGATCCACTGGCGCTGTTGGCCTCCGGCGCGCTGCTGATCGGCTTGGCCTCCGATCAAGTGGACCGCGTGAAAGAATCCCTAGCTGCGCAAGCTATCCCCGCGACAGTGGTTGCTGAACTGCGACCTCTGGAGGATGGCTACCGCCTGCGGCGGGGCGGGGAAGTCACGGAACTCAAGTTCCCGGAGCGCGACGAACTCGCCCGGCTGTTTGAAAACAGTGACAAGTGACGAGTGACGAGTGATCAGTGAATCCGAGCCGCCCTTCGACAGGCGCAGGCACTGAGCAAAGTCGAAGGGACCGCAAGGGTGCGGTGGCTTATTCAGCGACTCGCACCAAAACCAAACCACCGCTTGCTGGCGCGCGCGGCTCGGATTCCCTTCACACCAACTTCGCCAACCGGGACTCGATTTCCGCGCGGCGGGGCAACCCGATTCCCAGTCGCCACTGGACTTGGCCTGTCGCGTCTACAAGCACCAGGCCCGGCAGGTGTTCGACATCAAACCGCCGTCCGAGTTCCTTCCCCGCAGGGCTGCGGAAGTTCACGTGGAAGAATTGAACTTTGTCTTTCCAGTCGCGTTCAAGCCCATGCACGATGGGCCGGGCCGCCTGGCAGCCCAGTCAGAAATCCGAATAGAAATGCAGAAGACTGATCCGACCGGCGGGCAGTTGTTGCTGGAAATCATCCGCCGATGAAAGCGCCGTCTCTTTCTGCCGCCGCCATACCGGAATGGTCCAGATCAGTGCGATGACAGTCACCAGAACCACCCACGCCGGCCAGGGAGCTTCGATACGGCTCATCGCGTAGGCAGCCAGAACGAACCCCATGCCTGGCCCGATGAAGAGCGAATGCCGCGCCACAAATCGGTACACCGGATGAATGAGTTCCTCCCCGCCGCCGAACGAGTAGCTAAACAATCCTCACTATGCAGAGCCACGCGGGATTTGTAAAGAGCGATGCGCAAGGGTGGAATCCGATGTTGCGCCGGAGATGGGGACTCACCAGAGAACTTGGCGGCAGCGGAAAATTTCCGTTAGACTGGTTTAGTTGGATGACGGCACGGATTCAATAAACCCACAGCGGTTGGCGGAGGAACAATGGCGGCAAAGATCACGGTGCGGAGCAATGGCCCACTTCGAGTGGAGGGAGAATTCACGATTTGTGATGCGGACGGAAATGCGTTTGGCTTGAGCGGGCGAACCGTGATTTCCCTCTGCCGCTGCGGCCAGTCAGCGAACAAGCCGTTTTGCGACGGGACCCACGGCAAGGTGGGATTCCAGTCCGTGGAAAAAGCCCGCGAGCTGCCTCCGCCCGTCACCAAGCCGGTGTAGTGGTCCGAGCCGCGCGCGTAAGCAAGCGGTCACACGTTATAGCACACCGGAAATCTCGGGGACGCTTCCTCACGGTCGCGGCGCTGATTCTTCTCCCCCTACTTGGTTGCCAGGACCCACTTGCTTGAAGCAACCCGGCGCGTCCAGGCATGGAGGCTGAAGAGCAGTCCCGAATAGAAAAGGTCGGAGGCGAGCGAGCGTCCGTAGAAGGGAATCGCGGCGACATAGCAGGCAATCAAACCCGCTGCCGTCGGCGGGTAGCTCGCTTCCCAGAAGAAGGCCGCCAGGTTGGTTATCAGGAAGAATTGCAGGCTGCCGAAGAAGGCGGCGCCGGCGATCCGGCGGGCGTTGGGAGTTTGCAACCAGCGTCGCCCGATCCAGACGTTGATCAGCAAGCTCGCATAAATAAACGGCGTGCTGCTGCTGAATGCCGGAAAGCCAGGGTGGAAGAGGGCAACTCGAAGCGGATCGGTAACAACCATCAACAGCACCGGGACGAGATACGCCTGCCATCCGCGCAGCCGCGACCCCGCGAACAGGCTCATGCCGCCGACGGGCGCGAAGTTGGGAGGGTGCGGGATCAGCCGCGCGAACGCTCCGAGGATGGTAAGCCCCAACGCCAGTGGTTCTAACGGTGATCGGGATTGAGTCTCCGTTCGCTGCTCGCCCATGGTTTCCACTCCCTCCTATGCCGACACGAGTATTCTATGGCACTATCAAGTTCCTGGCAAGGTGAGGCGGCGGAACCATAGAAAATTGCAGAAAGGCAAAGTGCAGGTCCCGCGTCCCCCGGCAAGCCGGGGTCCTCGGGATGACAATGGGAGGGAGGAGGTTGTTATGGCCGACACGGTGAATAAGACGGACGCCGATTGGCAAAAACAACTGACGCCGCAACAATTTCACGTGACGCGCCAGAAGGGTACGGAACCGCCCTTCACCGGGAAGTATCACGACCACCACGAAGAGGGGATGTATCAGTGCGTGTGCTGCGGGAGCACGCTCTTCAGCTCCGACACCAAATTCAACTCCGGGACCGGCTGGCCGAGCTTCTGGGACCCGGCGGCTAAGGAAAACGTTCGGACGGAAACGGACGCTAGCCACGGCATGAGGCGCACGGAAGTGCTCTGCGGTAACTGCGACGCACACTTGGGCCACGTCTTTGAAGACGGCCCGAAACCAACTGGCCAACGCTACTGCATTAACTCGGTGGCCCTGAACTTCACCCCCAGAAATGAGCAGAAGAAATAGCCCTTGGTCGCGACGGTTTTCGGGAAAGAGATACTGTTACTATGCCGTTTTCATCATTCCTGTATAGGCTACGGATGTCGTCATTCTGAGCGAAGCGAAGAATCTGCTCTTTCTTGGGATTGCCATGCTCCAGCCCAAGAAAGCAGATTCTTCGAGCCGACCAAGACCGTCGGCCCTCAGAATGACGCCATCGGCGGCCAGACCGCTCCATAGAGCAACCGGGAAACCTCAACAGAGAGCCTGAATGGGAGCAGTTATCATCTTATTGTAGAATTACTTGTACAGATATTCGGAAGTACTTCTTAAGGTCCCAACACAAGAGCCATCCACCCCAAAACGCACAACCACCTCAACCCCGAGCCGGCTTTCCCAGCCCGGCCGAAAGCCTTCGCCCCAGCACTTCCAACAAGAACTCCAAGATTTCCACGTGGCGTTTCGCTTCCGGCAGGTCGCGCCCCCAAGCATAGAGGCCATGTCCCCGCAACAGGAAGCCGTGCGCTGCGGGATTCTGCTCCAAGCCGCGTTGCACCGATTCGGCCAAGGCGGTCATGTCCTGGCAATCATCGAGGATCGGCAGCCACTCACGATGTACGTGGGTGTGGACGCCCGCCAAGCCTTTCAGCATCGAGTAGCCTTCAATCCAGATGCCTCCCTGGCGGATGTACTCCGTCGAGAGGATGGTGCTCCACACGGAATGCGTGTGCAAAACCGCCCCTGCGTCGTGTGCGCGCACAATGGCAAGGTGCAGGGCAGTGTCCGAGGAAGGAGAACTGGAACCCTGGAGCGGCGTGCCCCGGGCGTCGAGCACCAGAATCTGGCGGGGGCTGAGCTTGCCCTTATCCACTCCGGTCGGAGTAATCATCAGCCGCAGGGGTTTTCGAGAGAGCACCGCGCTGAAGTTCCCGCTGGTTCCGAGCGCCCATCCGCGCGAGTAGAACTCCCGCCCGATTTCCGCCAGGGCAGTGGCAAGGGTACGGGGTGTCTTGCGCTCCCCGGATTCTGCGGAAGGAGTATTTCTGCGCGGGGCTTTTTGTTGGAAACCGGATCGCACCCTGAATTCCCATCCCGCTCGAAGCCGGGCCGATGTGAATGTGTCTGGTGGACGGCGCCGGGATCGAACCGGCGACCTCCGCGTTGCGAACGCGGCGCTCTCCCAGCTGAGCTAGCCGCCCACTGTTCCTGCTAAACCGCATACTAGCACAGCCGCCCGGTCGCGCAAAGCCACGCGGGGGCCGCCAGGCAGCACGAGCTTCCGAGTGACTCCGGAAGCCTCCGAGAAAGAGGCGCACCATCACACGATTGAAGTCGGGCGGAAACGGAGTCAGCAGCGAAGAACAGGCCGGCCTTACGCTTCAGGCGTCCCGGAGGAACTGGGCGGCTTCTTCGGGCGGGGTGGGATTGATGTAGAAGCCGGTGCCCCATTCAAAACCGGCGATGCGCGTGAGACGCGGCATCATCTCGAAATGCCAGTGGTAGTAATCGTTGCTCGGCTCCAGCAACGGCGAGGTATGGATGACCAGATTGTAGGCGGGCGCAACGAGCACCTTCTCCACTCGAGACAGCAAGAGCTTTAGCATCTTGGAGAGATTTTCGTAAGCCTTGGACTGGCCTTCCTCGAAGGAAGACTCATGGACCTTGGGAAGAATCATGGTCTCGAACGGGAAGCGGGGAGCATACGGCTCCAGAATGACAAAGTCGGCGTTTTCGGCCACCACGCGCGTCTTGGCATCCAGTTCCTGGCGGATGATGTCGCAGTAAATGCACCGCTCCTTGAGCGTGTAGTACTGCTTGCAGCCGTCCACTTCCTCGCGGACCCGCTTCGGAACAATCGGCAGAGCGATGAGCTGCGAATGCGAGTGTTCGAGCGAGGCGCCCGCCGCCTCGCCGTGGTTCTTGAAGATCAGAATGTAGCGGAAGCGCCGGTCTTTTTTGAGGTCCAGAATGCGGTCGCGGAAGGCCCACAAAACATCCTCGATCCGCTTTTCGTCGAGCTGGGCCAGGGACTTGTCGTGGTCCGGGCTTTCGATGATGACCTCATGCGCGCCGATGCCGTTCATCTTGTCAAACAGACCTTCGCCCTGCCGTCCGAGGTCGCCCTCGATGCCGAGAGCGGGGAACTTGTTGGGCACCACGCGCACTGCCCAGCCCGGCGTATTGGGCGCCGTGCCGTTGCTGCGATACGCCAGAATCTCCGGCGGGGTTTTCGCCTCGTTGCCGTAACAGAACGGGCAGAAAGCGCCGGGGTGTTTCTTTTCCGGTTCATGGGCGAAGTCGGTGGGGCGCCGCGCGCGGTCCGTCGAGATAATCACCCACCGCCCGGTCACCGGGTCCTTGCGCAGTTCAGGCAAATTGGCTGTCCTCCTCCGTTGCGTACCCGCTTTTCTTTCGAACTCCCCACGGCCTACCGCGCCGTTTTCGCCACCGTCGTTTCCCGAAACGCATCCCGAAAGTGTTCCATCTTCGTCCCGGCAGGGCCGGGAGAAGCCAGCACGCTGACGATGTCAAACCGAACCGGCACCGACAGCCGGTGGGCGTGGCGGCGGTACTCGCGCGCAGCCGCAATCAGATGCCGCTCCTTTTCCTGGTCCACAGCGGCTTCCGGGAACAGCGGGGATTGCGGACCACGGGTCTTGACCTCGACAAATACCAGGGTGGCCCCGTCCCAGCCGATCAGGTCAATCTCTGTGTGCGAACCCGCCGGCCGGTAGTTCCGTTCCACCATGATAAACCCTTTCTCGCGCAAGTGCCAATAAGCCGCTTCTTCCCCATCGCGGCCAAGCTGAGCCGCCGGGGGGAGCGCCTGGCGGCGCAAGACTGCGCCGGACATCCGCTGGAGGAGCCGGCGCCAGAGGCTGCTCGCGGGGTTCATCCAACCTCCTCCCTCTCACGCCGCCGTCTCCCGCTCGATCCGGGTGAGACACCGATCCAGGATTGCGACCGCGATGTCAATCTGCTTCCGGCTGACGACCAACGGCGGCAGCAGGCGAAGGGTGCTCACGCCGCAGCCGAGCACCAGCAGGCCGTTTTCAAACGCAAGCTGGATGAGCCGGTCCCGCTGCTCCGGTGCATACTCTTTCGTGCGCCGGTCCTTGACGAACTCGATCCCCACCATCAGGCCCCGGCCGCGAACATCGCCGACCAGCGAATGGCGCGCGGGCCAGTCCTGGAGGCGTTCCATCAAATGCTGGCCCATCCGCGCAGCGTTCTCCATGTACTTCTTTTCCACCAGCTCAATGGTAGCCAGCGCGGCGGCGATCGCGACGGGATTTCCGCCAAAAGTTGAAGCGTGCGCGCCCGGCGGCCAGTTCATGATCTCGGCCCGGCTGATTGTGGCGCTCAACGGGAGGCCGGAGGCGATCCCCTTCGCCACACAAAGAATGTCCGGGACGACGCCCGCGTAATCGCACGCCCACATCTTTCCCGTGCGTCCCATCCCGCACTGGATTTCATCGGCAACCAAAAGGATGCCGTGCCGGTCGCAGATGCGCCGCAACTCGCGCAAAAATTCCGGCGGCGGGACCACGTACCCTCCTTCGCCCTGGATCGGCTCGACAAAGATGGCGGCAACCTCGTCGCTCGGCACGTAGGTGCGAAACAACTGTTCCTCGATGATTCGCGCGCAGTGCACGCCACAGTCTTCCGGCTTCAGGTTATAGACGCAGCGATAGCAATTGGCGTAGGGAATGTGGATCACCCCCGGGACGAGCGGACCGAAGCCGCGGCGTTGCGCCGGGCGGCTGGCGGTCAGCGAGAGAGAACCGTAGGTGCGCCCATGAAAGGCGTTGGTGAAGGCGATGAACTTGTCCCGGCCCGTATAAATCCGGGCCAGCTTCATGGCGGCTTCAATCGCTTCCGTTCCCGAATTGCCGAAATAGACGCGTTTCCTCCCCGCGCCGGGAGCAATCTCGGAGAGTTTCCGGGACAACGTCACCAGGCTGGGGTAGTAGAAATCCGTCCCCGACATATGGATCAGTTCCGCGGCCTGCGTTCGGATGGCGCGGACGACCTGAGGGTGGCAGTGCCCGGTGGCGACCACGGCGATCCCGGAGCTGAAGTCCAGGAACCGGTTGCCGTCCACGTCCTCGATCAACGCGCCCCGGCCGCGCTTGGCGACCAGCGGATAGCTGCGGGTATACGAAGGCGAGATATAGCGGTGATCCTGTTCGACGATCCGCTTTGCCTGGGGCCCGGGAAGGCGGGTGCGGAGGAGCGGCCCCTCGGCGTCGGAGGAAGCGGTGGGGTTTCGTTTAGATGCGGCGCGCATTATTTCCGCCTCCAGCGGACGCCGTCGCGGGTGTCTTCGATGAGCACTCCCGCCTCGACCAGTGCATCGCGAATCTGGTCGGCGAGCGCAAAATTCCTTCCGCGACGAGCATCCTGCCGCTCCTGAATTTTCCGCTCGATCTCCTCGGCGCTCAACTGGAATGTAGCGTCTAATTTTAGATCGCTAATTCCCTCAGCAGGAGGAAGCACATCGAATATCCCGTTCCAATCCTCCAGGCACCGCAGGATACCCTCGACATTTCCCTGGCAAAGCTGTCCTTTGTCAATCGCGGTGTTCGCGTCGCGCACCAGCTCAAACAACGCGCCCAGGGCCTGCGCCGTGTTCAGGTCATCATCCAGCGCTTTACGCAGCGCCTCCGGAAACGCGGCGGTCTTCGCCTCGATCTCCGGGTTGGCGCCTTCCGGGAAAGAGGAGTGGGCGAGGCGGAAGCGGAAGTTCTCGAGGCGCTCGATGGCATTGGCCGCCTGCTGAAGCCCTTCCAGCGTGAAGTTCAGTTGCTTGCCGTGCGGCACCGACGCCAACAGATAGCGGATCGCCGCCGGCGAATACCCCCGCCCGAGCAGATCGCGCAAGGTGTAGTAATTGCCGAGCGACTTCGACATCTTCTGCCCGTCCACAAGCAAGTGCTCGCAGTGAACCCAATAGCGGGCGAAGGGCTTTCCCGTGAGGGCTTCGGATTGGGCGATCTCGTTCTCGTGGTGTGGAAAGACCAGGTCCGTACCGCCGGCATGGATGTCAAAGGTCTCGCCCAGGTACTTGGTCGCCATCACGGAGCACTCAATATGCCAGCCGGGGCGTCCCGGCCCCAGCTCGCTCTCCCAGTAAGGCTCGTCCGGTTTGGGCGCCTTCCACAGGACAAAGTCGCGGACGTCGGCTTTTTCATATTCGTCCTGATCCACGCGCGCGCCGGGCCGCATCCCGGACAGATCAATCTTGGAGAGCTTGCCGTAGCCGGGGAATTTCTCAATCCGGAAATAGACCGAGCCTTCCCTCCGGTACGTGAACCCTCTCTCTTCCAACTGCTGGATGGTATTCACCATGTCCGGAATATGGTCCGTAGCCCGGGCGATGATCTCCGGCCTTTCCATGTGGAGAATGAGCATGTCCTCCCAAAATGCGGCGATGTATTTGTCGGTGTAGTCTGTCAGGCTCATGCCGGCGGCCTTGGCGTTGCGGATGGTCTTGTCATCCACGTCGGTGAGGTTCATCGCGTGGCGCAGCTCGTAACCGCTCCGGCGAAGGTGCCGCCGCAGAATGTCCGCAAAGACAAAGGTGCGGTAATTGCCGATGTGGGCGTAGTCATAGACGGTAGGCCCGCAGGTGTACATGCGGACGCGGCCCTCTGCCAGAGGCGCGAACGGCTCGACACGGTTGGATAACGTGTTGTAGAGAGCCAGCATCATTGATCCGGAGCCTTTCCGGCTTCGTGTTCGATTGTAGGGGCGGCTCCGCCGGGGTGTCAACCGCCGCGTTAGCGAGAGGACAAAAAGCCCGTGGGGATGCTCGCACGGACCTTGGCGATTCTTCGCGGGGAAACCTTCCGGTATAATGAGAGTGGTTAGGGGCAGGCTGTCGGGCGTAGGCTTTTGGCCTGGGGAGGGGTAGGATGAGTATGAATCGAACCTCCTTTGATCCGTTTTATCAGGGGTGGGAGCTGTTCAATCGGTTCATGTGTGGTGGCTTCGTTGGACGCCGTTTCTATACGCGGAAAGAGCGGATAGAGCAGCTTGAGAAAATGAAGCAGCAACTGCAACAAGAACTTGCAGGCATTCAAGAACTGATCGAAGATTTGAAGAAGAAAGAAGTTGGGTAGCGCGAGTCCAGCATACTGGCGGTGTTCCTGGAGTAAATGCCAAGCTGCTGTGTAAGGAGATGGGCTAAGGGAAGGGTATGGATTTCCGCAGTCACTTGAGGTTTCACGGCCGATGAGCAGCGAGAGTCCATTTGCAACGATCGAGGAGGCCCTGGAGGACTACCGCAATGGCCGGATGGTCATTGTGGTGGACGATGAGGACCGCGAAAACGAAGGCGACCTGACCATGGCCGCCGAGAAGGTCACTCCCGACGCCATCAATTTCATGGCGAAATATGGCCGCGGGCTGATCTGCCTGACCCTCACCGAACAGCGCCTCGATCAATTGCAAATTCCCTTGATGGTTTCCGAAAACACGGCCACCTACGGAACGGCCTTTTGCGAGTCCATTGACGCCAAGTATGGAACGACGACCGGCATTTCCGCCGCCGACCGCGCCCGGGCGATCCAGGTGGCGATTGACCCGGCCACCCGGCCCTCCGATCTGGCGCGTCCGGGACACGTCTTCCCGCTGCGGGCGCGCAACGGAGGGGTGCTGGTCCGTGCCGGGCAAACCGAAGCCTCCGTGGACCTGACGCGGCTGGCGGGATTGATTCCCGCCGGAGTCATTTGCGAAATCATGAATGATGACGGGACCATGGCGCGCGTCCCGCAGCTCCAGGAATTCGGGAAGCGGCACGGCATCCGCATGATTACGGTAGCCGATCTGATTCGCTACCGCTTGCGCACCGAGCGATATGTCCGCCGCATCGGCGAAACCCGCCTCCCGACCCCTTACGGCGTTTTTCAACTGATCGCGTACGAATCCGAGATGGACCAGGAAGTCCATGTCGCATTAGTGCTGGGCGACGTTGCGGGAGAGGACCCGATTCTGGTCCGCGTTCATTCTCATTGCCTGCTCGGCGACGTCTTCGGCTCTACCGCGTGCGATTGCGGCGAATTGATTCAGAAGTCGCTGGAACGGATCGGCCGGGAAGGGCGGGGGGTTCTCCTCTACCTGCACCAGACCGGCAAGGGCTTCAACCTGGAGAAGCTGCCGGACGGTGAGGCGCAGGTGGTTTCGCACGGCAGGCAGTTCGTCCAAAAGAGCGAGCCGGCCCGCCAGCGCCGCTTGCAACACGAGTCGGGGATCGGCGCGCAGATCCTGTCGGATTTGCAATTGCGCTCGGTTCGCTTGCTCACCAACCATCCTCGCAAGGTGGTGGCTCTGGAAGGCTTTGGAATTCAGATCGTCGAGCAAGTTCCCATTCTGACCGCCCGCGCGGCTGTCCCCCGGTAGAGCATCCTGCCGCGGATGGTTTCGAGAATCCGCTTGAGAAATCTGCCAGCGCTTCGCGGTGGAGACGCGGCCTCGTTTCAGGGGGCAGGGGATCGTCAGCACACCGCAGAAAAATTTCCGCCCCACCCTGCATGGCCATGAATTTTGTTCCGAGGAGGGAAAAAATGAAGAAGTGGTTTTGGGGTTTGATGACGGGAATGGCACTGATGAGTCTGCTTCTGGTGCTCGCAAGCATCGTTGGCTGGTATCTTCAGCAGCGGCCTCCCCAGGTCTCACCGAACACGTTCCTGGTCCTGGAGATTTCCGGGGAACTCCCCGAACAAAACCCGCCGGACCTTGCCGGACAACTCCTGGGCGGCGACGGACCAATGACGTTTGTGCCTCTGCTCCAAAATATCGAGAAGGCCGGGGCCGACTCCCGGATCGCGGGCCTGCTGCTGAAACCCTCCGGCGTGCGCGCGGGATGGGCGAAACTCGAGCAGCTTCGTTCGGCGCTCGAGCAATTCCGGCGGCGCGGCAAGAAAATCATCGCGGTGCTGAGCCAGGGCGGGACCCGGGAATATTTCCTGGCGAGCGCCGCCGACCAGGTTGCCCTTTCGCCCGTCGGCGTCCTCGACCTCAAAGGAATGCGCGCCGAAGTTATGTTCTTCAAAGACTCGCTCGGCAAGCTCGGCATCCAGGCGGACCTCGAGCATATCGGCCGCTACAAGAACCTCTCCGACCAGTTCACCGAGAATCAGATGAGCGACGCGTTCCGCGAAGCGACCACTTCCATGCTCGACAGCATCTACGGACATTTCCTCGAAACCGTGGCGGCAGCCCGCCACACCTCCGCCGAAGAGATTCAGGGCCGGTTCGAGCAGAATGGCCCGTTCGAGGCAGAGCGCGCGTTGGAGGCCGGACTGGTGGACGTTCTTTCCTATGAAGATCAGGTGTGGGAGCAACTCGAAAAGGAAGCGCAGGGAATGAAGCCTAAGAAAATGGCGATGCGGGAGTATCGAAGGGTACCCCGGTCCGAGGTCGGGCTGCGCGGGGACGAGCGGATCGCCCTGGTTTACGCCGTCGGCAACATTACCCAAGGCGAGGACGAATTCGACCCGGTGTTCGGCGGAAAAACCATGGGATCGGAAACGATGGCGTCCGTCCTCAAGACCGTCGCGGACGATGAGTCCATCAAAGGCGTCGTGGTGCGGATTGACAGCGGCGGCGGGGACGCCTTTGCGTCCGATGAAATCTGGCGGAGCATGATGCTGTTGCGGCAAAAGAAACCCCTGGTCATTTCCATGTCGGACCTGGCTGCTTCGGGCGGCTACTACATGGCCGCCACCGGCGATCCGATCGTCGCCGAGCGCGGCACCTTGACCGGTTCCATCGGCATTGTTTACGGAAAGCTCAATCTGAAAGGCTTTTACGACAAAGTCGGCGTCCGCAAGGAGGTCATCCGCCGCGGGCCGTTTGCCGCGATGGATTCCGACTACGGCCCCTACAACCCGGAGGAGCGCCAGCGGGTTCGCGCTCTGATGAACGATTTCTACCAGAAGTTTCTGGCCAAGGTTGCGGAAGCGCGCAAGATGTCTCCCGAGGCCGTGGACCGAATTGCCCAAGGCCGCGTCTGGACCGGAGAGCAGGCCCGTGAAAACGGACTCGTGGACGAGATCGGCGGCCTCGACACCGCACTGGAAATCCTGAAAAAGAAGGCGGGAATTCCTCCCGACGCCCGTGTGAATCTGGTCGAGTATCCCAGGCGAAAGTCGCTTTTCGAACTGCTGCTCAGCCGCGCTCGGGGAGATGAAGGAAATGGTTCCACCGCCTTGTCTGTGTGGGTCGGCGCGGTTTCCCCGTGGACCCGGGTGTCGCCCTGGAAATGGATGGAACAATACTTCCCCAGCCCGGTCTGGGCCCGCATGCCCTACACGTTTGACTTTCGATAAGCAACAGCGCGGCTGCGTAGAATGATCCTCTCCAGCGAGTTGCGAAAGGAGTAGAATCCCTTCGAGGTCCCGCATGAAGGTCGGGCAGGGAAGAGAAGGAGGAGGAAACATCCATGCCGGGTAAGCAGAAACCGCAGCCGCGAAAGACCAAAACTCGGAAGACGGCCAAGCCGGCCCGCCTGGTTGCGCAGAAGAAAGTGCGAGCTGCCACATCAAGAAACCAGGACCAGGTTCTGCGCGAGCATCTTGTGTACCTGTTAAGCGGCGGTGGCGCGCATGTCTCGTTTGAAAAGACAATCGCCGGTTTATCGCCTGCGTTCCGCGGCGTGAAGCCTCCGGGGCTGCCTTTCACAGCATGGCGAATCCTCGAGCATATGCGGATTGCGCTGTGGGACATCCTGGAGTTCAGCCGCGACCCGAAGCATGTCTCACCGGAGTGGCCCAAAGGCTACTGGCCGGCAGGGGATGCGCCACCGGACGAGGCCGCGTGGGAGAAAAGCGTCAAGGCGATTCAGGCCGATCTTCGAGCGATGGAGCGGCTCGTGAAGAATTCTTCGACGGACCTCTATGCGCGCATCCCGCACGGCACCGGCCAGACAATCCTCCGCGAGGTCCTGCTGGTGGCGGACCACAATTCCTACCACCTGGGGCAGTTGGTGCTGCTGAGCCGCCTGCTCGGCGCTTGGCACGGCGAATAGGTGGCCCTTGCGTGCGCCCCTTGCGTGCTTCGATGAGCAATTCCGCCCGATCCCAGAGCATCCTTTCGAAGGCGTCTGCAGAACCTGGGATTTCCCCATTCAATTTGACCCCAGCCGAAGCCCGGCACGTGCAAGAGCAAATTCCGCCGCGTGTGATTCGCCGGGATCACCTGGCCCGCTTGCGCACCGTAGCGGGAGCTGATATCGCGCTCGAAGCAAGCACCGGGTTCGCTGCCGTGATCCTCTACTCCTTCCCGAAACTGGAAGAAATCGAGCGGGTCTGGAGTTCCGGTGAATTGCGGTTTCCCTACGTGCCGGGCTTGCTGGCGTTTCGCGAGATGCCGTTGTTGCTCGAAGCGTTCGGAAAACTCCGGCAGCGTCCGGACCTGATCCTCGCCGACGCGCACGGCTGGGCGCATCCCCGTCGCGCCGGCATGGCTTGCCACCTGGGCCTGGTGCTCGACGTGCCCACCATCGGCTGCGCCAAATCGGTGCTGATCGGTAAGTACCAAATGCCGCCCATCGCACGCGGCGCAACAACGCCCCTCTGCGCGGGAGAGGAAGAAATCGGAAGGGCGGTCCGCACTCGGTCCGGTGTCCGGCCTGTGTTCGTTTCCTGCGGCCATCGCGTTTCGCTGCCGACTGCGGTGCGCCTGGTTCTCGATTGCTGCGACGGTTACCGCATCCCCAAACCGCTCCGCGAGGCCGATCGCTGGGTCAAACAGTTGCGGAGCGGGAAGCGGTAGGGAGGAATGCGACGGGGGAGATTCTGACGACGTGTCATCCTGAGCCTTACGGCTTGGCTTCCTTCGACTACGCTCAGGACAGGCAGGGTAAACTCCACCCTGAGAATCTGTCATTCAATTCACCCGCTCTGTGTCCTCTGCGGTCGGAAACAACGTTCGACGGCTTGCGTGCATCGTTCGTTTCAAGAAGGTTAGGACGTTCGAAGAATTGGACGTTGCGGATAGAAATTCTCGCCAAGGATTAGTTTATGTGGACCAGAGGTTGGATTGTTCTCTTTGCGGTCTGTTGGCTCGTGATGTCGCTCCCGCTTGGTCACGCCCAGTTTATTGCGGTCGCAGGCGGGGGCCTTCTGCCGCAGAATCTGAGTGCCCCGGCGCCGGCCGGGCGCGTGGGAGGTCCCGCAGGAGCAGACTTCTCCAGGGGCGGCATTCTCGCCGTAGACGCCGGGATTGGTTTCTTTCCGTTTCTCACCGGCGGGTTGCACTACAGTTTCTCGCGCCCTAAACTCTTCCTCCGGCGCGGCGACGCTTTCGGATCGAGCGCCCGCGTGGATTTGAGCACGCACACCATTACGTTCGACGGGAGGTTCCGGACGCCGCAGGTCGCGGGCTTCCGCCTCTACGCCCTGGCCGGTGTCGGCTTCACTCGCTTTAATCTGGACGTGAAGCAGGCCGTGGAAGTCCCCTTTCCCGGCGGCGCGCCGGAGAATGTGCTTACGCCGGTGGGCACGTTTGGCGGCGGGATCGAACGGAGCGTCGCCCCGTTTGTTCACTTCAAGCTCGAAGCGCGCGATTACATCACGCCCATCTCGGACCAATTTTTCCGGCCCGGCGGCGTCTGGCATCGCGTTGCCATCATCGGCGGAATTGTAGTGGGACGATAGGAAAGGAAGCAATGGAAAGCAGAGGAAGCAGAGGAAGTATCCTTTGCTTCGTTTGCCTCCTCTTTGAAAGCACTCCAGCTAGACGAGACCGCTCTTCCTCTGGACCAGTTCGTAGTAGATCTGATCGAGCCGCTGGCCCACGATGCTCCAGTCATAGGTGGTCTCGACCAGATGCCGGGCATGGGCCGCCAGCGCCGCGGCTTCCTCGGGGTGTTCGAGCAGGCGGAGGCAAGCCTCGGCAAACTCCGGGGGCGAGTCCGCCAAGAGCAAGTCTTGGCCGGGCGTTGCGGCGATCCCTTCCGCGCCGAGCGAAGTCGAGACCACCGGGATGCCGCTGGCGTATGCCTCCAGCAGCTTGACGCGGACGCCGGCCCCGCTGCGAATCGGACAGACGAAGAGGGCGTAGCGGGAAAGAGGTTTGCGGATGTCGGGCACGTGCCCGTGAAACGACACGCCAAATTGGACCGCCGCCCGTTCGAGCGTCGGCGGGGCTTGTGCCCCTACCACATGGAGCATCACAGAAGGACGGCGGGCGCGGATCAGCGGCAGGATCTCGCTACTGAAGTACAACAGTCCATCTACGTTGGGCCGATGCTGAAAGTTGCCGACAAACAGAAGCGAGTCAAGCTGCCGCGGTCCCCCCGGAAACGTGTAGTTTGCGCAATCCACTGCCGTGCGCAACCCGGCGACCACCACCGGCCGCTTGCCGTTCAACAGCGATTCGAGCATCCGCCGTTCCTCCTCGTGGCAGGTAAACACGGCGTCGAACTGCCCGGCGGCCGCCACTTCAAACCGCACGGCGCGGAGCCACTCGACAAATTCTTTCGCCTTGAGCCACACGCCGCCCCCGCCGGAAATCAGTTGTCGCTCGACGGAACGGAAGTAGACGTCGTGCTCAAACAGGCATTGCGTCGTGTATAGGAGCGGAAGGCGGTACTGGGCGAGTTGCGTATATTCGAACTGGATCAGGTCAATGTCGTGCAGGAACACCAGCTTGTCGAGCAGCGCCGCGAATCCGGAATCAAGAAACGTCTGCTCGGCATTGGAGCGCAGGCTGAAGTGCCGCTTGAGCGCGGGCCGCCGGAGCACGGTCTCGACATGGCGTGCCCATAGTCTGAGTTCCTGGTTGGAGTTCGCCTCTTTCTCGCTATCCACAAAGGTCAGAACAATCACGCTGTGCCGCTTGGCCATTTCCTGAATGGCCTGGAGCATCAGCACCGCTCCCCCGTGCAGAGGCGGATAGATCGAGTAGGGAGAGACAAAGAGGATTCGGAGCGGCCGCATCGCGCCGGAAAGCTCGTAGGGAGCGGAATCGAACCGGGGCGGGGAAGGCGCTTTCGGGTTTTGGTTCGGGAGGATCGTGGCGGGCGCAGGCAGAAGCCCGAATACTTCGCGGAACACAGACGGGCGGGTCCGCGCGAAGGCGGCCCGGTCGTCCACGGCGGCCCACAGGATTGCCCGGCGGCGCGCGCGCAGCGCCTGCGGCCACTGCCGCAAGGCCAGAAGAAAGGCCCCCAAGGTGGTCCGGGTTTCCGTCTCCCGGCCCGCCCAGCACAAAACCATATGGCCATACAAGTAAAGGAAGTGACGCAGCAGCCAGCGCCAGCGGTGGACGTTCTTCCACACCATCAGGACGTAATTCTTCTGGAGGTAAGCGCGAATGGCCTCCCGCGAGTAATGCTTGCCGATGGTAGCGCGGTGCTCGTGATAGAGGCGGCTGGCGGGCTGGTAGAGGACTTTCCAGCCCCGGCGCCAAGCGTTATAGGAAAGGTCGGTGTCTTCGAGATAGAACGGCTCAAACAACGGATCAAAGCCGCCCAGCTCGAGAAACTTCTCCCGATCGTAAGCCGTGGAGCCGCCCCCGGCGTAGAACGTAGGATAGAGCCGATTGATCTGGTCGTCGGCCAGGTGGCCGACGCGGATGAATCCTTTCTCAAAGCTGCCGGTGGTCAACCCGGTCTCTTCGCGCCGCCGCGCCGGGTCGGAGAAAAACAGTTGCGCCGATACGGCGAACACATCGTCGCCGGTAAAACCGGCGAGCAGCGGCGCGAGGAAATCGGGCGTGGCGCGCATGTCGTTGTTGAGCAAGACGGCAATGCGGTGGCGGGCTGCTCGGATACCTGCATTCGCCCCCCCGCCGAAGCCCAAATTCCGCTCCATGCGCAGCAGCCGGACCTGCGGAAAGCGATCCTCGATAAACTCCGCGCTCCCGTCGGAGCTGGCGTTGTCCACGACGATGACTTCATCGGAGGGCGAGCAGGCTTCGAGAACCGTCGGGAGATATTTCTCGAGGAGGTCTTTCCCGTTCCAATTAGGGATCACAATGCTGGCGTGACGAGGCGGCTCCGGGTGCCCTGGCGTCGAATGCTCTGGCCGACAACGGCCCGCCGGTGGCCCGCCCGAATTGCGGCGCAGCAGGCGTTGGAGGTAGGCCAGCAGATCGCTCAACGCGAAACTGATCGCTACGGCCCCCAGAATCGCCGGCGCGACGCAGAGAAAAACAAACTTGAGCAGCTTCTTCATCTTCGTTCGGAGCGGCGTGCCGGCACTCGTGGTCCGCCGGAAGAGAATTTATCCCCGGTGCAAACTGATTCAGCGCGGGCCGGCTTCCGAAGGACCGCGGTCAGAAGGAGGAATCGGACTGAGCTTCAGGTACTTCCCGAGCCGGTACCACCGTGAGCCGTACACGAGCCGCAGGTCTTCCCGCCGTTCTTTCAATTCCGCGTCGAGCCGCAAGGCCCACGCGGTGCGCTCTTCAAACTCCCGCCGCAGTTGGTCGAGAGCGGCCCGCGCCTTTTCTAAATCGTGTTCCAGACTGTGCGCCCATTCAATCTTGCGGCTGTAATCTTCCTGAAGAGACTGGAGCTCGGCCTTCGCTGTTTCCAAATCCTGCTCCAGACCCTGCGCCCATTCGACCTTGCCATCGTAGTCCTGCTGCAATTGGCGCACATAGGCGTCTTTTTCCGAAAGCTTTTGATCCAGCTCGTTGGCCCAACGGGTGCGCTCGTCGAAAAGGTTACTGAGGTTTCTTAACTCGGCGCGATCCTTGGCGAGATTTTCGATCAAACCATGGATGTGGATTTCTCGCTCCCGCAACACGTTTCCTGTGGACGGCAGATACAGAAGCGGCTCGATAGGCCCCAGGGGCCGGGCGGAGCAGAGCGCGACGAAATAATGAGCGCCCCGGCGCTCTTCCTCGATGCGGGGAGCGGCTGCTTCTTCCTGAAAGATGCGCCCGGCGGAGGAAGCGGCGAAGTTCGGCTTCGCTTCAGGACCCGACACCGCCAGTCCCGCCACATGGTTTTCAAACAGGATCGCCCGATGCGGGAACAGAGGCCGCAGGATTTCCTCGAATTCGGGGTAGGAAAACTCCCGCACGTGAAACGGGTTGATTTCCTGCCGGTCGTCCGTGTAGTACAAGCGGTTCGGCGTCGAGAGGATCAGCAGCCCCGAAGGATCGAGGACGCGGCGCAACTCGGCAAGGAACGCTTCGGCGTTGTCCAGATGCTCGATGATTTCAAAGGCAACGACCAGATCAAACTGCCCGTCGGGGATGGGCAAGGTCAGGCAATCGGACTGCGCAAAATGGATGTGGGGTGAGCCAAAGTGCTGGCGGGCATATTCAATTGCGTCGCCCTCGACGTCCACGCCGACAAGGCTCTGCGCGGTCTCGGCCAGCATCGCTGATCCGTAGCCCGTGCCGCACGCAGCGTCCAGCACTCGCTTGCCAGTGGCGAACCGCCGGGCGAACCAATAGCGGGCGCGGTGCTCGTTGAGCAGGTCCGCGTCGCCCTGGCCGGGGATCACACGCTCGCCCGTAAATTCCACGTTCACTCTCCTCCCACCCGGACGCGGGCCTTGGTAACCGCATTGATCTTGATCTCGCAGGGGAAGTGCAGGTAGCCGTAAACCATCCGCCCCTTTTCTGCCTGCAACGTGAGTGCGTTTTCGATCAGGTCGCAGACTTCGTAGGCTTCGAGCGTTCCGGTCGCCACCGCCGGCGTGAACGAAAAGTGCGCCGGATAAAGCTCCGGGAGCTGGAGGCGAAAATCAAACGTGTAGACGTCGCCGGGGTTGAAGGCGGGCAGCTCGAGGTCTTCGAGCGCGGTGTTGGTACCCGCCAGGTCCACTCCCAGATGATTGCGGATCAGAAAGCCGACGATGGGCATGGCAACCTCGGCATGGGCTTTCAACGAAATCCGGACGATGATGGGAGCCTTCTGGGGAAGGATGGACAGCTCTTCGCCGTCCTCGTTCAAGACCGCGATGCCCAGAATCTCAGCGGCGCGGCTCCCGTAGCGATAGTCTACGTTGGGAATTTTCTTGACCACCTCCGGCGCGAGGACCGTCCCGCCCTGCGGAACCGTTCCACCGCGGCTTTGCTGCGCGAACTGCTTGCGATACTCGGAATCCTTTTGCACCATCGCGCCCAGATACTTGGCCACGACGCGGCCCGGTTCACCGCATTCGACCAGTTGCCCCTGTTCGAGCCATGCCACTTGCTCCGCCAGACTTTTGATGTCGGCGGCACTGTGCGAGACAAAGAGGATCGTCGCACCGCGCCGGTGCAGCTCATGAATTTTGCGCATACAACGCTGGCGGAAGTAGATGTCGCCGACGGCGAGCGCCTCGTCCACCAGCAGAATGTCCGGCTCGATGCTGATCGCTACGGCAAACGCCAGACGGACCATCATGCCGCTCGAATAGGTTTTGACGGGCTGGTGGATGAAGTCGCCGATCTCGGCGAAACTTTCGATGGCAGGATAGAGGCGTTCGATCTCTTTCTTGCTCAGGCCGAGAATCGTTCCATTCAAGAAGACGTTTTCCCGGCCGGTGAATTCCGGATTGAAGCCCGAGCCGAGTTCGAGCAGCGCCGAGACGCGCCCCTCGACGGCGACTTCCCCGCGCGTCGGTTTCAGAATTCCCGCGATCAGTTGCAGCAGCGTGCTCTTGCCGGAACCGTTTTGCCCGACCAGCCCGAAGGTCGTTCCCTTGGGGATTTCGAGCGAGATGTCGCGCAGCGCCCAGAAGTCGCGGTGATACGAGCGGCTGTTTCCGGTGAGCAGTTCCTTCAGGCGGTCCGCCGGACGCGCATAGATCGGGTAACTCTTCGACACGCCGCGGATGTGTACTGCACCCATTAGAAGGCATCTCCAAGCGTGCGCGGCAGATCAGATCGGAAATGCGCCATGGATTCTCTGCCTCCCGAATCGCTCCCCATAAGTCTACACGAAGCACGAAACGCGGCGAGACCTTTCCTCCCCTCAGCGTCCATAGCCACGATGGAAGACTCTAACTTTCGAGCGCAAGTTCTTCGAGGGCGGCAGGAAACGACGCGCCCAGGGTCATTTCGTGGCGTGGAGGATGGCGCGGTCAAACGGATGCCCCGACGGCCGCAAGATTCCGGTATTGCGTCCGACTTCAATGACGGTTTGGAATCCCAATTTCTTGAGCATCTGCTCCATACATTGCTTGTTGGGCAGCCACCAGGAGACCTCATCTTCGGTGGGGTTCTCGCCGCCGACGTAGAGCATGGCCGCCTCCGCCGGATTCTCCGGCATAAGCTGTGACAGGACCAACGTCCCCTCGCAGAGCGGGGCGAGCGCCGCAAGCGCTCGCAAGGGATAGAGCGTGTGGACCAGGACATCGCCGACAAAGATAAAATCGAATTCCGCCCCGCCGAGTTTCTCTGAGGTCAGCTCGTACACGGTGGAGTAGCATCGCTCCACTTTGGAGTGGAGCCGTCGTTTGCTGAACTGAAATGGCCCTTCGAGCAACGCGACATACAGTTCGGCCGCCGAGTACGACGGCGCCGGAGCGATCCCTTCGCGTCGGCAGGACTCGATCATCCGCCCGATCTTGCCGACGACCTGCTCGGTGGTCTGGCCGGGAAAGCGGTCCAGCGAATCGAGAGAGGGAAGTTCAACCGATATGACGCGCGCGCCGCGCCGCTCGAATTCAAACGCGAAGAATCCGGTCGCGGAGCCGATATCGAGCACTTTCATTCCGCGCATTGTTTCCGGGAAGCAGAAGGCGGCAAGCGTGGCGCGGTAATCGTACATGCCGGGCGTGACCAGACCATCGCCCAAATCAATCGTGTGGTACCAGAAATAGCCGCGCACGTCGCCCAGGCCCAGCCGCGCGGCGCGCTGCTCGAACTGTTCTACCTGCTCAGTGTATTCCTGGGCAACCGTCTTTGCCGGGTTCATGGCACTCCTGCCCGAGCGCTCAATGCAATCAACATCAAATTATATTACTGTACTGACGAGGCGGATACAAAGGAGCGCGATCTCCCGATAGGATAGTTTGCGATAAGTTGTGGTCTACTGGCAACACGGCACTAAAGACCTCCGATTTCTGTATCCGTTTGATTTGGTGCTTATAATGTGGTCTAATTTCCCAAGCAAAGAGCCTTATGGTTGACGAGATCGGAAGAAGTCTCAAACTGCTGCCTAGGGAATTCGGCTCTCGTCGAGTTACTTCGGACCAACTTCGGGAGTTGTTCGAAGACCTCAAGACAATTGTTCCTAGGTTCGAGAGATTCAAGGTGTGGCGCTTTGGCCACCAGGACGTCCTTGAATACCCCATAGACAGATTACCGGAAGCGATTGATCGCTATGACGTGCAACGAATCTATGGCCGTGGTTACCTCCCACATGAAGAGCACATCGGTGCTTTTATCGAGATCGATCTCTGGGCTGGTGGAAATACTTCCAATTGGGACTGGTTGTTCGAACTTGATGGGCCAAAATCGAAGGTCGACATGGTGGTGACGTTACTCAAAGAGCATATTGACCGTTGGCAGCCAACCTGGCATAAATGGTTCCACTTCTCAGAAGTCAACTGGATTGTTTTGGGGATGCTGTCGGTGGCATCGGCTTATGCACTTAGTACGTTCCCAGAATCTCCAAATTTAGCCAACGGTTTCAAAGTCGGAATTCTCCTCTACATGCTTGGATTCGTAGCCCTCGTTTTGGCTAAGGCTGGCAACTGGACTCCGTTCATATGGTTTTACCGGCCAGGCTCTCCTATTGAGGCACGGCGTCTGTGGTTTCCGCGACTGTCGATCTTCGCCCTCCTTGCTGTGATCCCTGGAGTTATCGCTAACTGGGCGTGGAGCTATTTCGTAAACTGATCCACTCGCGATTCGTCTTGCCCGGGGGATGCCGGTCCGATGCAAGCGCCCTTCCCGGAGCCTGACGCACTGCCCCAAACACTCCGCATCGTTTTTCGCTTGCACGCAGGATGACTGTACAGTTATACTAATGGTATGAAAACAGCGGTATCCATCCCCGACGATATTTTCGAAGGCGCGGAGCGCTTCGCACGGCGGACCAAGAAGTCCCGAAGCCGGCTGTTCAGCGAAGCGCTTCAGGAATATCTGGCGCGCCACGCAGCGGACGAAGTGACGGAGGCCATGAACAGCGTCTGCGCGGAGTTGGGAGAAACGAAAGATCCGTTCGTTTCCTCCTCTGCCCGCCGCGTTCTGGAGCGAAGCGAGTGGTAAGCTCACAGGGCGAAGTCTGGTGGGCGGAACTGCCTGCGCCCGCAGGCTCTGGTCCCGGGTTTCGGAGGCCGGTTGTTGTCGTGCAGGGCGATGCGTTGAACCGGAGCCGCATTTCGACAGTGGTGTGCGTTCCGCTGAGCAGCAATCTCAAATGGGCGGGGGCACCGGGAAATGTCTCTCTCCCTGCGCGGCTGACCGGGCTGCCCAAGGACTCCGTGGCAAACGTGTCGCAGATCGTCACCGTGGATAAGGAGTTCCTCACCGCCCGCGTAGGCAGGCTGCCGCAGCCTAAGTTGCAACTCCTGCTTTCCGGGATTGATGTGATCCTCGGC
>MEKR01000054.1:24435-25183 GCA_001767035.1 Acidobacteria bacterium RIFCSPLOWO2_02_FULL_61_28
CTGGGCGCCCGCTCCGCCCCGAAGGCCGACCCAAATAGGTGGCCGTGCAACGCCCTCCACGGAAACTGATCCACTAGCGATTGTCCTGCTCGGGGGAGGAAGGTCCGATAAGCGAGTTCCTGTTTTCCCCGAAGGCGGCGGAACCCTGGGTGTATACTGAAACATTAGGGCGAAACTTCCCGGCAAATCAGGAGGAGCGAATTCGTGCGAGAGAACGGAGCAGGGGAGAGAATGGCACGGCCGTTGGCCGAGGTGGACCCGGAGATTGCGGAGGCGATTGCCGGCGAAACGGAGCGCCAGCACTCGTACCTCGAGTTGATTGCCAGCGAGAATTTTGTCTCCGAGGCGGTCCTGGAAGCGATGGGTTCGGTGTTCACCAACAAGTACGCCGAGGGCTATCCGGGCAAACGATACTATGGCGGTTGTGAATTTGCCGACCGGGTGGAGAGTCTGGCGATTGAACGAGCCAAACAGCTCTTTGGGGCGGAGCACGCCAATGTCCAGCCCCATGCCGGGAGCCAAGCCAACATGGCCGCGTACGCCGCCGTCCTCCAGCCCGGGGATATGATCTTCGGCATGGACCTTTCTCACGGAGGGCACCTCACCCACGGCCACCCCTTGAACTTTTCCGGCAAGACCTACACGGTGGTTCCGTACGGAGTCAGCCGGGAGACCGAGACCATTGACTATGACGTGCTGGAGAAGCTGGCGGTCGAGAAGAAGCCGAAGATGATTGTAGCCGGCGGCA
>MEKR01000054.1:25360-25444 GCA_001767035.1 Acidobacteria bacterium RIFCSPLOWO2_02_FULL_61_28
GAGGGCCGCTCGTCCACATGATTGCAGCCAAGGCGGTCTGCTTCCGGGAAGCGATGCAGCCGGAATTCCGCGACTACCAGCGGC
>MEKR01000054.1:25575-25812 GCA_001767035.1 Acidobacteria bacterium RIFCSPLOWO2_02_FULL_61_28
GAGGACGCGCTGGGCAGCGCCCATATCACCGTGAACAAGAATACCATTCCCTTTGACACGAACAAGCCCATGAACCCGAGCGGAATCCGGGTCGGGACGCCTGCCGTCACCACGCGCGGCATGAAGGAAGCGGAGATGCGGAAGATCGGCGGCTGGATCGCCGAGGTTCTGCGAAATTCCAAGGACCCGGCGTGCGGCGCGGAAGTCCGCCGGCAGGTGCTCGAGCTGGCCGAGGAA
>MEKR01000054.1:25861-27899 GCA_001767035.1 Acidobacteria bacterium RIFCSPLOWO2_02_FULL_61_28
GAGCCGGCGATGGAACCGAGAGAAGTCCCCGCCGATTGAACGAGATTCTGCCGGTTATTTCCTGCCCCAAACCCCTATGCGGATCGCCATTGATATCCGTCGAATTGAGGACTTTGGTGTCGGGACCTATATCCAGAACCTGGTCCGAATGCTGGCCTCCAGAGACCGCGAAAACAACTATCTGCTGCTGGGAAATCGCAACAAAGTTTCGGATGCAGCCGCGCTCTCCGACAATTTCCAGGTGGTGGAATGGGGCGACCCGCGGGACTCCTGGTGGATGCATGTGAAATTGCATCAATCCCTGCAAGCCTATGGCGTGGACCTCTTGCACATCCCCCATATGATGATGGCGCCGCTGTTGCCCTGCCGATACCTGATGACGGTTCACGACGTGGCGGATTTCCTCTATAGCCAGGACCGCGGATTGAGACAAACGATCCAATTCCGGCTGGTGCGACGGAGCCTGGCCAGGGCGCAGCGCATCCTGGCGGTTTCCCAAGCCACCAAGCGGGACATTGAAAACCTGTTTGGGATCCCTTCGCAGAAGATCACGGTGGTCGAAAACGCTATTGACGAGCGGTTTATTCAGAGCAGCCGGCGCGAAGAGAAGCTCCTGGTGCTGGAGCGCTACCAGGTGACGGACCCGTTCCTGCTCTACGTGGGCAGCGCCCGGCCGCAGAAAAACATCCCGCGGCTGATCGAGGCCTTCGCGGTGATCAAGGGGGAATTGGTGGAGCATCCCGTCTATCGGAAGCTGAAGCTCCTGATCATCGGCGACGAGTTGAGCGAGCATCCCGACCTGCGGCGGACCGTCGTGCGGACGCGAATGCAAAATGACGTGCGGTTCCTGGGTTATGTTCCAATCGAGACCTTGCGGGTGTTTTACCAGGCTGCGGAAGTGTTCGTCTTCCCGTCCTTATATGAAGGCTTCGGGCTGCCGCCGCTCGAGGCCATGGCCCAGGGGACTCCCGTGGTGACCTCGAATGTTTCTTCGCTGCCGGAGGTGGTGGGAGATGCAGCGGTGCTGGTGCACCCGGAAAACGTCTTTGACATTGCCCGCGGGGTGCAGCAGGTGCTCCTCGATCCCGATCTGCGGGAGGAGCTGCGCCGGCGGGGTAAGCGCCAGTTCGCGCGCTATAGCTGGGAACGCTCCATCCTCCAGGTTTTGGATATCTACGCGGAGGCGGCAGCGTAAACGGTGCGAAAGGGGCAGAACATTTTGTGCTCCCCGGGAGGAAACCCTAAACCCCAAATCCTAAATTCTAAACAAATCCCAATAACCAAATTCCAAACCGTACGACATACAGAATGGATGGTCAGAAGATCCTTTGGGATTTGGGAATTCATTTTAGAAGTTGGCCCTTTTCGTTCCGGCTCATCCTTGCCATGGAAACCTTCGAGTTTACGATCACTCACCGGGACCCGCACACCAAGGCGCGAACCGGAATCTTGCGGACTCCCCACGGCGCCGTCCAGACCCCCGTGTTCATGCCGGTCGGCACCTTGGGAACGGTCAAAGGGCTTACCCAGGAGGAGCTGGAGCAACTCGGCGTCGAGATCCTCCTGGCGAACACCTATCATTTATACTTGCGCCCCGGGGAGAAGGTCATCCAAGAGCTGGGAGGGCTGCATCGCTTCATGTCCTGGGATCACCCGATTCTGACCGACAGCGGCGGATTTCAGGTTTTTAGCATGAGCGGGCTGCGGGAAGTCACCGACGAGGGGGTGAACTTTCGCTCGCACCTGGATGGCTCGCTCCACTTCCTGTCGCCGGAGCGGGCCGTGGAGATTCAGGCGAGTCTCGGCTCCGACATCCTGATGCCGCTCGATGAGTGCACGGAATTTCCCGTCGGGCTGGTGACGGCCCAGCGAGCCACGGAGCGGACGCTCCAATGGGCGGAACGGTCACAGCGCGCTTGGAAACGGTTGCCTCATTGGAGCGGGCCACAGCCGGCGGGCGCCTTGTTCGGCATCGTGCAAGGCGGAACGCATCCGGAACTGCGCCGCCAATGCTCCTCCCGGCTCGTGGAGATGGATT
>MEKR01000055.1 GCA_001767035.1 Acidobacteria bacterium RIFCSPLOWO2_02_FULL_61_28
CGTTCCCGCGATCAATCGCTTGCAGGTCCCGGGCCGAAAATCCGAACTCGGCGAGCGGCACAGTCGTGGTCTCAACCGGCTCGGCCGGGTAGTCGGTTCCAAACAAGATTTGCGACATCGGAACCAGCTTGGTCAGCGCGGCGAGCGGCATCGCATAGGTCCCATGCGCGACTTCGTAATAAAACTTCTTGATCTCCCCCAGCACTCCGAGTGGCGCCAGGTCCCTCCGGTCCCTGGGGATGCGGTCGTTGATGCGGCCAGCCATTACCGGCAGCGTCCCGCCCGAATGAACGAAGATGAAGCGGATGTCCGGAAACTTGGCGAGCGTCCCGTTCATCAGAAGGCTCTCGACCGTGCGCGTGGTGTCGTAGTCCACCTCGGCCCGAAATCCGGTATGGCCGGGAAAGAGATTCTGGCAGCAATTGGGCGTGGTCACGTGAACAAATGCCACCGCCTTGCGGCGGTTGAGCTCCGCGAAAGCAGGAGTAAAGAGCGGATCGCCGAGCCATTTATCGAGGTAACTGGTCAGCAAGCCGGCGCCGTCGGCCTTCAGCGTGTCGAAAGCGTATTCAATCTCGCGCAGGCAGCCATCCGGGTCCGGCAGCGGCAGGATCGCAAACAGGCCGAAGCGTCCCGGAAAGTCGCGGACCGTCTGCGCCCCGTATTCATTGCAGATTCGCGCCAGGCTGCGCGCTTGCTGCGCGTCTCCAAACCAGACGCCCGGCGTCGAAATCGAGAGGATGGCGGTCGAGATGCCGTACTTGTCCATCTGTTCAATCGAGCGATCGGGCGTCCAAGCGCGATTTGCGCCCTGGTCCCCCCTTTGCCTCATATACTCCGGCGGCCGCATGTGGTGGTGCACGTCAATCCTGCCTGGCCTGGCGCGCCCGGCCGGGCGAGCGGTCTGGGCGAGCAGCCCGCTCGCGGGCCACACCGCCCCCGCTCCAACTGCGGCCAGGGTCCGCAGAAACTCGCGGCGGGAAGGCCCACCGCTCAGCAACTTTTCCATCCGCCGGTCCAGACTTACGCCGGTCTCGCTGCTCCCAAAACCGGGATGTTTCATGGCATTCCTCCATTTACCCGTTCGGTTTGTGCGCGAGCCTGTCTCCGGAATCACTCCTTGCGTCCGCCGGCGCTTCTCGCGGGAGGCGGCGGGGGTTCCTAGAACACAATCTTCAGCGCGAACTGAAGCTGCCGCGAGGTGGTGTCGGTCCGGGTAATCTGACCCGCGTTGGGAAGCGGCGCCTGAACATCGGCGGTACCGGCAAAGACATTGAAAGCGGGTCTGGAGAAGTTGGCCCGGTTGAGGATGTTGAAGATTTCGGCGCGGAATTGCAGCTTCCCGCTCTCGCCAAAAAAAGGCAGGGCTGTATCCTTGACCAGCGAGAAATCCAGGTTAAACAACCCTGGGGCGGTGAGAGTATCCCGACCGAGATTTCCCAGGAATCCTGCTGCCGGGATCGAAAATGCGCAGGGATCAAAGTAAAGGTTCGGCGTGCCCAGCTTTTGTCCTGCCGCCACACCGGTGCAGCCGTCCGTAGTGCCCGACACGATGTTGTCATTGCTGCGACCCGGCGCCAAGTTGGGCCGGTCGAGCCCGGCCGCCTCCCCGCGGCGGGAACGGATGGCCGACAAGTACGTGGTGAGGGGAAGGCCGGTCTGGGTGGTCAGAATTCCGCTGGTCCACCATCCGTTCAGCAGACCCCCGGCGAGGCCTCCCAACCCGGTCCGTTCCGGGAGACGGTAGATGGCGCTGAAACGCCAGGAATGAGAGACATTCCAGTCGGCCAGTCCTTTATCGTATTCGTTCGGGATTACGGTCGAAGTGCTGCATCTGCTCCCGCCCGCCTCCCCGGCAGAACTAACCTGCGCGCACGTATCAATCAGCTTCGCCCAGGTGTAGGCGCTGTTGAATTCCAATCCCTGACTCAACCGCTTCGTAACGACAAACTGGAGCGAGTTGTACCAGGAATCCGCGGAAGCGCTATAAATCATCCCCTGGGTCCAATTGGGATTGAAGCGCGGCTCTGTGCCGGTCCAAAACAACTGGCCGTCACGGACTGTCGGGATCGTAGGATTGGCGTTAGGGTTCTTGATCAGATTCAATCCCCGCGACCCCGCATAGGCCAGGGACACCGCGATGTTGGCAGGCAATTGCCGTTCTACGGTGAGATTGTAGGACAGCATGTGAGTTTGCCGGAGGTTGTAATCTACCGTGCGCGCCAATTTTCCGAGTGCCGCCGGCGGAAAAAAGAGGGGAAGACTCAAGGTCCCCGGAGTGGTGACCGTGCTCAAACCGAGCAGGGGTGGCTGACCGCCCTTGGAAATGATCAGGAGGGAACCCACATTGCCGATGTCAAACATCTCTGCAAAGCCCCCGCGCACTGCCGTCTTTCCATCCCCCCGGACGTCCCACGCAAATCCAAACCGCGGGCCAAAGCTCTTGAGCGAGGGGTTCTGGAATGCCAGCCCCGGCGTGAAGGCCGCATCGCGATGGATATCCCGCAAGGCGACGCCGTTGCCGTAGACCTCATTGACATCGGTATGGAACTCGTGGCGCAGCCCTAGGTTGAATGTTAAGTTGGGCAGAGCCCGGAAGTCGTCCTGCACGTAAAATCCCAGCAGGTTGTAATGGTAGGTTCGGTCCGGTCTGGTGCGCGAAAGGGCGGTATACGTGCTCGTCTGGCCTTGCAGAAAGGAGCTGAGATTGGCAAAAGTGACAGACCCTCTAGTGGAGCCGGATCCAAGCGTATACAATTGCTGGCGGGCAAAGAGAGCACCGAATTTGAAGCTGTGCCGCCCCTTCGTGTAGAACAGATCTCCGCTGTAAGTGAACGTGTTCAGCTTGGAATGGTTCGGATTAAAGCTAGTCGTCCCAATACCGGTAAAGCCTCCTACACTGATGTTACCGAACCAGCCTCCTGGCACAAAGGAGTACTGTGGGCCGATGAGGTCGGAAGGAGAATTGGCGAGAAGTACGCTGCGGCTGAAAGAAGCCCGAAACGTGCCCACCAGGGCCGATGAAAAAATATGGGTGTCCGCTAAAGTCAGCAAGGTTAACCCGCTGGTGAGATCGTCCCGAAACTGCGGAAAAGCCAGAGGGGCGATTACCGCAGTCCGATCGGCAGTGAATCGGACAAAAGCTGCATCGTTTTCCGAAACCGTATAGTCGCCGCGAATCTGTCCGTAGTGTTCGTCGGTGGGTCGAGTGGACGAGAATGTGAACCGGTTGCCCGGCAGATTGGGGAGCGGGTAGAGCTCTAGCAGCGGCGCCACCACCGGCGCAATTGGGACCGCCGCGACCGTCCCCAGTTGCGGACAGGCGGCATTTGTGATCACTGCGCCTGCCGCGCCATGGCATCCCGCGCCGGGCACGTCGACAATGTTGGTGAGGCCCAACCGTTCCTTCAACCCTTCATAGGTGGCATGGAAAAAAGCCTTGTCCTTCTTGATCGGGCCGCCGAAAGAACCCCCGTACTGATTGCGCCGGAAAGCCGGCAAGCGGAAATCGGGGCCGACGGCTGCGGATGGGTAATCGAAGAAATTGCGGGCATCGAGCGCGCTGTTGCGCAAAAATTCAAAGAGCGAACCGTGGAAGCTGTTGGTTCCCCCTTTGCTCACCAGGGTCACCTGGGCGCCCATCCTCATGCCGTATTCGGCGCTGACGGAATTGGTGACCACCCGCCACTCCCGAATCCCTTCGATCCCCAGCGTACTGTTGCTACTCGAAGCAGCATCGCCGGTGAACACATCGCCCATCGGAGCCCCATCTAATAGGAAATAATTGGATCGCAGAGGCATGCCGTTGGCGCTAAACAACGATCCCTTGAACGTGACAGCGCAAGAGCTGCAGCGATGCTGGACAACCCCCGGTTGCAGGAGGGTCAGATCAGCAAAGTTCCGGCCATTTAACGGAAGGTCCGACACCTGCTGCTCGCTGACCAAGGCCCCTACGGATCCGCTGGTGGTGTTCACCAGCGGAGCCTCTGCTGTCACCGCCACCGTTTGGGTGACTGCGCCCACCTGGAGAGTGAAATTGATGACCGCTTCCTGGGCTACCGTGAGCGTGAATCCGCTGCGCACTTCCGTTTGAAATCCGCTCTGCTCCACGCGGACTTCATAGCTGCCCACGGGGAGCGCGGAGAACCGGTAGGAGCCGTCCCCGGCGCTCACGGCCGTGCGCGTCTGTCCCGTCTCGGTATTGCGCGCGGTCAGGCTCGCTCCGGGTACGACCGCCCCTGAGGCATCCTTCACCACCCCGAGAATCGTGGCGGTCGGCAGTTGGGCGAGCGCGAATGAGGCGAACACCCCGACCCCCAACAAGAAACCCAATACGGACTTCCTTCCACTCTGCGGAACACGTTCCATGGCTTCTCCTTCTCGATTACGCATCAAGACAAACACAACTGCCCCGTCTGGTCCCAATTTCTCTAATTCGTTCTCCAGCGTCCAGCTTCCATCTCCCAGCCCGACGCCGAAAATCTCGATTCTACACACCCATTTTGTTTTCGAGAAAATTGCGAGCAGAAAGATGCCTTACCATGCGCTCTGTTCCCTGGACCAATCCTCTGATTCTTGAGCACTTTTTCGACCGAATGGGAATTGCGGCCGTTCCGGGGTCGCTCCACGCTTTCCGCGCACGCTTTCCGCGAAAGACGGAGCACTCCATGGCTGAACACCGAGCGTAAGCATAATCAGCACACGATGTTGCCACTGCCTCCAGTTCATCGCCCCCCGAGGCAATTCTTTTTCTCCGCCGGGCAGCGAAGAACTAGGCCATGGTTACTTGTGGGAAATATCCCGCAGGTGAGGCAATTGACCCATAAAACCCGAATTACTCCCGTTGAGCTTCCTCCGACGCCCGGAGGAACTCGCGCGCCTTCGCCTCGATGCCGTCCCAAAGTCCTTTGCGCACCTCGAAGAAATCTCTCCCTGTCCCGGTTTCCCACCTCGGAATAGCAAGCACCAACTTCGCCAGTTCCGCTCCGACCTTCTCCAGTTCCGTCATTAAATTCCCTCCGCAATCGTGTTCCCCCGGCCTGCGCCGCCGGTCCAGGCAGAACCTGCACATTCCGCGAAGCTCTGCGGCCCGGGTAACCTTCTCCCTCTGAATTTGCCCCATCCCTCCCGATGGCGAACCCATTATAGTTCCGGAGGCCACCCGGCGTAAGAACCCCATGCTATAATTTTTGTTTTCCATGGCTGCCACCACTCAATGCGCAATCTGTCAGAAGAAGAAGTCCCGCCGCGACTGTCCCGGGATTCGGAATTCGATTTGCGCGCCGTGCTGCGGGGCCGAGCGCGAGGTCACGGTGGACTGTCCGCTCGACTGCGTGTATCTCCGGGAGGCGCGCCGCCACGAATGGGAGCGGATGCCGCCGCCCCAGGAGCTGCCCTTTCCCGAGATCGAGGTGAGCGACGGCTTCCTGGCCGAGCACGAGCATTTGATCGGGCAGATCGGATTCCGGCTGCTCCGCCACGCCCTGGATAACCCCAAGACAACGGATCACGACATCCAGGCCGCCATGGGAAAGCTGATCCGAACCTTTGAGACGTTGTCGAGCGGCATTTACTACGAGTCTCTGCCGGAGGAGGGTTCGCAGATCGGCGTCTTCCGGGAGGTGAAGAAATTCTTGGACGAGTACCAGGAGCAGGAGAAGAAGCGCGGCGCCCTGGCGCTGCCCAAGGAGGAGGACGTGATCCGCTCGCTGGTGTTCTTGAGCCGCCTGGCCGCCGTGCATTCCAACCGCCGCGCCCGCGGCCGCGCCTTCGTTGACTTTCTGCGCCATACGTTCCCCGAGACGTCCGCTCCAAAAGAAGAATCGAGGCTGATCTTCCCCGGCCGGTGATGCCGGCGGCATTCCCAGGCGGGAAATGGAACCCTATGAGCGACACGGAAGCGAAGTTAGCAGAACAACTGGTCACGGCAAACCGCATTCTGGCGAGCGAAGGCATCCTGGACGTTTTTGGGCATGTCTCGGTCCGCAGCGAGCGGAACCCCGAGCAGTTCCTGCTCTCCTGCTCCCGCTCGCCGCAAGCCGTTCGGCTTTCCGACATTCAGCGCTATCGCCTCGACTGCACTCCGGTCGCCGAGATTGGCGAGAAACACTACGTCGAGCGCGTGATTCACGGAGGCATTTATCAGGTCCGGCCGGACGTCCTTGCCGTCTGCCATACGCACAGCGACGGCATTCTGCCGTATGCGGTGAGCGGCGAAGCCATCCGGCCCGTGATCCACATGGGGACCCTGTTTTGGAACGGCGTGGGATGGTTCGAGTCCTATGACCCGGGCGGCAATCTTCTGGTCAGCTCTCCCGCGGAAGGCAAAGCCCTGGCCGAGGCGCTCGGCAACCGCCGCGCGATCTTGCTCAAGAACCACGGCTGCGCGGTCGTGGGCGAGAGTCTCCCGGCGGCGGTCATGGGGGCGATCTATCTGGACAAGAACGCCCGCATCCAGATGGAATCGGCGCGCCTGGGGCGGACCTTCTTCATCGAGACGGACCTGGGGCGCCGGGCGGCCCAGGTCTTTCACTCCGCACTGGTGCAGGAGCGCGCCTGGGGTTACTGGGTTGCGCGCCTGCCCCATGGCTGGGCCACGGACGCAGGTATCTCCTCGGCCACC
>MEKR01000056.1 GCA_001767035.1 Acidobacteria bacterium RIFCSPLOWO2_02_FULL_61_28
CGGCCGATGGTTCCAACGCGGTTGTTTGGGTAGAAGCTAACATTTCGCAGGGGGCCGCTTCCTATCCCATTACCCCGTCCACGTCCATGGGCGTGGAATATCAGGCGGAAGTGGCCAATGGAAAGAAGAATCTGTGGGGAGAATCGCTGGCCTTCATCGAGCCGGAGTCTGAGCACAGTTCGGCGACCGCCGCCGAAGGTTTCGCCGTGGCAGGCGGGCGGGTAACCAACTTCACTTCCAGCCAGGGACTCATCCTGATGAAAGAGGTCTTGTATGTAATCTCCGGCAAGCGCCTCCCGGTGGTCTTCCACATCGGCGCGCGCGCGTTAACGTCGCAGGCATTGAACATCCATGCGGGCCACGATGACGTGATGGGAGTGGCCGACTGCGGCTGGGGGATGCTGTTCGCGCGCAATGCGCAGGAGGTTGCGGACTTGGCGTTGATTGCCCGACGCGCCGCGGAGGATTCCGAGACTCCCTTCCTGAATATCCAGGACGGTTTTATCACCACGCATACGATTGAGACGGTGCGGCTGCCGGAGCCGGAACTCATGAAGCAGTTCGTCGGCGAGCCGGCGAAAAAGCTTCGCAATTTGATGGATGTAAACCATCCGGTCCAATCCGGCGGCGTCCAAAACCCGGACGCTTACATGAAGGGAAAGATCGCCCAACGCATCTTCTATGATCGGGTGCCGGAAGCACTGGAGCGGGCGATGGCGGAATTCTCTGGTATGACCGGCCGTCGCTATGGCCTGGTCTCCCGCTACCGGCTCGACGACGCCGACGTTGCTCTGGTCGGGATGGGTTCCATGATGGAAACGGCCGAGACGGCGGCGGACTACTTGCGCGAGCAGGGGATTCGCGTGGGTGTTCTGCATGTGACGAGCTTCCGTCCGTTTCCCGGCCGGGAGTTGATCGAGGCGCTGAAGAATTGCCGTGCGGTCGCCGTGGTGGAGCGAACGGATGAGCCGATGGCGGAGTCCAATCCGCTGGCGCGGGAGATCAAAGCCGCGTTTGCCGAAGCGGCCGCCGGCTCGCCGCGCTACCCGGCCGTGCAATCGCTTCCGCAATTTTATTCGGCAGTCGCGGGCTTGGGCGGACGGGACGTGCGCCCCGGGGACTTCATCGCGGCGGTTGAAAACATGCGCCGCGAAGACGGCCGGCGCACCTTTGTCCTGGGGATTCCATCCCCGGAGGCGCTCGTGAAAACGGTGGACCCGGATGCGCGGCCTGCGGGCGCTTTCTCCATGCGCGGCCATTCCATCGGCGGATTTGGCTCCGTCACCACCAATAAAGTTCTAGCCGCCATCGCCGCCGATCTGTTTGGGATGAAGGTGCAAGCTTACGCAAAATACGGCGCCGAAAAGAAGGGGCTGCCCACGGCCTACTATCTGACGCTTGCGGCGGAGCCGATCCGTATACACTGCGAATTGACCCACGTGGATATGGTCGCCTTGCAAGATACCAATGCGTTCCAGTGGGGCAATCCGTTGGAAGGCTTGAGTCCCGGAGGAACGCTGTTTGTGCAGACGGCGGACCGAGACCCGAAGCACGTTTGGGAAGCCATTCCCTGGCCGGCGCGAGCCTGGATGGCGGAGAACCGGGTCCGCGTCTTTTACCTCGATTCCGCCTACATCGCGCGTGAGGTGGCCGCTTCCGCCGATTTGATCGTGCGGATGCAAGGGATCGTGCTTCTGGGGATATTCCTTCGGGTCACACCGTTCCAGGCCCGGCTGGGACTCACCGAAGCGCAACTCTTCGAGAACGTGGAGATGTCGCTCGGGCGGTACTTTGGAAAGCGAGGGCAGCAGGTGGTGGCGAGCAATTTGCAAGCGGCACGGCGCGGGTATGAGGAAGTGCTCGAAGTGCCCCGGGAAGCGATGCTTGCCGCGGAGGCCGAACGGCATCCCGCTTTCTCCCGAGGTTAGCGATCCTGGAGACGGGAGGCCCGGCGATTCGATTGCGAGAGAGGAGCGATATGGAAAGCTCAGAAAGAATCTCGAAACCCAGAGGCGCGGAGCCGCCGCCCGGCGATCTGGTGGATTCCTCCGATTTCAACGAACGCATTGTGGGGGCGTACAACCGGGGGACGGCGGACGCGGAATTGCCTGCGGACGAGGGGATGGCGCGGAGTTGGGTGCCGGCAGCGACGGCGGCCCTCCGCGATTTCAGCCACCTTTCGCTCGAGATTCCCAATTTCATCGCGGAACGCTGCGTCGGCTGCATGGAATGCGTCACGGAGTGTCCCGACTCCGCCCTTCACGGGATCGTCCTGGATCAGGAGACCCTGGGGAAGAACCTCGCCAAGGTTCCGCATTGGGACAACCGCGCCAGCTTCCGCCAGCAGTTTGCCCTCACCACCAAGTACCATCAGTTGATGGAGAAGAAGGGAGAGCCCGGAGGCTACTTCGGACTCTTTGTGGACCCCACCAAGTGCAAGGGCTGCGGCGAGTGTGTGGAAGTTTGCGGCGAGCACCAGGCGTTGCGGATGGTTTCCAAGACCGAGGCGGATCTCGAATGGTATCAGGCGGCCTTTCATTTCCTCGAGGAGTTGCCGGAAACACCTGCCCATTACATCAACGAGAAATCGCTCGCGGACATGATGCTGGCCGAGCGCTCGCTACTCTACGTCGGAGGAGCCGGCTCCTGCATGGGCTGCGGAGAGGCCACGGCGATCCGCATGATGCTCGCCGCGACGGGCTTCGTGCACGGCCCGGACAGCATGGGGATCGTGGCGGCGACAGGTTGCAACACCGTGTTTGGTTCCACCTATCCCTTCAACCCGTACCGGGTGCCCTGGACCAACTCTCTGTTTGAGAACGCCGCCGCGGACGCCATGGGCATCCGCCTGCGCTGGGACCAGATCGGCTGGAGTACCAAGAAGCTGTGGGTGATCGGCGGCGACGGCGCCCTGGCCGACATTGGATTCCAGTCCCTCTCGCGCATGCTCGTTTCGGGAATGGATATCAAGGTCCTGGTTCTCGACACGCAAGCCTATTCGAACACCGGAGGCCAGGCTTCCAGCACCACCTACACGGCGCAGGACGCCAAGATGTCCGCCTACGGCTCCGCGCTCCACGGCAAGCGGGAACGCCGCAAAGAGCTGGGACAGATTGCCATCGCTCACCCGGACGTGTTCGTGGCGCAGACGACCCCGGCTCATACCAATCATTTTTATAAGGCGATCCTTGCGGCGAACGAGTTCCCCGGGCCGGCCGTCATCAACTGCTATAGCTGCTGCCTGCCGGAGCACGGCGTCGCGGACCATCTGGCCGCGCACCAGGCTCGCCTGGCCGTGGATACGCGCGTGTTTCCGCTCTTTGTCCACGACCCGCGCAAAGGCCCGCGAATCAAGGATCGCTTGAGCCTCCAGGGGAATCCCAGCGTGAAGGAGGATTGGCACCGCCAGCCGCGCACGCGCGAGGAGATGGACTTCATTTACTTCGCGCGCACCGAGGGCCGCTTCGCCAAGCAATTCGACCGGGAGGGGAACCCGTCGCCCGAGTTGCTGCGCGCGCGGGACGAGCGGCTCGCCAACTGGCATCTTCTTCAGGAACTGGCCGGAATCCGCTGAGGGACAAACCTCTGCGGCGGAAGCCCCCGTGCGGCCAGCCTCTTCGGCGTCCCGGCTTGCCGGGATGCCCTGACGGCTTTCCGAAGACCTTCCCTTCTCTCTACACGAGCTCCGGAAATGCCCTACAACATTCTCAGAGTTGCTGTATAACAAAACGCGATGCTGTCATCCTGAGCGCAGCGAAGGATCTGCTCTTCTTTGCGGTCAGCAATCCGTTCCGGGAAAAGCAGATTCTTCTCCCGATTCGCGGGATCAGAATGACGTCATCGGCGGCAACGGCGCTATACATCAACGGTGAAGCCGCCCTAGATCAGTTTGGAAACGTCCCCGCGAATCTTGAACTCCAGGATAATGTTCTCCTGCTCGGAGTTCTCCGGGGGAAGCGAGCGGTGGGCGATTCCCTTGGGAATGACGAACATCTCGCCGGCCTGGAGCGTGAGGTTGCCCAACTCCGTTTCCCAATGGATGCTTCCCTGGTGGCAGAAGATCACCTCGTCGCACTCCATGTTCCGGTGCCAGAAATTCATCGGCTCCTTGGTCCGCTTGGAGAGATCAATCCGCACCCCGTCGGCCTGGAAGATCGGCAGGGGCGTGCCTTCGGCTTTGGCGTAATTCGACGGACGGAGCTGCGGGTCGTGGACATTGATCTTCTCGAGGCGCACCTGCTTGCTTTCGGTCGAGACGACCTCCACCGGAGGCGCCGGGCGCTGGAGGATCAATTCCTTCCCGGCCCAAGTGAATTTTTCTGTGTAGCTCATGCCGGTCTCCTTTCCTCCGCAACGCCCGATGGGGCGCGCGCCGCGTTAGGATCGCACTATACCATTTTCACCGCTGGTGTATCGTTCGTTGTAGGCGTCAGGGCACGGCTTCAGCCGTGCCGTAAAGCGTGCCCATCTATTCTTCTTCCTTGCGGCTTCAGCCGCTGAGGGACAACCCCCAGGGGCTAAAGCCCGCTCCGCGAGGCCGTCGTATCGGCATGGCTAAAGCCATGCCCTTACGAGGTTGCCTCGCTATACAGCAACCCTGAAAATGGCCTAGCGCGCCGCGCCGGCCAGGGTCTGTTCCTGAATCTTGACCAGGAAGCTGAAACGCGGTTTCGTAGGACCCACGCCCCAGCGGTTGACCGTCCATTTGGTCCGCAGGAATTTGATTTTGGGCTTTTCGCGCAAGTCTATCAAAAGCTGAGAAACGCCCTGATAGAACTTCTGCGGGAAAGCGAGCAGCGGCTTCGTGCCCCAATCCGTGCCGTCGGCCGAACCCCAGATGCTCACGTCGAGCGACTGTTGCTCGAGAATCCGAGTGATGGCCAAGGTGAGCAGGAAGGTTTTCCCGGCGTTTTCGCCGAGCGCCATCGGCTCGCTCTCCCCGTTGGACTCGACCGTAATCTCCGGAACCAAGAAACCATCGAGCATGAGCGTTTTGCTCCTGACCAAAAATCTATTTCTATTCTATTCAAGAAAAAGATATTGTAGCATAGCCGTCCCGGATGTGGACCTTCACGGCGTTTCCTGGGGGTATTATATAATCATGCCCCGAAGCTTTCCTGAAGACCTCGCCAACCATGTGCACTCGCAGTTGGTCGCTCGCAAGGAACATCCCCCATCTCTAAGAGTCTTAACAAGACTATTCGAAACGCTTTACTTTGCCAGTCTGAAACGAGAAGAAAACCAGCCCATTTCTTGTCGGGTAGCCTTCATCATTCGCAAACGACCGGACCCGCATCCCCCCCGGCGGATCGTTGCAGACCGGTGGCAGTATTTCCCCCTTGCTCACGATCTGCCATTCAACGTTCGCAATCTTGTGAAACTCTCGACTGCAGTCGATCCCTGGGGATCGACTCTCGCAGTGGACACAGACTCGCACGGCAAGCTGCGGATATGGGGACTTATCGATCAGAGTGTTCATTACAGTACATACATCGTGAAGGAGGTTTCTAGCGGGGCAGAAATGCCCGGGATGTTTCAAGCGGTCATACATGGAACCGGTGAAATCGCCGCGTACAAGACGTACGTTTTGTTGGGTAACCTTAAGCAAGACACTCTGGTGGTGAGACAACAGAGAGTGTTCCAGTCTGGACCGGTGCATTCGAAGTTGATGCTGTCGATCAGGGATTTTCAGCAACGAGTGCGGAGGAAGGTTGGAAGCGCTCTCTACAACGAGAGAGGCCACTGGGATCAGAGTCTCGAAGAGATGTGGATCTCCGCCCTCTGCAGAGTCCTCATCAGCATTCAGAGGTATCATCATGGCGGTACGGTGCTAATCTCTGACGTTGGCTCGGGGCTCAATCCGAAATACTCACTCCAGTATGGGCGGCTGGCCGATGCTCTCTTCCGGGCAGCGGTGCACTCAATCGAGAATACTTCGTACAAAGATGAAATAATTGAGGAGTACTTGGACACAGAAGCCGACGATATTCCAGTTGACCTATATTGGGACGAGGCTGCCAGCGGAGATGAAATGGAAGACACGAATGACGAAGTCACCGGTTGCGTGCGTTTCCTAGCATCGCTGTCTCGCACTGATGGCCTGATTTGGCTTGACTCCAAATTACAATTGAAAGCATTCGGAGTCGAAGTTACAGTCCGAGACGATCCGACTCGGGCTTTCTTAGCACGGAACACTCAGGCCACAAAGACTAGAAATCTAGACCTGAACCACTTTGGTACAAGACATCGCTCCGTTCTTCGGTATTGCGCTGCCAATCCCAAGAGCGTGGGATTTGTTGTTTCGCAAGACGGCGATGTCCGTGCAATCACCCAATTCGATAATCGCGTTCTCTTGTGGGACAACGTTCGGATTCAATCGCTTCGAAACGCGCGAACTATAACTGCGGTCTCGGCCTGAGCGGCGCGTTACCGGATCGCTATATCCGCTCACATGGCGCGTAACCCCCTTCGCGGAGGCCGATCAACTTCCCTCTATAGGCGCTCGCGCAGCCGCCGCAGCCTCCGCCCGGCCTCTTCGAGCGTCTCCGGTTTCTTGCAGAATGCGAACCGGACCTGCTGCGCGCCGTCGGCGGGGTTGCTGTAGAAGCTCGAACCCGGCACCGCCGCCACGCCGATTTCCCGGATCAGGAACTCGACAAACTTCGTGTCGCTCGAAAAACCGAAACGCGAGATGTCGGT
>MEKR01000057.1 GCA_001767035.1 Acidobacteria bacterium RIFCSPLOWO2_02_FULL_61_28
ACGCTCGATATTGTGGCAAAAGCGAGGATTCAGGCCCGCGTGCTCCGGTTTGGGACGGGCAATCTCGGGGACCACAAGAGCGTCGGCGGCGGAGTCTGGGAAGCACGTTTGATGTTTGCAGCGGGATACCGAATCTACTTCGGGAACGACGGCAACTCGATCATCGTTCTTCTGGCCGGGGGTGAGAAGTCATCGCAGTCGCAGGATATTTCCCGCGCCAAGGGCTTCTGGCGGGATTATTGGGAGGCAAAGCAGCATGGCAAGACGTAGCAGAGATTGGAACTCGGGACTGGCACGCGATCTTCAGAACCAGAAATTCGCACGGGAATTCCTTTTGGCGGCGGTGGACGAAGGCGTTCCGATTCAGGTCGCGCTCTCGAAGGTAGTCCAGGCGACCGGAGTAAAAGAATTCGCGGCGAAGGTAGGGATGCCGAGTCCCAACGTATTGCGCGCCCTCGACCGCCGTTACAATCCGACGCAACGAACTCTCAACCGGTTGCTGCGTCCTTACAACTTACGACTCAGTGTAGCGCGCATCGAGGCGCCGAAACGCCGCCAGGCGGCATAGTGGATTGGCCCAATGACGAGGGGGCCAAGGCGAAACGAGCTGTTTTCCAGTCAATCAATGCCCCCTAAGACAGCGGGCGTACAATCAGACCATTCTTTCCAGATCATGGGATCGGATGATTGGAGAGAAGCATTTTTCCGCCGCTCTGCGCGACGCGGTACACCTGATTTGATCCGAGCAGCTTTTCGAGGCGCGGGACCGCTGCATTCGAGGTGAGCAGATAATACCGCCGTGGGTTTCCCCAAACCGTCTGGAAACGGCTGTCATCAATGAACACGTCCGGGGCTTTCGGCGCATAGGAACCGTATTCGAGGTTATTGATTCGGCCATTCAACAGCAGCCCCTCCCGATCCGCATAGAAGAAAACCGAAGAGAACGTGTAGTACTGGTCATCCACAATCATCTCGCCGGGCGGGGATTTCCGCAGGGTTTCGGCCAGAGGTCGGGAGGACAGATAGGGATCGAACTCGACCATGGCGAGCCGCGCAGCGTGGGCAAAGAGCGCCATCATCAAAGCGAGCGCCAGGTAACCCCGCGCATCTTTGAGCATCCACCCGCCAATCGCGCCAAGCCCGAACGCAATTCCGGCCACCGCAAGCGGCAGGCGGAGGTAGGCAAACGCCGCAAGGGTCAAATCCTGCATGTGGCCGAGCGAAAGCGTATAGGCTTCGGGGTTCTGCGTCAGCGCCGTAACGATGTCGCCTGGCGTGGTAACATTCCGGGTAAGGAAGAGGACAACGGCGATAGTTCCTGCGGCAACGGCGGCCACCGTGGCGGCGGCGCGAGTGCCCCAGCGAATCCATTTCCCTCCTCCCGCGATGGCTGATCCGGCGAGCAGCGCCAGTGCCGGATAAACCGGCATCGAATAGTATTCCTGCGTTGTCGAGAACGTGAAAAACACGAGCAGGAACGCCGTCCAACAGAGGGCCAGGAGGCGGACCCGCCCGGCCCGATCCTCGGGCTGGAACGACTGCCGGGCAGCCGCAGGCAGATAGGCGCTCCAGGGAAACAACCAGACCAGATGCAGCAGCCAGAATTGCCAGCGAGGAACTGTGCTGTAATCGCGTGGGAAACGCCGGCCGAGAAAGCGGAGCACGTGCTCGTTGATGAAATACCGCCAGAAGAATCCGCGATACTGGCCCGGTTCGCTTCGCAACGTGAAGTCGAAATAGGGCGGGTTTCGCAGGGTTGCCAGCACGTACCACGGAGCCGCGACGAGCAGCGCCACGGCCAATACCAGGAATGGCCTTAACCGCCTCCAAACCTGCCGGGAAAACAACTGTCGTGTCACAAGCAGGTAAAGAAAAGCTCCTCCGGCCGGCGCCACGCCGGCAATCAGCCCCTTCATCAAGAGGCCCGCGCCGAGGCTCGCTCCCATCAGCACCGCCCAAAGACCCGGCCGGGGTTCCCGCTCTTCGAGCAGACGCAAGAAGGCCCACATCGTTACGGTCACGCTGAGCGTCAGCATGACCTCCGGAATGAGGATGCGGGTAAACAGGAACAATCCGGCGCAGGTAGCCAGGGCCATGCCGGCATAGAAACCCGCTCGCCGGCCGAACGCCCACGCGCCGAACTGCGTCGTCACCCCGCAGAGGAGAATGGCGCTCAGAGCCAGGGGAATCCGCGCCGCCCAGTCGTGAATCCCGAAGATGGCATACGAGGCCGCGATCACCCAGTACGTCATGGGGGACTTGTCGAGGTAAACGACACCGTCGAGCCGCGCCGTCACCCAATCGCCGGAGCGCAGCATGGTGCGCGCAATCGCCGCGTGGACGGAATCCACATCGTCCATCAAGGACGGCGGGCTGACAATCGTGCCGAGGAAGATCAGCGCGGCAACCGCCATGACCGCCGGCGCAGAGTACCGCTCCAGCAGTTCCGCTGAGCGACTTTCTTCCCGCCTGCCAGGTGCGAGGGTTGTCATAAGTTTCTGAATCCGGCAGGAACCCGGTTCACTCTGATACGATCTGTTCCCCCGCTCGGAGCGAGCGGGAGAACCCAGTTTATAATGAAACGCGAGCCGGTCGGGAACCGCCCTCTGTGGCCCTGACTTGGTTTGGGGATGGTGGAGGGTGAGCGAATCCGGATGGGAAGGGAGAGTCTGTGGGCGAGCGAACGCCGGCCCCGTCGCGAGGGTCTTGCGAAAAGCAATGGGACCCGGCCCTGTATGACAGCAAGCATTCCTTTGTCTGGAAATACGGCGCGGAGCTGATCGAGCTGCTTGCGCCGCAGCGGGGAGAACGCGTCCTCGACCTCGGATGCGGGACCGGCCACCTGACGCAACAGATGGCGCTCACGGGCGCGGAGGTGACCGGCCTGGACTTCTCGCCCGCCATGATTGCGCAGGCCCGGAAGAACTATCCCCATATCGAGTTTGTCGAAGCCGATGCTGCCGCCTTCGAGTTCGCCCAGCCGTTTGACGCGGTGTTCTCGAACGCGGCCTTGCACTGGATGACCAAGCCGGAAGCAGTGGTGGCGTGTGTAGCGCGAGTGCTCAAGCCCGGCGGGCGGTTTGCGGCTGAATTCGGAGGCAAAGGAAATATCGAAGCGATACGCCACGCGATTCGCCAGGCTCTCCGCGCCCCGGGAATTGCGAGAGACGAGGAATGGAATCCGTGGTATTACCCGAGCATCGCCGAGTATGCCAGTCTCCTGGAGCGGCATGGCCTGGCGGTTCGGTCTGCCACTCTTTTTGATCGTCCGACGGCGCTGGAGGAAGGCGAACAGGGCCTGCGCCTCTGGCTGGAGATGTTTGCCAGCAGTTTGCTGGAGAGCGTCTCGCCAGACCAGAAAGAAGAGCTGATCCGGCACGTGGAGGACCAGCTTCGGCCCACGCAGTTTCGTGACGGGACCTGGTACGCCGACTACACCCGAATCCGCGTTCTGGCCCGCAGGGAGCCGTTGTAGCCCTCCTGCAATTACCCTTCCCCGCTGGTTGCGCGGCGCCCGTCGAAGAGGTATACTGACTTTGATACTTTTAGGAGCGGAACGGAGCAATGAAACCTGGCATTCACCCCGAGTACAACGAAGTCGTGGCGATCTGCGCCTGCGGAAACACCTTCAAGACCCGTTCGACGCGCAAGGGAAAGATTCACATGGAAATCTGCTCCAGTTGCCATCCTTTCTTCACCGGCAAGCAGAAGCTGGTGGACACGGCAGGACGAGTCGAGCGGTTCCAGAGAAAGTACGGGCGCAAGACCGAGACCCCCGCGCCGACTCCGAGCACGGCCAGTTAAGCATCTCTCCGCTTCCTCGTCTCTTCTCGCTTCTCACCCGTTTTGGTTTTCGGGTACAATCGCGCCATGAGCGTGGCAGACACAGCGCGGCTTCTCGAAACGACTCAGCCTCGGGTGACGCTGCGCAACTTCTTTGAGAAGCCGTTTGACTCGGCCATCGCCGCGGCCCGGACGTGCTATTCCTCCCGCATCATCTCGCCCGAAGAGATCACGGAGAAACAGCGGATCGCCATCGGCGCGACCACCTTCAACGGCGGGCATCACACCGTCTTCCAGCACGCGCACTTCGAGTTCGGCCTGGAGAACGTCTCCCGGCACTTTGTGTGGAATTTTCTCCACAGCCATCCGTTCTACAATTCCGAGCAGCAGAGCCAGCGGTACGTGCGCCTCGACAAGGCGCTGGCCTTTGTCCCGCCCCTTCCGGAGGAAGCGCGGGAATTGTACGTGCGCGCCGTCGAGCGGGCTTGGGAATCCTATCGAGTGCTCGCGCAGAAGCTCTCGCCGCGCACCCGCGAGACGCTTTACGACGTTTGGAAAATCACGGAGAGAACTCAGGAGAAGCGCCGCCAGAGAATTGAGCGCCAAGTAGACAAGAAGGCGATTGAAGTGGCGCGCTACGTTCTGCCGCTGGCGACGTTCACCACCATGGTGCACACGCTCTCCGGCGTCGTCCTGCACCGGCTCTACCGGATGCGCAACTCCGGCGACACGCCGCAGGAAACGGCGCTCGTGGTGGACCAGATGGTCGAACGGGTGAAAGAAATTGACCCGCAGTTCTTCGAGCGGATCGGCAGCGGGCCGTTAGACGAGGAGCAACTGTCCGAACGAAGGCTTACCGAGCAGAGCGATCCCGCAAAGCGGGACCCCTCCCTCGCCCGCGAGGAATTTGACCGCGACTTGGGAGGGTGGACGTCCCGGCTGATTGCGGCCACGCCGGACGCCGAGCGGATCGCGGCCCGCGCGTTTCGCGCCGTACTCGGCTTGAGCGAGAGGGAGATGGACGACGAGCAGGCGCTCGACGAGTTGCTCAACCCCGCCCGCAACCGCTATCGTCTCGAGACCCTCAATGTGGGCGTTCACTCGCCCATGATGCGGTCCTTGCAGCACGTTTCGTACACATTCCTCAAGAAGCTGAGCCACACCGCGGACTCCCAGGACCAGCGGCATCGCATGGTCCCCGCCTCGCGGCCGTTGCTGGCTGCCACGGTTTGTTCCGATCCCGACTACCTTGTCCCCATGCTGGTGCGCGGCAATGCCGAAGCGGAGGACCTCTACCACCAAGCCATGCAGGAAGCCTGGCAGGCGAGAAACCAGTTGATCGCAATGGGCGTTTCTCCCTCGTTCGCCGTGTACGTGCTGCCGAACGCCGCCGCCGTCCGCCTCGTCGAGACCGGCAGCCTGCTCCACCTGCTCCACAAATGGACCATGCGGACCTGCTTCAATGCTCAGGAGGAAATCTACGCGGCCTCCATGGAAGAGCTTGCGCAGGTCCGGCAGACGCACCCCCGCCTGGCCCGCTATCTCGGGCCGCCTTGCTACGTCCGCCACGGACTGGCCTACCCGGTTTGCACCGAAGGCAGCCATTTCTGCGGCGTCAAAGTGTGGGAAACATTTCCGGACGTCGAACGGAAACTGTAAAACCAACTCTTAGACTGGGAGACCCCTCTCGCCCGGAGAGCAAACGCGGCTTCGGAAGAAGCAGTGGTCTAGGGGCGGGACAGTTGCTCGGCGCGATTCGGCTCGATGATGACCTTGAGAGAGCTGTCTCGGGGATTGGCGGCGATCCGGAACGCTTCGGCGATCTGATTGATCCCAAAGCGGTGGGTTACAAGTTCGTCCACGCACACCTGCCCGGCGCGGAGCAGCTCGATGGCTTCCTGCATGTCGCGCGGGGCGGCTCCGTAGCTGAAGTTGAGCGTGGGTTGCATGGTCCAGAAGCGGGTCAGGTTAATCGGCAGCTTCTGGTCGGGACCGTCGGTGGCAAAAAACACAATGTGGCCGCCCCGGTGGACGCAATCGAGGGCGCTCTCGGCCGCCTTCGGGGAGCCGGTACAGACAAAAACACGGTCCGCCGCGGGGAGTTTTTCCGTGGCGGCAATGGCTTCGTCGGCTCCGGCCCGGGAAGCGGCTTCCAGCCGGCGCGTGTTGGTGTCCACGGCGTAGATTCGTTGGGCCCCGAGAAACCGCGCCAGTTTGATGTGAAGCAACCCCGCCAGACCGCTTCCGATGATCAGCACGGTGCGCGCGGCGATCGGGGAAGCTTTTCTCATGCCGCGCACGACGCACGCCAGCGGCTCGACAAACGAGCCTTGCTCGTAGGTCATGCTGTCCGGCAAGCGATACAGGCCGCGGGCCACGCATTGTTCCAGCACGCGGATGTATTGGGAGAAGCCACCCGGCTCGATGTGCTTTTCCCGCATGGCTTCGCAAGCGGTCTCGTTTCCGTCCTGGCAGGAGGGACATTCCAGGCAGGGGAAATGATGCACCACAATCACCCGGTCGCCCGCCTGGAACTGGCTGACCAACTCGCCCACCTCCACAATCTCCCCGGCAATCTCATGGCCGGTATTGATGCCGCCCATCCGCTGAATCGCCGGTTCGCGGTACCACTGCATGGTATCGCTGCCGCAAATCCCGCAGGTGGCCACGCGGATCAGAACCTCCTTTGGGCCGATCGCAGGAATCGGTTTTTCCTCTACTCGCACGTCGTCGTTGCCGAAGTAGAGGCCGAGCTTCATGGTTCCGGCGACGGTCATCCGCGGCTCTCCTTCAATTCCGGGACCTGACCTTCCTGGCATTCCTGGAACACCGCGTAAGCTTCTTCGGGCGTGCGTCCCTCGTGGACAACGGCGCGCAACGCCTGGATCATGGCGACGGGATGTTTGTGCCTCCAGACCCTGCGACCGAAATCAATTCCGCGGGCGCCCTTCTGGATCGAATCGTAAGCCAGCGCCAGGCTGTCCCGGGTTTCGTCCACGCCCTTGGGCATCTTTCCTCCCGCGACGATGACGGGCACGCCGGCGGCCTCGACGACCCGTTCAAAGCCTTTCCCGCAGTTGTACGTCTTGACGAAGTCCGCGCCGTGCGCCACCAGGATCGCTCCGGCCCGCGTCAGGAAGTCCGAGTCTTTTTCGAGATACCCGAGCGCATCGCCGACCGCGACGACTCCAAGAATGGGAAGGCCGATTTCTCTCGCCTCGCGGGACAGCGTAGCCAGGTTATCGAGCGTCTGCGATTGGTGCTCGGTCTTCAAGTAAACGGAGACCGCCGCCGCCGCTCCCCCTTCCTTGACCACGTCCTGCGCCCCCAGGATGAGCCGCTCGTTGGCAATCGTGTCCGGGCGATTCACAATGCTGTCCAAAATCTGGTATTCCTCAAATTCCGCCGCAGTCGCCTTCCCGGTCTCGACCTTGGTCTTGTGTTCCTTGTACGTCTTGTCAAAATCTCTGCCGGTTCTCTGCTGATACGCCAGCTTGGCGGGCTCTTGCAGAAAGCCCGGCACCGGAATGCTCATCGTCGAAGTGCAGCCGGAGGCGCGCACAATCACCGGATTTTCCGGACTGCGAGGGAAAGCGTGGCGCAGTACGCCCGGATCGGTCATCAGCACGTCCACGTACGGCAACAGCGGGGTCAAAACCTCGCCGGGTTTTTCCAGGCCGGCGACGACGCCGAAATACCGATGGTCTGCCGCCAGCACCACAACCCGCTCCCGCCCGCCAAACAGTTTCTTCATTCCTTCTTTCATAGTTTCATGGCTCCTCGCCTCATGGTATCGGATGGCGCCCGGTGTTGTAAAGAAAGGGAGTGGGGAATAGGGGGTAGGGAGTAGGGAGTAAACGGAACCATGACTGTTCCCTGTTCCCTATCCCCTGTTCCCTACTTCCTGCTTTCCGGCCCGTTCGACGCCGATGTGCGCTCCCCGGAACCGAAAGACTCGCGCTGCGGGGAGCTGCGCCTGGTCGAGCAATCCCTGTAGCTCATCGTGCGTATAAGCCGCGCGAACGCTGTCATCGAACAACCGGCGCATCCAGCCGTCATAATGCCTCCCATGACGCCACAAGTGCCACCGCAAGAACGGGCGCGACGGCCGGCGCAGGTCGCGGATCAGGACAGGCGCGCTCCCATCGGCAACACGGAAGATTTCGCGGAGCAGTTCCACCGGCGCGCGCGCGTGATGCAGGACCGAATTGCAGATGACCAGCGCAAACGTGTGATCCGGGAAGGGTAGCGAATGCCCGTCCCCGACCAGCAGAGCGAGCCGGTCGGAAACACCGGCCTGTTCCGCGTTCCTCCGCGCGCAGGCCAGCATGGCGGGCGAGCGGTCAAGCCCGATCATTTTCAGGCCGGAAAGGCGCGTGAGGATTTTGACGGGAATCTGTCCCGGCCCCGTGCCGACATCAAGTCCCCAAGCTGAACTGGAATGCGTGCCAATTCCCCGTAATTCAAGGTCCAGATTGCTTGTTTTCTGAACAAGAATCTCTCTGTGCCTCTGCGCCTCTGTGGCTAACTCTTGAGGGAGCAGCCGAAGCAGATGCTCGACAAACGTATTGTCAATCGCGTCCAGGTGCCGGGCGGCGGCAGCGGAGCTGTAACTTTCCACCTGCTCCGCCTCGTCCATCGCCTCCGGCTCCGGGACTCGAGGAAGTTTCCAGATCACGGGCATATTCAAAACCGGTACCGCAGCGAGAACTGGATTTGGCGCGAGTCGGTGACGGTGCGAAAAATCTGTCCGGCGTTGCCGGCCGGGGCGCCCGACGCATCGGGGAAGACGATCACGCCGCCAATAATCTGCGCGCCGGTGGAGCTGCTCGGCGTAGCGAAGTTCGGGCGATTGAACAGATTGAAGAAATCGGCGCGGAATTCCAACTCGTGCGGCTCGCGGAAGACAAACTTCCTGTTCAGAGAAAAATCCAGGTTGCTGAACCCGGGACCGATCAGCGCGTTGCGGGGAACGTTGCCATACACGCCGGCGGGCTGGAGCACGAATGCCGAGGGATCAAACCAGCGCGCCGGGTCGCCCAGGATCGCCTTGCCGCGAAAGGCCGGGTTCCAGTTGGGGCGGTCGGCGATGATGGTGGCGTCGCTTTGCAGATTCCGCGAGCGGTTGAATCCGTCAATCACCGTAAAGGGATAGCCGGAGGAGAACGAGGCGATTGCCGACATTCTCCATCCGCCGAGCAGCCCGTTCCAAGCGGTCGCCCCGCTGATGCGAGGGACTTGCCACAGCGCGTGCGCAACGAGCCGGTGGCGCGTATCAAACGCGGAGAAGCCTTTATCGAGCAACGGGTCCTCCGGGTCCTGCGTGTTGGTCGGCTCGCTGGGTAGCGACGAAAAGGAGGAGTCCGTCGTGCTGAGGGACTTCGCCCAAGTGTACGAAGCCTGAAAGCTCCACCCACGGGCGTAGCGTCGTTCCAGCGTCATCTGGAGCGCGTTGTACCAGGAGTTGCCGTCCGAGGAGCGGCCGCGAATGGCGCCAAAGTTCGGGTTCCGTCGCGGGGTGCCTAGCGGGAATGATTTTGTCCCATCTGGAAGCACGGTGGCCGGAGCGAAATTCGATTCGAGCGACCGGATCAGATGGACGGTCCGGTTGCCGACATACCCGGCCGTGGCCACCCAGCCGGACGACACTTGCTGCTGCCATTGGAGATTCCAGTGCTGCGCGTAGGGCTGGCTCAAGTTGTAGTCAATGGACTGCCCGGTGGTCGAGCGCACGGGAGCGAGGCCGGTGGCCAGCGGGTTTGGAAACGGAGCCAGCGGGATGGAAACCGTTTCCACGTAGGGAGGAACCAGGCGCGAGTTCGCGTACATGTTTACGACGAGCGGGTTGAAAAAGACGCCGTACCCGCCACGCAATGACGCTTGGCGGCCCGGCCAGGGGCTCCAGGCGAATCCCAAGCGCGGCGCAAAAGAACGAGCGATGGTATTGAACAGTTGGCCGCCGTAAGTAATCTGCGGGTCCAGGGGAGAGCGCAGATTGGCAATCTGGCCGTTGACTTCGGTGGGCGTGGAACTGAACTCGTAGCGAATTCCCAGATTGACCGTCAGGGTGGGCCGCACTTCGATGTCATCCTGGGCAAAGCCGCTGAACGTGGTCCAGCGCCACCCGGCGGGCGAGGCGACGCCGCTGGCGTTGGTCCCTCCGAGAACACCAATGAAGGTGGTCGTGGTTCCTGTCAAAAACGGGTCGAGTCCCGTGAAGCTGAACTGGCCGTTAAAAAAAGTTCCGCGCAGCTCGTTCGCCCGGTAGCGTTGCGCGGTGAAACCGTATTTTTGCGAATGCTTCCCGCGACGGTAGGAGAAGTGGTCCGCGATCTCGAAAAGATTCAAGGCAGCCCGTCGCACGAACGTTTGCGTTCCGACGTTGGAGATGCCGCTGACGACGATGAGTCCGAAATCGCGCCCCGGGAGGGGACTGATGGTGAGGCCGTTCGGCGGGGGCGGCAACTGAATCGCCTCGAACGTCCGGTTGAACGCGAAATGAATCTCATTCACGGAGCTGACTCCGAGAGCCGAAGTGAGGCCAAGCAGAGAGTAGCTATTCCGGTGCGGCAGGTTCTGCGGGAAGCCGGGCACAGGGGTGCTCGGAAACGGTGGCCGAATGGAACTATCCTGGACGGAGAACCGTCCCACCACAGAAGTCCGGCTGCTCCAGCGGTGATCCACTCGTGCCTGCCCGAAATCTTCCCGAGCGGGCTGCGTGGCGGCGCTGGTCAGAGTGGCAGTCCTCCCGTCGGGATTCCCCGGCCCGTTCGGCAGCGGGTAAAGATTCAGAAAGGGGACGACCGCAGGAACGGCGGCGGACCGAACTGCGGCGGTGGGAACCGTCCCAACGGCTGTAATGGCTTTACGCTCTCGCAGCCCTTCATAGGTCAGGAAGAAGAACGTCCGGTCCTTGCGAATCGGACCTCCCAGGGCGGCCCCGAACTGGTTTCTCCGGAAGGGAGGAATAGGCCGGCCGGGCAGATCAAAGAAATTCTTGGCGTCCAGGACGCTGTTCCGCAGGAACTCGAAAGCGGAGCCGTGAAGCCGGTTCGACCCGGAGCGGGTAGCCACGCGGATGACTCCGCCGGAATTTCTGCCAAACTCCGCTTGGTAGTTGTTAAGCAACACTTGAAACTCCTGCACCCCGTCCAGGCCCAGCAGCAGGCCGCTCGAACCGCTGGGAGTGCGGCCCGTAAAGACGTCGTTGATCTCCGAGCCATCCATCAAAAATAAAGTGGCCTGGTCCACCTGACCGTTGATCATGAAGTTGGCCCACTTGCCTCCGAAGGGATGGTTGGCTCCGTTGTTGTTCAGGACGACTCCCGGATGCAAGAGGGCCAACTGGCCGAAGTCGCGCCCGTTGAGGGGCAGTTCCGCAAGGCGCTCGCGATCTATCAGGCCAGAAATCGTCCCGCTGGTCGTGTCCACCAAGGGCGGTTCCGCTCGGACCTCGATGACCTCTTGGCCGCTGCTCACTTCGAGCGTCAGGTCTATGGCGAGCGTCTGGCCGAGGGAAAGAAAGATTCCGGTCTGCTTCACGGGAGCAAAGCCGCGGGCAGCGGCTTCCATCTGGTAGGTCCCCATCGGGACGGAGATTTGGTACAGTCCCATCGTGTCGGAGCGGGTTTCGTACACGATGCCTTTGTCCATGTCTCGGACGGTGATAGGCGTTCCCGAGATCACCCCGCCGGATGCGTCGCGAACGCGGCCGCGAATGGTTCCTCCGAGAGACTGTGCACTTCCGGGTTGGTCTCCCAGGCCCATCCAAAGCCCAAGGACTACGAGACAGAGTTTGAGCTTGGCAGTTTTCATGGGGGACCTAGAATTTCGTCCGGCCTATTTATTCCCCTGGGAAGTCCACACCCTGCCTCCCGTTTTGTCGCGTCGGCGGGAGTGGGAAAGAGGAAAAAAGCGCTTACTGCTGCACCGGTTTTTCCGTGCGGGACCTTCCCTTGTAGATCGCAAAGCAGGGGCTGTTGCGGACGGCCTGATAACGGTCGGGGTCCAAACCGACCGACTCAAAGAACCTTTTCTTGTATTGTTCGGCTCGAGCCTCATCGCCCGCTTGTTCCGCCGCGCGACTCAACAGCATCAGGCCGTCCTGGAGCACCGCCTCCCGCTCGATCGGCACATAGACTTCGGGGCCTTGTTTGGAATACCAGTCGAGCGCCTCTTCAATCAGGGGGATCGCCTCTTTCCTCTTGAGGGCCATCGCCGCCATTCCCAGGTTGAGCAGCGCCCGCCCGCGCACTTTGTCCTCGCCGCTCTGCTTGGCGCGCTCCGCAGCCAGCGTCAGGGTTTCCCACGCCGTGCTGAATTTTTGATCCCGCAGGTACGCGTTTCCGATCGTCATGAGCGCGTTGGCTTCCCAGGTTCCCCTCCCCAATCGTTTGAAGGAGGCGAGGGCAGGCTGCAAATGAGCATACGATTGTCCGGGTTCGCCAAGCCACACATAGGTGTTCCCGAGGTTGAGCCGGACCAGGCCCCGGTACATGTCCCCCGGCATCCGTTCGGCGTAACGGAGGCCCTCGGAATAAGCCTGGATCGCCTGCTCGGGCTGGATCAAGCGAATATACGTTGAGCCGATGTTGTTCTTGGCGGAGGCCATGACGCGCAGGTCATTGACCTGCCGGGCCAGCGCAAAACCGGCTTCCAGACGTTCCAATGCCAGCCGGTAGGATTTCTGCGCCTCCTCCCAATCCAGCCGGTCCCCGCAAACGTACTCTCCGCGCCAGGTGTGGTAGGCGCCTTCGATGCGCAACAGGCGGGCCTGCAAGCGCGTGTAAAGGGTCTCGTCGCCGGCGACGCGCCGGTAGACATCAAACAGCTTCTCGTAGCGGCGGTCCTTTTCCAGCAGCGTTTCCATCATTCCCTGAAACGCCGGCCCGCTGTCGGCTCCATGCCGGCCGGTGGCCCCGAAACGGCCCAGTTCATCAAAGCTCTGGTCAATTTCCTGGAGCACGCCTTCCAGGCGCTGCTTCATCACCGCCGGATTTTCTTTGATATAGCGTTCGGCGTCCTCCGTGCTGCCACGGTCGAGCTTCGACAGGATCACGGCCAGCGGCGTGGGATCGGAGGCGGGGGCCGTCTGCGAAGACGACGGGCGCGGGCAGGTCAACACAACGAGCACGAGCAGCAAGCGAATTCGGCCACGAGCCGCCGCCACCCACGAATCACCTATGAACTTGCGAGATCGTTTTGGCATCGTGACCCTCCAGAGGCTCAATGGAACCGATGGCCCAGCCCCGCTCCTGGGATGTGAACAAGATTGCGAGGGTTGTCTCAAAATCCGCCGGGAAGGATTTCTACAAAAGTCGCCTCGAAATTCGGAACCGGGCCGGAACTCCAGAACCGACCCTATTATAAGGCATCCGGTCCCGCGCCCGGCAGGTCAATCTTCTGCATTCCATCCGTAGGGCGGTGTGTCGCAGCGAGGCCGGGAATACAGGGAAGAAACGCAGAATGATGCTATAATTTTGTGCAGTTGGAAATCCGGGAGCGAGCGGGCAGGATGTCCGAGAACGATGTCGAAGACCTTTTATATTGAGACGTTCGGATGCCAGATGAACGTGCACGACTCCGAAAAAGTCGCGGGCACGCTGGTCGCGTTCGGCTACCGGCCCGTCGAAAGCCCGGAGGAGGCCGACCTGGTCCTCTACAACACGTGCAGTATCCGGGAAAAAGCCGCCCAAAAGGTTTTTACGCGCCTGAACCAGTTCCGCAAGGCGCGCACCGGAGGCAAGATATTCGGTGTCCTCGGGTGCGTCGGGCAGCAGGAAGGCGAAAAGATTTTTGAGGCCGCCCCGCACGTGAGCCTCGTTGTGGGGTCCGCCAGCTACTATCGGCTGCCGGAACTGCTGGCCCAACTGGAGCGCGGCGAGCGCCACGTCACCGGCTTGAGTCTTGACACCGACCAGACGTTTGATACCGAATTCACGAGGCGGGACAATCCCTTCCGGGCTTACATCACGATCATTGAAGGCTGCGACAAACACTGCGCCTATTGCGTCGTGCCGTTCACGCGGGGACCGGAACGGAGCCGCACCAGCCAGAGCGTGCTGGGGGAAGCGCGGCGATTGGCCGAAGGCGGCTATACGGAAATTCAATTGCTCGGCCAGAATGTCAACTCCTACCGGGACCCTTCTCCGGCCCGCGTTTCCTTCGCCGAACTGCTGGCGCGCGTGGCGGAGATTCCGGGAATCCGCCGGGTCCGGTTTACTACCTCGCACCCCCGCGACTTCACCCGTGAGATTGTGGAGGCCATTGAGAGCCATCCGAAGCTGTGCAGCCACGTGCACCTGCCGGTGCAATCCGGTTCCAGCGAGGTGCTCCGGCGGATGCAGCGCGAATACAGCCGCGAACAGTATCTCGAACGAATCGCGTGGATCCGTCAGTCGAAGCGCCCGATCAGCATTACGACGGACATCATCGTCGGCTTTCCCGGCGAGAGGGAAGCCGATTTCGAGCAGACCTTGACGCTGCTCGACGAAGTCGGCTATGACTCGGTCTTCTCGTTCCAGTATTCTCCTCGCCCCAATACGGCATCGCTTCGGTTGGAGGACGCCGTGCCGGAAGAAGAAAAAGGGCGACGGCTGCGAGTCTTGCAGGAGCGGCAGAAGCAGATTCAGCTCCACCGTTATGAGATGTTCGTGGGGACAGTCGAGGAAGTATTGGTGGAAGGCCGCGGGGGCCGCGAGAGCCAGTGGAAGGGCCGGACATCGCACAACATCGTCCTGAACTTCACGGTCGCTGAAGTACAAGCGGGGCCGGTGAACCTGGGCGACTACTGGAACGTGCGGATCACGCAGGCAGGGCCGAACAGCCTGGTCGGGGAGGCCGTGGCAGGACCGGTGGATTCCTTGGGGACGCCGGCGGCCGTGGCGGCTCGCCCCGGCCCGTTCTCAGTCCTGCAATAAGACCGCTCCGGATTCTAATTTTTTTCTGTGCAACGAAAGAAAAAGTATAATGGTGGAAGTGAACCTGGCTTGAGGACGCGTGGCAGCGGGCTGGAGGCGCCGGTATGGAGATCGAAGTCAAAATCCGCGGCTTGATGATGGACCCCGTGACCAACATGCCGATCGTCATTCTGAAGGACTTGAACGGCAACGCTGTTTTGCCGATTTGGGTCGGGGTGTACGAGGCCAACGCGATTGCGCTGGAGATCGAAAAAGTCACCACGCCGCGGCCCATGACGCACGATCTCATCAAGAACCTGCTGCTCGGCCTGAATACCACGGTGCGAAAAGTGGTTGTGACCGACCTGCGCGACGAGACCTACTATGCGCTGATCTGGGTCGAGCAGGATGGCCAGGTCATCAGCATTGACTCGCGCCCGAGCGACGCGCTGGCCGTGGCGCTGCGGCTCGATTGCCCCATCTTCGTCGAAGAGGAAGTATTAAAAACCTCCAAGATCGCCAGCACCACTTCCGAAAAGGCCGCCGGCGAGGAACTGCGGAAGTGGCTGGAGAACTTGAACGACGAGGACATGGGCCGCTACAAAATGTAAGCCGCCCGCAACGAATCACCCGCTCAGCGGAACGCTTCCGTCACCGCAATCGGCAGGCCGTCGGGATCGAGCAGGACCGCCAGACTGGTTCCAAATTCTTGCTTCGTCGGCGGCAGCGCAAACTCCACGCCTTTCTCCTGCTTTTCCTTGAAAAACGCTTCCATGTCCCGCACCTCGAAGGAGAGTTGCGCCTGCCCGGCTGCGGTCTCCGCGTGAACCCACGGTTTGGCCTGCGAAGGCTGGCCGAGGTGCAGCGCCAGCGTGACGGGGCCGCAGTGGAACTCCGCCCACTCCGGCGACTCGCGCTTGAGCGGAAAGCCCAGTTGATCGCGGTAGAACGCGATCGAACGTTTCATGTCGGAGCAATAGACGATCACGGATTGCAGGCGCAGCAGCATGACGGCATCTCCTGAAAACAAATCAGAGCCGCGACCCATTCGACTACGCTCAGGGCAGGCCGCGAGGGAGCGGTGGTTTTCCCATGGACCATCTTGCTCCCGCGCGGAGCTTCCCCGTGGGTTTCCACGGAAGCTCTGTAGTTCCGCCAGACAACAAATCACACGAGCCAATCCGATTCTCCTTAGAATAGTATCCGATGGACGCCATCGAAAAGCTGGTCCAGGAAGGATTCTCGCTGCGAAGCCTCGCCACGTATCCGCGTCACCTGGCGGTTGAAAAGTACAACTGCGCGGCGCTGCTCGAGTTCAAGCCGGGAGGCAAATGGAAACAGTTCAGCGCCGCCGGGTATCTGCTGGACGGCCAAATCGCGCTGCTCCTCGATCGCAGAGGCCGGCGAGTCTTTGCCTATAAGTCAAATGAGTTGCCCGCCGAAGGAGAAGCGCTGGAGAACTTCCAGCGATTTCAGCGGGAATTGCAGTCCATCCTTGAAGCGCAGTAACCCACACTCCGAGCCGCGCGCGTAAGCAAGCGGTCAGGAAGGTCACGCTTGCGGATTTCTTGTGACCGCTCCCTCACGGTCGCCGTTCGACTTTCGCTCACGGCCCTGAGCAGGGTCGAATGGGCGGCTCGGATGGCCCGCGGCAAGTTGAGCGCGGGCGTGGTAGGAGCTGCGCACCAGCGGCCCGGACTCGACATGGAGAAAGCCCATCCGCTCGCCCGCCGCCTTGAGTTCGGCAAATTCCTCCGGCGAGTAGTAGCGCACAATCGGCAGGTGGTCCGCCGAGGGCCGCAGATACTGGCCGAGCGTGAGGATTTGGCAATCGTGCTCTACCAGGTCGCGCATCGTAACCAGAATTTCGCTCCAGTCCTCGCCGAGACCGAGCATCAGGCCGGATTTGGTCGTCATGTCCGGGTTCATCTGCCGAACGGAGGCAATGAGATGCAGGGACCGTTCATAGCGCGCGCCCGGCCGCACTTGGCGATAGAGCCGAGGAACGGTCTCGGTATTGTGGTCGAGGACGTCGGGGCGGGCGGCGATCACGCAGGCCAGCGCTTCGCTCGACCCCTGAAAATCAGGGATCAATACTTCCACTTTGCACTCCGGCCGGACGCGCCGGATGGCCTGGATCGTCAGGGCGAACAACTCCGCTCCGCCGTCCTTTCGGTCGTCCCGATTGACCGAGGTAACGACCGCGTAGAGCAACCCCAATTGCGCCACTGCTTGCCCCACGCGCTCCGGCTCTTCGTAGTCCACCGCCAGCGGCGCTCCCTTGGGAACGGCGCAAAACCCGCAGCGGCGCGTGCAAACATCGCCCAAGATCATAAACGTCGCGGTGCGCTGGTCCCAGCACTCACCGATATTGGGACACCGGGCGCTCTCGCAGACCGTGTGCAGGCGCAGATGATTCGTCAGAACTTTCAACTCATGATAGTTCGGCCCGCCGGGTGCGCGGGCCTTCAGCCAGTCGGGGCGTCGGTGCTGTAGTGTGACTGGCATAGGTCTGGCTCATGGTGCGGTACGCACGCTGAACGGCGGAGTGAATACCGTGTCGAGGTTGATTAATGATTCTGTGGGCGTCACGTGAATCGTTTCGTTAAAAAAGGGGGAACACCCGTCACTTCTGAGCCAAGATTGGATCCTGACATGTGCGGATGGGACACCTTGTTGGGGCACGTAAACAGTGTTTCCTGGCGGGCCTATTGATGCCACGGTCAGAAAGGATGACAGCGGTGAAACGAAGGGAAGCCACGGGATGCCTAGGCAGTTTGGCAAGTCAAAATAGAGAGTTCCCTGTTGGTAACCGTCCTTGCGCACATTAACTGCAACCAGACGTTCATCAATCTTTAGCAAGACCGTTGTACCCCAACCGAGTCCGCCGAGCACGTGTCCTACGATCTTTCCTGTACTGTCCACGAGCGCTACTTGCCCGACTGGCTTCACAGTTGGTTTTTGTGCAAGAGCAGCGGCAGCGAACCAGAGGCAAGCGAATAGCCCCAAGAACAATACTCCAATCTCCGTCGGTAGTCTCTTTCTCATCATGTTGGGATGCCTCCTATGGAACGTAGGGGGAAGGTTAAATCCAAGCCTTGTGCAATTCTATCATCCTTTCCTTCACGCGCCAATATACCGCGCGTAAAGGCTGCGCGCCAGCCCCGGGTCGGTCGTGCCCTTAATGATCGCCCGGCCATCGGAGAAAATCGTCAGCTCGTAGGGAGCAACCGTGAACTGGAAAACAAAGGGATTGGAGCGAACCGTCCCGAGAGATTTGAGTCGCCCTTCAAGTTCCGCGAAATCCACCGGGCGGCGTCGCTCGTGAATCTGGACCGAGTTGCGGCCGCAGAGGGTAATCGGCGCGGCGCGCTCTCCGGCCAGATAGACAAACTCGCGCCGCTGGCAGGTCCGGCAGCCTTCCGCCGGCTGGCCGGGATCAACGGCCTGGAAACGGTTCTCCCACACGTCGAGCGAGATCAGTTTGCCATGCAAGGCTTGGCGGTCGCCGACCAAGAGTTTCAAAGCTTCCGCCACCTGGATCGAAGCAATTGCCGAAGCCGCCGCGCCGATGATGCCTTCGGTGTCGCAGGTCGTGTGCATCCCCGTGGGCGGCTCCGGAAAAATGCACGCAAGGCACGGTCCCGCCTGTGCTGAAGCTTCGGAGGACAGGCCCTCCTGAGCCAAGGCGTCGGAGGGCAGGCCGCCGCCCGGCACAATCGTCATCGTCATGCCGTAGCTTCCCACGGCGGCTCCGTACACCCAGGGAATCCCGTTCTGCACGCTGAAGTCGTTGATCAGGTAGCGCGTCTCGAAGTTGTCCGTGCCGTCGAGGATCACCTGGACGCCGGAGAGAAGTTCCGAAGCATTCTCGGCTGTGAGGTCGGCTACGATCCCTTGCACGCAGACGCGCGAGGTAGCCTGCTTCAGATGCGCTTCCGCCGCGACGGCTTTCGGAAGACATTCGGCGGCGTCGCGCTCGTCGAAGAGTGTCTGCCGCTGCAAATTGCTCGCTTCCACGTAGTCGCGGTCAATGATCCGCAACTCGCCGACACCCGCCCGAGCGAGCAGCGCCGCCTGGAGGCTTCCCAGCGCGCCGCAGCCGACAATCGCCGCACGCGAAGCCAGCAACTTCTCCTGCCCGGCCTCTCCGATGTGGCGGTAGAGAATTTGCCGGGAATAGCGCTCATGGTCCCCAGAGTCCATAGGTTCATTATAGAGAATTGGCCTCGCTTTGAGGGCCGTTTGCAAAACGTCGCTTCGCTGGCGCTACGCGATTGCCTACGGCAGTGCGGTACTTCCTTGATCAACTGCACGATTCCGGGGGCGTTGCCCCCGGCTATTCACGGGTTGCCCCTTCGGGGCGAAGAAAAACCCACGGCACAAAAAGCGTGCCGTGATGGCTACCGGCTTGTTGGATCGGCAATCGAGAAGGAACGTGCAGGTCCCTCGCTCCGCTCGGGATGACAGCCTTAGGGTAGGCTGGGGACAAGACTAATCGCCAGGGTTCAAGACGGGCGACGCAGAGGTTTGGCCCAAGGCCACGTGCTCGGATTCTTCTTTGCCGGAGAGGTAGAAGTCGCAGACCGGCTTGCCGAACTTGTAGAACAGCGCCGGAGTCACGGCCCAATCGAGAATGGTCGAGCTGATCAAGCCGCCGGCGACGACCGTGGCGATGGGTTGAAGCAATTCTTTTCCGGCTTCGCCTCGGGCGAACACCAGCGGCAGCACGCCCAGGATGGCCGCGAAGGCCGTCATCAAAACGGGGCGAAGCCGTTCGAGCGTTCCGCGGACGATCATCTTCTCGTCAAACCCTTCGCCTTCATACCGGACCAGGTGGATGTAGTGGGAGATCATCATGATGCCGTTGCGGGCCGCGATGCCGCCCACGGTGATGAATCCGATCAAGGAGGCGACGGAGAGGATGCCGTCGGTCATGAAGTAAACGGCGATCACGCCTCCCACCAGGGCGAGCGGAACGTTCGACATGATCTGGAGCGCCACGCGCGCGAACCGGAAGTGCCCGTAGAGCATCAGGAAGACGCCGAGCGTGGCGAACACCGAAAGGATCAGGATGAGCCGCGTGGCTTCCTGCTCGTACTCGAACTGTCCGCCGTAAACGATAAAGTAGGCGGGCGGCAGGGCAATCTGCTTCTCGACGCGCTCCCGCAATTCCGTGACGGCGCTGCGAAGGTCTCGGCCAGCAACGTTGGCTTGCACCGCGATCCGTCGCTGCGCATTCTCCCGCCAGACTTGATTCGGGGCATTCCGCAGAGAGATGTCGGCGACCTGGCGGACCGGAATCTTTCCGCCGTTCGGCGTGTCAATCAAGACCTCGCCAATCGCCCGCATGTCGTTCCGATACGGTTCATCCAGCCGCACGACCATATCGTAGGTGCGCTGCCCTTCGAGGACTTGGGAAGCCACACGGCCTTGCAAGGCCGTTTCGAGCACCTGGTTGACTTCGGCGACCTGGAGACCGTAGGCAGCGGCGCGGCGGCGGTCCACCGCCACCACGACCTCGGGAACCAGCGATTGTTTCTCGACCGCAACGTCCACCATGCCCGGCACGGTCTTCATGATGGCTTCGAGTTCCGCGGCCTTCTGGCGGAGCGCCGGCAAATCCGGGCCAAAGAGTTTGACCGCGATCTGAGCACGGACGCCGCTCTGCATGTGCTCCAGGCGATGCGAGATCGGCTGGCCGATGTTGACGGCCACTCCAGGCAGGATCGAGAGTTTATTGCGAATCTCGGCAATGAGCGCGTCTTTGTCCCGGGCCCTGGAGTCGAGGTTCACCTCGATCTCGGTGTAATAAACTCCCTCGGCGTGCTCGTCGAGTTCGGCGCGGCCCGTGCGGCGGCCGGTCGAGAGCACGCCTGAAACCTCCAGGATCTTCTTCTCCGAAAGCCGTCCGATCTCATCGGATTCCGGAAGGCTGATGCCGGGTTCGGCCAGGACGTTCACCGTCAGGGTGCCTTCGTTAAAGGGAGGCAAGAACTCCCGCCCCATTGGAAAAATAAAGGCGATGGCAAACAGAACTAGGAACGCCGCGCCGATCAGAACCTCCCAGGCATGGGGCAGCGTGAAGCGCAGCAGGCGCGTCTGTTGTCGCTTAAGCCACCGTACGATCAAAGCGTCGCCGGGTTTCTCCATAAAGCCGGCGCGCGGCAGCAGGTAGTAGCACATCACGGGAGTCAGCGTGAGCGAGACCAGCAACGAAGCAAGCAGCGAAACGATGAAGGCCACGCCCAGCGGGGCAAACATCCGGCCTTCGACGCCGGAGAGGAAAAACAGGGGCAGAAAGACGAGAATAATAATCAAGGTGGCGTAGACAATCGAGTTCCGAATCTCGGACGATGCCTCAAAGACGACCTGCAAGGGCGGCTTCGGCTCGCCGCGCTCCTTGTTTTCTTTGAGCCGCCGGTAGACGTTCTCCACGTCCACTATGGCGTCGTCAATGATTAAGCCGATCGCGACTGCGAGGCCGCCAAGCGTCATGGTATTGATGCCGAGATCAAAGGCGCGCATGAAGAGAAACGTGATGAGGAAAGAAGTGGGAATTGCCGTGATGTTGATGAGAGTCGTGCGGAAGTTCCACAGGAAGAGGAACAGGACAACCCCGACCAGGATCGCGCCCTGCCAGAGACCTTCTCGGACGTTGTCAATGGCCCGCTCGATGAAATCGGCCTGCCGAAAGACGCGCGTGTCAAGCGTGACGCCTGGAGGGAACGAGCCTTGGAGCGAGACAAGCGCCTCTTCAACGCTATTGGTGAGCGGGATGGTGCTGGCGTTGGGTTGCTTGTAAACGCTCAGGATGACCGCCGGCGAGCCGTTAAACCCGGCGCTCCCGCGCGCCGCCGGGGGTCCGAATTGAAGCCGGGCCACGTCGCGCACATAGATCGGCTGTTCGTTCCGGTAGGCCACCATCGTCTCGCCGATGTCTTCCAGACGGTTCGTCCGTCCGACGTTGCGGATCATGAACTCGCGGTTGGGGCCAACCAGGAAGCCGCCGGAGGTGTTTTGATTGGAATTGGCGACAGCGGCTTCCAGTTCATGCAGCGAGACGTTGTATTGCCGCAAGCGGTCCGTCGAGGCCAGAACCTGATATTGTTTGACGCCGCCGCCGATGACGGTGATCTGCGACACGCCCGGCACGGCCAGCAGGCGCGGACGAATCACCCAATCGGCCAGGGACCGAATCTCCAGAGGAGAAACTTTGGAGAAATCGGCCTTCACGGCCACCAGCATGATCTCGCCCATGATCGAGCTGATCGGCCCCAAAACGGGTGTCAGCCCGGCAGGCATGTGGGCGCGCGCCAGCTCGAGTTTTTCGGCAACGATCTGGCGGTCCCGGTAGATATCGGAATCCCAGGCGAATTCGACGAAGAGCAGAGACAGCCCGACACCGGACTGCGAGCGGATGCGCTCGACGTTCGTCGCTCCGTTCAGCGCGTATTCGAGAGGAATCGTGACCTGGACCTCGACCTCTTCCGGGGCGAGTCCGGGCGCTTCCGTGAAGACCGTGACCGTGGGCCGGTTCAGGTCGGGGAAAATATCCACCATCAATTGGCTGAGGACAACGTAGGTTCCGTAAACCAGCAGGAAGGCAGTGGCGCTCAGGACCAGGAGGCGGTGTTCCAGCGAAAAGCGGATGATGCGGTTCAACATAACGAAGAATCCGAGCCGCCCATTCGACCCTGCTCAGGGCCGTGAGCGAAAGTCGAACGGCGACCGTAAGGGAGCGGTCGGCCGGCGAAGCGAGGTAGCCACGGCACGTCTTATGTGCCGTGGGCTTTTGGGTGGAACGAACCCGGAACGTGCCCACGGCATAAAGAACATGCCGTGGCTACCACTACAGAGCGCGTAGTGGAATGTCACAGTGCGCAACTGTGGTGGACGAGTAATTGTATTTCTTTAGCATCTCTTCAAAACTGAAGCTCGCAATATCTCGCTCTACAGTGGGTCCAATAAATACCTTCGTTAAAGGCAATGCGTCTGAACCGCATAGCTCGCAATACGGAATCATGATTCCGGATTCAGATGCTCGATAGTTGAGTTCTGTCGGTTCAGCTATTCCATAAGTTGCATAAACAAGTCGCCATTCCCTCTCCTCGCGAAAGTCTGGACATTTCAAACCAATCAGAACGACTTGCAGCCACTGAGTTATGAATGACAACAACTCGTACCAGTCTTCGGTTACTACCTCCTCGTCCAGGCGTTCCAAGTGAACGTTGATGGCAGCAAGAACCTTCCGCACAATGGTTTCCTGTTCATCGGGTTCGTAGAATACCTTCATTAGCAGAAGTGGCCTTCCGCGAAATGTCAATTTCTTCAGACCATCTGGATCGAAGCCTAGTGAATACCCCGTTCTCGTCCCCAATGTTGAATAGGCGCGCCACTGCGAAAGCTGATTCTCTGCTGCCGAAAAACAACACGCGAAAACGGTGGAGTAACGCAACAAGAGCGTAACGATGCTTTGCGAGTCAAGAAACTCACGGAAGCTTTCGTGGTGGTCGAGCTTAGTGATCCCCCCCACTACACTCGAATAGACTTTGCGCCCGAATTCCAGTTCTGATGAGTCGTTCAGGTACCACGAATGAGTAGCCCAAAGCTCGCCAGTTTTGATGATGTTCAGAGCCGCCTTCCCTGACGTGTAGTGGTACAGGATCGGTGCGACTTCTTTCGTTGTATCTGTGAACTCAGCGGCGAGCATCCCTATCAGAGTCCCATGTCGCCGAGTGAATTCAGCAATTCTCTCAGGAGTTTGCGGTTTCGGTGGTGGCTTCTCCTTTTTCATGTAATTAGCGGAAGATCACCGGACACGGACGGTAAGCGGGGAATCCCGCCGACCTCGTCACAAACCTATCGGCGTTCCCTCGTTTCGAGCGGCTGAGAAATAGATATTTCCTCTCCAGTAACTTTCGCATAGAGCACATCCGGGTCGAGATCAGCTCCGTTCGGCCAACAAATGGTCCCCAACTCTGGGTTCACGTATACTTTCAGAAACTCGGCATGATCTTTCAATGGAGCAAAGATTCCCACAAACTGAATCATACCGGCAACATCTACCTCTCCTTCTCTTCCGTCTTCAAAGCGAAGACGAAGCCGGTAATCGCTCGTTGGCTGGACCTCGACGATGTCTTTCAGCATAGGTACTCCAGGGGCAGCATACTTACTCCAGGGGTTGAATCGGTTGTAATGGCTGCTGGCGCTTGGCCAAGTCCCAGTTCTCCGCCAGCGCGGCCCGATGTTGCGAGGCCCACTCGACCACAAATCCCAGCACACGCGGCGGGAGATGCCCACGAATCAGGCCAAGCGTGTCAATAGCCACCAAGGCTTTTCGATTGCCATAGCGCACGTGGAAGTGCGGTGGTGAATGGTCGTTGTAGTTCATGGTAATCACAATCCCGAAAAAGCGGCTGATGGCTGGCATATTACCTTATCTGCCCGGGTTCGATGGTTGGCCTTTTCCATGACACCGCCGCTTAGCGGCGATCCCGCTGGGCGGGAGAGAACGACTGCCAGTTTAGGGCGTGTCCCGACTTAACTCGCTGGTCTGGCGCGGCTCGGGAGCAGGGGGACTGGCCGGGACCGTCTCAGTGACCGGCTCCTGCCGAAGCGACCCCAATAATCCAGCTCCCTTGCCAATGACGCGATCGCCTTCTTGAAGTCCGGAGACCACTTGCCACCAGCCGTCCTGCTTCACGCCGACCTCTACCGCGAGCGGCTCGAAGCGATTCTGGTCGCGGGCCACGTACACGCGCCGGGTCGTGCCGTCGTCTACCACGGCTTGTTCCGGGACGGCCACTGCTCTCTTGCGCTGCGGGAACTCGACGCGGGCAAAGGACCCCAGAGCGAGCCGCCGGTCCGGGACCGGGACCGTTACGATAACGGGGACCGTGCGGTTCGTTGGCTCCACCGTATCTCCAATCCAGCGGACGTTCCCGGCCAAAGGCCGGCTCGAAGTCCCTTCCGGAAGCACCTGCGCTGCCTGGCCCGTTCTGAGCCTCCAAACATCGGAAAGATACACTTGCGCGCGAACCCAAACCTGACTTGTGTCCGCAAGGGTGAAGAGCTTGTGGTACTCCCCATTCGGGTTCAACTGCCCTGGGACGAAATCCACGGAGGTGATCGTCCCGCTGATCGGGGCGAGCACGGAAGTGCGCCGCGGGTCGCGGAAGCGAATGATCCCGACGTAGCCTTCATCTTGCTTGACGACCTGGCCGTGAGCGTCCTTGGCTTCGTCGAACAGCTCCTTGGCCCATTTCAGGTCCTGTTCAAAGGCAGGGTTGGCCGCAAAGAGCTTCTGGGCCCGCTCGTACTCGAACTGGGCGGCCTCCAGTCGTTCTGTGGCTTGCTGCAGAGCGCCCTTGATGTCTTTCTGCTTTGCTTCCATGGGGGCCCGCTCGATTGCCGAAAGCTCCAGGATGACCCGGACCATCTCTTTCCCTCGCTCGACGCGGTCACCCACGGCCAGGGGCTGTCCGGGGAATTCGATCCTCCCCCAAAGCGGGGCAAAGACCTCCGCGACGCGCGCCGGGTCGGCTTCCACCGTTCCGAAGGCCGTGATGGCCTGCTCGATCGGCATCTGCTTGGCCTCGACCAAGAGCAGCCCGAGGTCCTTTTGCACGCCCTCCGGGATCGTGTAGGAACCGTCCTCGTTCACCGTGACCGCCTCCGGGGGAGCGGCGGCCAGCTTGGGTTTGCGCATCGCCAGGACCTGGTCGAGAACAAAAAAGTTCATCCCCAGCGTTACGACAATGAGAGCGACAATGCCGATCGAGGCCGGCCGGAGCATTTGAGGCAGGCGGCCTCCGGCTGCGCGGACCTTCCACAACTGCATCCCGGTCAGTCCCAAAATCAAGCCGCAGAGCGTCAGGTTGATCCAGACGCGGAACACGGCCGCCGTGTCCGGCTGCACGGCGATCGGCAGATCCACCGTGAACTCGTCGCCGGTCTCGGTGTGAATCAGGAAGCGCACCCGGAACGAACCGGTTTGCGGGAAGAGCGATCGAATCAGGAACAGGCCGCCCGCAGGGAAGCGGTATTCGGCCACCCCAAAGATGCCGGCTTCCCCTTCCGCGTGCACGTGGAGCTGCGGATCGAGAACGGTATCGGACCGTGCGGCAAGCAGCGACACCTCCGGCGGCAAGCCGACCGGAACTTCCGACCCCAGCAGAGGATCGGGCTTGGGCAGCAGCCGCACGACTTTCAGTTCGATGTTAGCCGGTTCGCCGGCAACCGGCTGCGCCGGCGAGTGCATCAGTTCGACCCGGTACGTTCCGTTGCGGGTCTCGACCTTCTGCACCGTGGTCTGCTCGCCGCCGCCGGCAACTTCGCCGTGTGTCCATCCCAGAGTAGGGAGCAGCGTTGTAAGCAGAAGCCCCAGCCCAAAGGAGAATTCCAACCAGCGCAAGCCAGAGATGGGGAAGCGATTTCTCATGGGGATTGGGTCTCCATCCGCCCGATCATTCCATAGCGAAGCAACCGGCCGAGGTTGTTCACGCGAAAGAGCACTTCGCGGATGCGCGATTGCGGGTCCACCAGGGGCGAGACCTTTTCGAGTTTTCCGTTGTACACTTTGTCGGGCAGGCCGTCAAAGCGGATGCGGACCGTCATTTTTCCGTCGAGAGGGCGCCGGTCCGCCTCCGGGAACCGCGCGGCAAAACCAACTTCGTTCCGGTTCACAATCCGGTAGAGCAGGACCCCTTCCGTAATGAGCTGGCCTTGGGTAAAGTTGGCGAAGCTGATCTCGCCGTCAATCGGAGAGAACAACCCCTTCCGCGTAATCTCACTTCCTTGCACCTGCCCGTCCTGGTATTCGAGCAAGGTCCGGCGCTTTTCGTATTCCGCTTCGGCGACCATCTCGGCGGCCCGCAGAGCCTGCGCCTCCTGTTCCGAGACGCTGCCGAGCTTCAGAAGGCGCTCGGCTTTCTCGCGTTCCACACGGGCTTTCATCGCCGCGCGGCGGGCGTCGAGCGTCACCGATAGCAACTCCCAGCGCACCGTTCCCATGTGAGAAAGGTCATGCAAATTGAAGCGGTGCTCGATGATCGCCAGCGCGTCCCCTTTTTTCACGGTGTCCCCGACGGCGAAGGGCTGCTCGCGGGCCGCCATGATCCGCCCGTCGGCCGGAGAATACACCTCCACCACGGTGTTCGGCAACGGCGCCACCTTGCCCAGTACAACCGCTTGCTGCGCCGACGCGGTGGCCGCGGCGGCCAGCACCGCCAGAGAAATCCAATACCTGCCGTGAAACGGGCGGAAAACAGAACCGCTTGCCGGTCTCGAGGTCGCCCAACGAGAGCGGCTGGATCGCGGAGAAACGAGGTTCGCCATCATCTTGCCTGATACCATGATTACTTGCTTCCGGCCGCGTCGAGCAAGGCCAAGCCGCGCCGCACAGCGTTCAGAAGCGCCTGGGCCGCCTTGGCGTCGCCGGAGTATTGGATGCCCTGTCCAACGGCCAGAGGCGATTGGATGGATTTCCCCCTGATCTGGTCCAGGAACTTGTCCGCGCCCAAGCCCGGGTCGTCTTTATTCCCGACGACCACCACGCGCGATACGGATCCGTCCCGCCGGATTCCGATGGCCAGGTCAATCGCTCCTTTGGGTCCGAGCGTGTCAATCATCACCACGCTCCCGAGCGCGCCGGAACCATCGGCGCTCTTGCCCAACGCGACGTAATAGGAGAACGGGTTGTCGTTGCGCTGCACCTTGCTCCCGGAAAGCTGCTCGATCCGTTTGATTTGCTCGGCCGTCAGCGTTTTCTTCCGCGGGGTGAAGCCCGTGGCCTGCGGGAAAACTGTTTTCAGGGTCTTCTCCGGGAAACCCGTCTCATGGGCGGGCAGGGAAACAGCCAGGAGCAGTGCAACAAACGTTACAGCCCAGAGCTTGATATTCATTGTTCTTATCATACCTCCACTTTGCCGGAAGGGGTAGCCTCCCTGGGTTCCAGAAACGGCTTCTGTTAGCGCGCCGGAGCCTTTGTCCGGCAGCGGTCCCATCCTATCCGTACAATTCGTGAATCAGACAGCTATTCGGCCGCTGCAAGTTCCCTTTCGACTTCGACCATCAACAAGCGGTACTGAAGTTCTGTCTGGTACACTTGCTCTTCCTGCCAGAGTAGCGCGCTCAGCGAGATGCCTCCAAACAGATAGTTTTGATAGACCTTCCCCAGCAGTTCCTGGGCCTGGGGCAGGAGGTCTTTTTCAAACTGCGCGAGCCGCTTGGCGGATTCAGTCGCCTTGACCGGCGGCGAATTCGCTCGGCGGGCATCCGGCTGAATCGTGCCGGCTTCGTTGGGCTTTCCTGCAAGCTCCGGCTCGGTCGGGGTGGTGAGGGCAACCAGAGGCGAATCAGGCTCCCGGCCGAGCGACTGGTTGGCCTGGCGTAGGGCGCGGCGGCGTACGGCTTCGAATTGAGCGAGCCGGGCCTGGGCTGTGGCCTCCGAGAATCGCAGCACCTCGACATCGAGCGCCGGGGCGCTTTGTGCCGCCAACCGCGCCTGGGCTGCCTGAGTCCATCCGGCGAGCCGGTCTAAACTCTGCCGCGCAGCGGCTTCCCGGCCTTGCGTTGCCAGGAGTTGAAAAAAAATCTCATCGGCGCGCGGGCGGTTCGTCTCCGGACTCTGGCCGGCGCGTTGGGGCTGGGATCGAAGCAACGTGCGGAACTGCGAGAGCGTCATTTCCGCCCCCAGTCCCGCAGTCTGGCGCGCGGTCGCTGCGTTGGGAATCACCAGGAGCAGGAGGAAAAGCAGGGTCCTCGCTTCCCTCGACTTCGCTCGGGACAGGTCGCTCGGAATGACAAGGGAAGGGTGGTTTCTGCGCCCCATACTCTTATTGTGCGACCTTAGTGGGTAAAAAAGAAGCACGCGAGCAATGGCTGTGTGCCGGGGGCCAAGACGTCCACCTTGGTTTCGAAAGCCCGCAGATTCTGGACCGGCTTGTTGCCGCCGAGGTCGCTGGCCTCAGCCGTAGGCCGCAGGCCGATGCTCGCTGTCCGCGCGGTGTCGGTGAGCCTGAGGGTCATGTACGCCAATAACCCGGCGGGAATGCCCTTCTGGGGCGGGGCGGGCGAGAGGAAGGAGGCCGTGACGGTCACCGTTTGCGTCTCCACTCCTCGTTCATTTTTCCCCTCCTGCACTTCCGCGTGGACGTCCACGCCCCCCAACTCCGCGGCGATCCCCGTGTCGAGCTTCGAAAATTTCATGTTGACGCTCACGTAATGGACTTCCAGCTTGATCCGCCCCACCTGGAGATTTTCCGCCGGGGTGAAATAAATGGGTACCACCACCGAGGTTCCCGGTGTTCCCGAAGTGCCGCCCAGGGTCACGCGGGTGGTGGTCTTGGGATCAATCTGCTCCTGCGGTTCCGTTCGATTGGGTACTCCTTGCGCGCCGGCAATTTGACACTGCCACACGACGGCCAGCACTCCTCCGATCAAGACTCTGTTGCAGAAACCATTCATTTCGGAACCTTCCTTCCAGAAGGAAGCAGACTTGCACACTGCGCGGAACACGAAAGCCCGAACATCGGCGCTGCTCACCCCCAGGCTCCTTGGATCGCAATGTTTCCCCCTCATTCTACATCATTCTGCGTTGGACGGTGGGGCCGGTCTGCGGCCTCCCGGCGGAACGGGGTGGAATCCAGTTTCCAAGAGAAGGGGGGCGTTACGGGAACCGGGAAGGTTGTCTTGATTCGGAAGAGGGCGTTGCCAACGGAGGGCTAGCTGAGCTCCACAAAGTGTGGAATCCCGTTCAGAAGCATTCGCAGCGCCAGGCACCCCAGGGCCAGCATCACAAAGATGAAGTAAGCCGGCTGATGGCGGATCAACTGGAGCGTAATGAACCGCCCCTTCTCCAGATGATTGATCTCTTCCATGGCCTCATCCAGGTGGCGGGGATTGGATACGTCGAAATAACGGCCTCCCGTCGTGTGCACGGCGTCGGCAATTTGTTGGGACGCTCCCGGCTCCAGGGCGACACCGATAAAATAGATGCGTCGGCCTTCCTGGCGGCCCGTTTCCACCTCCTTGAGCGGATCGCGGCCGTAGTTGTTATCTCCATCGCTAAAGAGGATGATGACCTCTCCTTTGGCGCGGCGCCCCTGTTCTCGCGTGAACCGGAAGAAATTATTGGCCATGCCGAGACCCTCGCCAATGGCCGTAAAACCTTCGTTGACTAAGGTCTGGACGTTCACCATGCGGAGGTAATCGGTCATGCTGTCATGGTCAAACGTTGCCGGAGTGACCAGGTAGGAATTGTTGGAGAAGACCACCAGCCCGATGGCGTCCCCGGGGCGTTTTTTGACAAATTCAGCCGCGCTGGCTTTCACCGCTTCCATCTTGCTGGCGGCCCGGACGGGAGTACCTGCCGGCGTCTGGGGCGGGCGCGGAGGCGGAGGCGTCCCCCGCCGCTGCATGCCTTCTTCCATGCTCTGCGAGAGGTCCAGAACGATCATGATTTGCAGACCGCCCCGCTCAATTCGGTTCAATACGAACGGATAGACCGGGCCGAGCAGCGCCACCAGCAAGAACCCGACGGCCAGGGCTTCCAGCAGGGTGGGCAGTCGCAGGATGGGGTTCAGCGCGCCCAAGTGTTCCCCGATTTGCTCCACCAACGAGTGTCCCCAGTAATGCCTCCGCCAAAAGCGCAGCACCGCCATCAGGAGGAGCAGCGGCACCGCCAGGTACAACCATTGGAGATTCTGGAAGGTCATGGCGCGCGGTTATCTCCTGGAACCAAACGCGAAAATCTCGCGGAGGTCCTGGGCCATCCGTTGGGCAGCCTCGGGGGTGGGGGCGGCGCCGTTTTGCGAGTAGCGAACCGTCTCCAGGGTTCCCAGAACACTGATCGTCTTTTCCCGCAAGTCGCGGTCCGTGCCGAGGCGTCCCATCTCTTCGTCCAGCTCGCTGGCCGTCAGACCTGCCGTCGCGAGCTCCAGGTAGTGGCCTACGTATTCTTTGAGGTCTTGATAGGACTGGTCATAGAAACGGATGGCTGTCTCGGTGTTGGCGAAGTCTCCGGGGACCGAGCTCAACCAGCGTTCCCGGACCGCCAGCATGGCCTTGCGCCGATCGGGCCCGCGCTGGCTCTTGCGGCGGCGGATCAAGGCAACAGTTTCCCAGCCGAGACCGGCGACTATGAGGATCAAGGAGAATGTCCCGGCAAAGGCCAACACCCATCGCGACTGCGGCCAGGAAGAAACCGAGACCGCGTCGCGGATGTCGTTGGCGCCCGGGGGCAGCGTGGTGCGCAAACCAATCACGGGGCCGGGCACCGTCAAGCTCTCGGCTGCCGCCTCCTGGGCGCGCAGGACGCCGCGTTCCCGCTTAAAGTAAAACAAAGTCAGTTGAGGAATCTGTTCGTTGGCCTTGCCGGTGGCGAACGTGGTCAACATCAGGTCTACGTAGAGCCGCCGATTGCTGTTCTTCAAGTTCAGCGTCCTCTTGCTGACCTCCATGACCTGAAACGGGTCCATGTTCACGGTCTCTTTGCTCATCGTATCGAGGACAAACTCATAATTCGGCGTGTGATCCACAATGATCGTGTAGTGGAACTGGTCCCCGACCCAGACGGCGGTGTGCTCCAGGTGGGTCGTAAACGTCATGCCCGCGGGCGGCGGCGGGACTTCTTTGGACTTGCTGGAAGGTGGCGGGGGAACAGGCGAGGGCGCTTCCATCTCAGCATCACGGCCTCTTCCCTGGGCTTGGGCCCGGGCCATCGGGACCCTCCCCACCAGGACCAGCCCCAGGGCGACTCCCAAGGCGGTTCGGCAGAGCAGGGCTTTCCGGAAGCCTGCCTGCCGGCGATCCATCCGATTTTCAAACCAACCTCTCATATTTTCCTCCGCCGTTCGAAGAGCATCATTAAGGGGTCCATAAAGGATTCCCCCACCTGGAGAAACAAGCATTCCATCCCGAGGGAATAGAACAGGTCTTGCAAATCGGTCCTGCGGTTCTCTACGATGTCTTCGAACCGCTTCCGTTGCGCGGAGGAAAGGCTAACCAGCATTTCCTCTCCGCTCTCGGCCGAGCGGAACCGCAGCAATCCCCGGCCCGTCGGCAGGTGGCGTTCGATCTGGTCCCCGAAGATTACCGGAACCACGTCGTGTTTCTGCGCCAGGACCTTCAGGTCCGGCAACTGGGCGAGCGAGGGCGTCGCGGGGTCGGTAATAAAGTCCGAGAGCAGGAACACAATGGACATCCGCCGCAGTTGGCTCCGCAGGAAGCGCAAGGCCAGTTCCCAATTGGTGCCCCGGCGCCGGGGATTCAAAGTGTAGAGCTGCTCAATAGCCCGCCAGACATGGCCGCGACCCTTTCGCGGAAGCTTGAACGCTTCCACGCGGTCGGTGAAGGCCAGAAAGCCGAAGTTGCAATTGTCACTGGCGGCGGAGAAGCCCAGCGTCGCCGCCACTTGCAGCAGCCGCATGCGCTTGGAATACGCGGCCGTCGAAAAATACATGGAGCGGGAGACGTCCACTACTAAAAAGACCGTAATCTCCTTCTCTTCAAATTGCCGCTTCAGGAACAACTCCTGCATCCGCGCCGAGACGTTCCAATCCACGCGCCGCAGGTCTTCGCCGATTTGATACTTGAGGTGGGTCTCAAATTCGTAACCGGAGCCGCGGATGGGGCTGCGGCTTTGCCCGAAGCGCAGGCTGCGGATGCGCCGCGAGGCGGCGATTTCAATGTATTGCAGCTCTTTGGCCAGTTCCGGCGCTAACATCCGTCTCGCTCCCTAAGGGATCGGGGTGTGGCGCAGCACTTCCGCCACAATCTCATCCGTGCTCACACTTTCCACTTCGGCCCGGATGGTGCGGACCAGCCGGTGGTGCAATACGTCGGTGGCAATGAACTTGACGTCGGAGGGGAGGACGTAATCCCGCCCCCGGAAGAAGGCCACCGTGCGCGAGATCGCCAGCAAGTGCTGGTAGGAGCGCGGGGAGGCCCCGTGCAGCACCATCTCGCGGACGATCGGCAGGGAGTCGGGGCGCGAATTGCGGGTGGCCTGCCCGAGCGACACGATATAGCGGCGCACTTTGTCGTCCACATGCACCTGCGCGACCATCTGGCGGATCAGCACGACCGCCTGAGGGCTAGCCACCGTGCTCACCTGCGTATCCTCCAAGCGAGCCAGCAGCATCCGGAATTCGCTTTCCGGGGTCGGATAGTGGACCCGGACCATCATGGCGAAGCGGTCGAGCTGGGCCTCCGGGAGCGAGAACACGCCTTCCTGCTCGACCGGGTTCTGCGTGGCCAGCACCCAGAAGGGGTCTTCCAGGGTAAACGTGTTTTCGCCGATGGTTACCTGCCGTTCCTGCATCGCCTCCAGCAACGCGCTTTGCGTTTTCTGCGGGGCGCGGTTGATCTCATCCGCCAGAACGATATTGGCGAAAATCGGCCCCTTTTCGGTGCGGAACTCCGCCATCCGGCTGTCAAAGATGCGGGTCCCCAAAATGTCGGCCGGGAGCATGTCGGGGGTGAACTGGATGCGCTGAAACTTCGCATGGATGGTATTGGCGATGGCGGAGACCAGCAAGGTCTTGGCCAGGCCCGGCACGCCTTCCAGCAGGATATGTCCGGAGCCGGTCTTCTCGGCTTCACCGCGGCGGAACGAATAGGGGATTCTCCCGAAGAGGCCAATCAAGATTTTCCGCACCAGCTCGTCCTGCCCGATAATGACCCGACTGACCTGCCCCTCAATTTGGTGGATGATTTCCCAGGCTTGTTCTTTTGCTTCGATGGCTTGCACTACCGTTCCCCCTTTTTTGTTCCCAGCCGCTATAAAAAGATTCCCAAGAGGAGGCTGGTGAAGGCGGCCAGCAAAAAGTATTGATACATATCTTTGCGGATCGGATTGGCTTGATAGCCGGCGATGGGCCGCCCCTCCAGCAGGATTTCATCGAGCGCGCGGTCCACCTGCTGGTTGTCCTCCCCGCGGTAAAAGCTGGCCCCGGTCCGTTCGGCGACTTCTCGCATGGTT
>MEKR01000058.1:0-6648 GCA_001767035.1 Acidobacteria bacterium RIFCSPLOWO2_02_FULL_61_28
AAATCCAGTGACAAGTGATGAGTGACAAGTGACGAGAAGAAATACGGGAGTCTTGCTTGTCACTCTTCACTCGTCACTGATCCCTTCTTACAACGCCTGCGTGACTCGCAGGACCTCTTCCGGGCTGGTTACCCCGCTCCGCACCTTCTCCCAGCCGTCTTCGGCCAGCGTGCGCATTCCGCGCCCGCGGGCGGCTGCGGCCAGTGCCCCGGCATCCTCGTTCGCCAGAATCCTTTTGCGAATTTCCTCCTCCAGGTCCATCAACTCAAAGATGCCGACGCGGCCCCGGTATCCGGTGTGGGCGCAATGCTCGCATCCGGCGGCGCGATGGATATCGTGCTCGGTTTCCGTTGCGGCAAAACCGACAGAGCGCAGCCAGTCGCCCGCGATACGCTCGGGCCGCTTGCACTTCGCGCACAGGACCCGGACCAGGCGCTGGGCCAGCACCGCGACCAGCGAAGAGGTAAGCAAGTAGTTCTCGATGCCCATGTCGGTGAGGCGCGTGATGGCGCTGGGGGCGTCGTTGGTATGAAGCGTCGAAAAGACCAGGTGGCCGGTGAGCGCGGCGCGGATGGCGATCTCGGCGGTTTCGCGGTCCCGGATTTCTCCCACCATGATGACGTCGGGGTCCTGGCGGACGATGTGCCGAAGCCCGGCGGCAAAGGTCAGCCCGATCTGCGGGTTGACGTGAATCTGGTTGATGCCGTCCATCTGGTATTCGACCGGGTCCTCGATGGTGATGATCTTGCGGTCGGCGGTATTGATAAGCTTCAAGGCGCTGTAGAGCGTGGTGGACTTGCCGCTGCCGGTCGGTCCCGTCACCAGGAACATCCCATAGGGAAGCGCGGCGAACCGCTCCATGCGCGCCAGCATGGCGTCGGAGAAGCCGAGGCGCGCCAGGTCATACCGTTCGGTCTCGCTGCGGTCGAGGAGGCGCATGACGATGCTCTCGCCGTGGAGCGTCGGGAGCGTGGCAACGCGCAGGTCCACGTCGCGGCCGAGAATCTTCAGTTGAATGCGGCCATCCTGCGGCAGGCGGCGCTCGGCAATGTTGAGTTTCGCCATCAGCTTGATGCGGGAGAGCACAGCGGCTTCGAGGTTGCGCGGCGGCGCTTCCACGCAATGCAGGACGCCGTCCAGGCGGTAGCGCACGCGAAATTCTTTCTCGAAAGGCTCCAGGTGAATGTCGCTCGCGCCGCGTTCGACCGCGCGCGCGATCAGGTTGTTGACGAGTCGGATCACCGGGGCCTCGCTGGCCATGTCGCGCAGTTGCTCGATGTCCTCCGCAACTTCCGCTCCCGTTTCGAGAGAGGTGGCCGATCCCGCGCCGGCTTCCGGTTCGGGAAAGTAACGCTCGATGCCCGCCAGGACATCCTGTTCCGAGCAGAGCAGCGCCCGAACGCGTTTGCGGGTGAACAAACGGATCGAGGCGATGGTCTCGGAGTCGAGCGGGTCGGCCATCGCCAGCGTCACGGTCGAGTCCTCGACGCGGATCGGCAGGAAGCGGAACTGGCGCATGAAGCGCACGGAGATGCCTTCGACTTCCGGGGCGATGGGCGGAAAATCCCGCGCGGCGATCACCGGGACTTCGAGTTGCTCGGAGAGCGTCGTCAGCACGTCGCGGGCGGAGACGAACCCCAGGTCCATCAGCACGCGCCCGAGCTTCTCCGGGCGCTCGCGCTGCAGCGTCAGGGCTTTCTCCAGTTCGTCAGGTTGGAGAAGATTTTTCTCCATCAGCAATTCCCCCAGCCGCCGGCGCGCCGACATTGGTTTCTCGATCCTCATTGTTCCGATTGGCATTCCTAATTGCTTTCTTACAATTTAAGATGGCCCGCTCTCCCGCCTTGCGGGATCGCGGCTCTGATTCAAACCCCGCTCGCTTCCGGGATCGCAGCTCCCGAACAGAAAAACCCACGGCGGAAAAAGCCTTCGCCGTGGCTACTTTAGAATTCCAGGAACAGTCCTCGTTTCTGAAACTCAGCAACCGTCGTGCGCTGCGCCTGCGCGTCGAGCAGCACCGCCCGGCTCGTCTCAATCACCAGTTGCGTGGGCAACGCCTCGCTTTGCTCCGAGGGAAGGTTGAACAGGTGAACCACAATGGCGACGCCCTGATCCGGAGGCACCTCGCTCAGCTTCGTGCCGTGCTCGAGCAAGAGCGCGCTCAGACGCGTCTTGAGCTCCCGGACCCGCTGCAGCTTCGCGTCCCGCGCCTTGCGCAGTTCCTCCGGAGTGTAGGGGCGCATGTCAAAGGGGGAGATTAAACGCATCGGATGGAGGTTCACTTCCAGTTGAAAGACGGCGCCAAAATGAGGCAGATAGCTCCCCTTCGCGTCCTGGAGCAGCGTGAACGGCTGTTCAAACGATTGCTGGATGCTCCGGTTGACAAGGTCCTGGAACACCTGCAATTGGATCTTCAGGCCCCGCAAATCCACTTCCGGCAGAGTTGCGGCTGTCTGCGCCGCTCCCTGGCCCGCGCGGTCCCAGGTGGCGGCGGGCGCGGGTGGCTTCCCTTGCGCTCCCGAACCCTGGACCTGGGCGTAGGAAGTCCACACGGTCCACAGGCTGATTGCGATCAGTAAACTCGCCGTTCTGAAGTTTTGTGTCATCGTAATTCTCCTGAAATCTGCGCTGTGGGCGCAGCCCAATTGTGTCCGCTCCCTCACGGTCGCGGCTCGGATTCGGTCACGGCGCGGATTCTTACGGCTGCGCCGAAGGCAATCCCACCTGACGCGCCAGCGCCCCCATCACTTGCTGGTTCTGCACCTGATCCTTCCACATCATGGTTTGCGCGGCCTGGAGATACCGAACTCCCTGGGAAAGCTCCCGCAAGTCTTGGAGCCGTTGCTGTTCGACTTGTTGCGATACGGATTGAATCAGTTTCGCCGAACTCTCTTGCTGCCGGGCCTCGCTGGCCACCACGGCCTCGGCAATCAGCCGCGCGACATCGGCGCGATCAAGGGCGCGATCGGGGCCGCCTGGCGCGCCAACAGTCTGGCCAACAATCGGAACGACCGGAGCGGCCGGCCGGCCCCCAAAGGCGATTTCCCAGCCACCATTGCTATAAGAGATATTCGCGCGGGACAGCGCGAGCAGCCCGATTGCGAGGCACGCCAACCCCGCTCCGGCAAATGCCAGGCGCGCGCTGTTGCGCCAGAACATCGCCGCCCAACTGACCGGCTCGGCCACCAGCCGAATCCGCTGCGGGATTTCTTCCGGGACCTCGGCGCGGACGAGCAGCGTCATGGTCTGCTTGAGGCGAGCCATTTCCCCCGCGCAGGCTTCGCAGCCGTCCACGTGCTGCCGGATTTCCAGGCGCTCGGCGTCGGAGACCTCCGCGAGCAAATAATCGAGCAAGGACGTTCTGGCTTGTTCGCAATTCATGGTGTACTCCTTGAAATACAGTGACGAGTGACCAGTGGCGAGTGACGAGTTATCGAGTGGCATTGGCGCTGCGCTTGCTTGTCACTCGTCACTTGTCACTGGTTTTTCACTATCTTCGGCGCTCGGTGGCGGACCGCGCGTCGCGGACCGGGGCGAGCATCTCTTTCAGTTGCGCAAATCCGGCGTAGATGCGGGACTTCACCGTGCTCAGCGGGCAGGCGAGAATCTCGGCGATCTCGGTGAACTGAAAGCCGTAATAGACCTTCAGGATGATCGCCTCGCGCTGCTCCGGCGAAAGCGAATCGAGGGCCTTCGCCACGGTGAATTCCATCTCCAGGCCGAACATCGCTCCGGCAGGGCCGACAGAGAGGACGGAATCGCTGCGGGGTAGAGCGCCTTCCCGATCGTCTTCCGGCCAGCCCTCCGCGTTCTGCGCCGGTTCATTCCGCCGCAGATGCGAGAAGGCCAGGTTGTGCGCTATCCGGAAGAGCCACGCCGGAAACTTCTCCGCCTCCTCGAGGGTCCCCAGACTCCGGTAGGCTTTGAAGAAAGCCTCCTGGCAAATGTCGAGCGAATCCTCGCGGTGGCGGAGCAGGCGAAGCAGATAGTTGTAGAGGCGCTTCTCCCAGCGCGACACCAGCGTGTTGAACGCCTCGAGGTCGCCCCGGCGCGCTCGCCGTACCAACTGCGCATCTGTCTCCGTCTGTCCGAACAACAGTCAGCTCCCGATCAGAAAGACGCCAGAACTGTGGGAAAAGTCTGGACGTCAAAAACTTTTCCCACTATAGCATAGGTGGGGGTAACCGAAAGGGAACGCCCGGTGCGAGAGTTCGGTGTGAATAAGATGCTACTGGATCACAGGGTAGCTTGGCTCAAAAGCCCGGCGCGAGCATGCCCGCCATGCGCGCCGGGTTGCGGATTTGATGGTTGTGCATGAACTGGTTGGCGGCTTCCACTAACTTCCTGTCTCCGGTAAGCTCCCCGCGACGGCACTGCGCCACAGCCAGGTAAAGACTCATCTGGGCAGCTTCCAGGGCAGATTCGGCCTGGGCCAGCAGTTCCACGGCGGACGATCTGTGGCCCTGAAGTGAGGCAACCCCCGCGCGAACGAGCAGCGCCAGAGCGTCGGACCAGGGCGCTTGCTCGCGTTCCATGCGTCGCGCATCGGCCAGCGCCTGGCGAACCAGGCGTGGGCTCTCGTGACCGGACGCAGCCAGGGCCAGCGCCACCCGCGCGCGCAGGTGCAGCGCTTCGAGCAGGAGGAACTGGACCAGAAAAATATGCCCCGCCCCCAAGGCGCGCCACGCTCCCGTGAGGCGTTCCCAGGCCGGCTCGACGGCGCCGACATAAAGGTCGCCCTCGGTTTCGCCCACCAGGCTGAAGTAATGCTGGAAATAGAACGCCTGACGGGTCCAGCGGCTGATGGCATCCCGGACCTCGTGACGGGCTTGCTCGGGGTTGTCCTGGGCCAAGAGCAAAACGGGCAGGAAGCGTGCCCGCAGCCCGGTATCGCTCACCAGGTCGCCGCGCTCCTGCACGTTCTTGAGCAGTTCCGGGAGCCGCTCGGCGATCCGGGGGATATCGCCCGTGTAATACCAGCAATACAGCGTGGCGATCAAGCGGGCGTAGACGTCCTCGCTGCTCCGGGTGCGAAACTCCGGCCCGAGGCTCTCCGCCCGCTCGCAGTCTTCGAGTGCTTCGGCCCAGCGGCCGGCAAACTGCCGGGCAATGCCGGACTGGGCGGTAGCCATATATTGCGCAAAGTCGTCGCCGGTGCGGGCGGCCAGCGAAAGTGCCATCTCGCGAACCTGGTTGGTGCGCCGCCAGGTGCGGGTCCCGCCGGCGCCCAGCACCCCCACGTCCACCGCCAGAGCCCGGGCAATCCGAACAGGTTCGCCGGCCCGGAGCGCCAGCATCAATCCCCGGGCGTGGAAATCGAGCGCATGAATCGGGTCGGACACGCCGAGACCCAAGGTCGCCGAGGCGCACGCGTCAATCCGCAGCAGCGTTTCGGGAGAAATCTGGCCGGCAGGCCGCTCGCGAAACCTGAGACCGCGCAGGCGGAGAAATGCCCGCCGCCAGAGGATGGACCAGAGGGACGGAAGCGACGTACGGGGAAGGCGCAGCCCCACGGTGCGCAACACTCCACGCAAGGTTTCCAGGCCCTCATCGAAATGTCCGCTGACGAGAAACTGTTCCGCAGCCAGGCGCAGGAGATTTACCTTCTCCGTCGGCGGCGCGCTCTCGGCGGCGCGCCGGTAGCCTCGGCAGCCCCGCGGCCGCGGCCCGCGTTCGTCAGTACCTCCCCCAAGTGCGTGTACAGCGATCGAGTCTTGGCCGGGTCCGAGGATTCGCATTCCAGGGCCCTCCGGTAGAGGCGCGCCGCGCGATCAAAGGCCAGGGCTTCTGCCGCCCGCGCCGCCGCAATCTCGGCATACTCGGCCGCCAATTCCCTCTCGCCGCCGGCATCGTAGTGGTGAGCGACGGCTTCGGCATCTGCATTGGGCTGGCCGGCATACGCTCGCGCGAGCCGCAGGTGGTGTGCCCGGAGTCGTTCCGGCGGCAGGTCCGCCACCACCGTCTCCCGGATGCGGTCATGGTAGGTCTCCAGCTCCTCGCGCCCGCCGGAGCCCCTGCTGCGCGCCAGGCGCTCGCTCGACAACAAGCCGAGCCACGCGGGATTCTCGGCGAAGTCCAGCGCCTCGCAAGCCAAGCGGAACGGGAACGGCCGGCCCGCCACCGCCAGCAGCTCCAGCAGCGATCGGGCCGGAACGGGGATCCGCGCCACTTGATCGCGGACGACCTGCTCCAGCGTGACGTGGCGGAGGTCAACCGCGCCCTGGCGCCGGTAGCGCAGGAGCGCATCAATGAAGAAAGGGTGTCCGTGCGCCTCTTGGGCTACCGCTTCGGCCGCTTCCTCCGCGCCCGCGAAGAGCAGCACCGCCAACTGGCGGGCTTCGGGTGGTTGCAGTCCCCGCAGTTCGATGTCCCGGACGTCCCGCACTCCGGCCAGGATCGGAGCAATGGCTTGCAGCACGGAATTCGACTTGGTTTCTTCGCTTCGGTAGGCGGCTATGAAGAGCATGGCCGGAGAGTCCGGCTCCCGCAGAAGCGTCTCGATCAGGGGAATGCTGTCAGAATCTCCCCATTGCAGATCATCAATAAAGACCACCACCGGGCGGACCGCCGCCAGCCGCGAGAGCAGTTCTCGCAGCGCGCCGAAGGCACGGCGGCGGAGTTCCTGCGTGTCGGCGGGAACGACTGTGC
>MEKR01000058.1:6666-12745 GCA_001767035.1 Acidobacteria bacterium RIFCSPLOWO2_02_FULL_61_28
GAAACAGCCGCGCCAGCGCGCCGATGTCCCGCGGGATGAATTCTTCCGCCTCGCCTGGGGGGAGCCGCTGCAAGAACTTGCTCAGGCTGTCCACCACACCATCCAACGCTTTGTAGGGAACCGACTCCCGGTCGAAACAGCGCCCGGTAAGGATGGCAGCTTCCGATTCCTGAGCCGCGATGCGCTGGGTCGCCGGCTCTATCAACGCAATTCCGCTCCTGCCCGAAGGTCCCCGAAGAGACCGGAGAAAATGTCGCACTAGGGCGCTCTTGCCGATGCCGGAAGATCCGTGGACGCGGACCACCACCGCACCACCCCGGCGGGTGGCCTCTACGGCATCGCGCAATTGCGCCAGTTCCCAGGAACGGCCCACAAAAGGGGCGGTTGGCGCAGGAACCGGCGCTTCAGCGGTGGCGAAGGACTCGGGGCGGAAGACGCGCACGAGTTCCGCCCGGCTGGCGCGCTCCTGGGGATGGTAGCGCAACAGATCGAGACAGACCTTCTCCAAATCGGCGGGCACGCGCGGATTCCACGCCGTGGGAGGGAGCGGTGGGGTGTGGGGTAAACGCGGCGCTTGGGGAAACGGCAAGCGCCCGGTAAGGCACTGATACAGCATGACGCCCACCGCGTACCAATCCGATGATCCGACGACAGGAAGCCCAACGGCCTGTTCCGGCGCCATGTAAGAGGGCGTGCCACCCAGTTGCCCCAGCGGTCCCCCGAGGTCGCTCAGTTCGGTCACCAGACCGAAATCCAGCAGCACGACGCGCCCGCTCCGCTCCACCAGCACGTTGGACGGTTTGATGTCGCAATGCAGCTTCCCGGCATCGTGCAAGGCGCCCAGACCTCGAATGAGTTGGGCGATGCCGTCGCGCAGGCGGTCAAAATCAATTTCCACGGCCTCGGGAGCCGGTCCCGATACGATGACCGCCCCCGCCCCTCCCGCCGCTGCGCACCGCGCCAGCGACAGAGCCGGCACTTCGGCGTCGAGGATGCGCGCGGCCGTTCCGCGCATGTGCCGGAGGAAGTCCACGCCCTCGATCAACTCCATGGTAAAGAACCACTGCTCCTGCTCCGTGAGCAGCTCATAGAGCGCCACCAGGTTGGGGTGAACGATCTCGGCAAGCGAGCGAAACTCGTGTTTCAGGTGGTAGAGCCGGGCAGGGTCCGACCACTGGAGGGTCTTGAGGGCTACCGGGATATTGCGCTTGCGGTCAAAGGCGCGATAGACAATTCCAAAGCCGCCCGATCCCAGGCGGCGCTCCATGAGAAAGCGTTCCGACCACGGGAGCCTTTCCACTTCACGATCCTGGTACATGTAGGTCCATCTGTACCACAGCTCCGCAACGTCCGCAACGGAATGTGCTCCCTGCGAATCGTTCCAGGCACGTCCCGGACCTTGACTTGCTTTGCGCCATCGGCGATGATGACCGCGCCATCGCGGAGGAGGAATCATGTCTGGCCCAACGCAGCAACCGGAAATTCGCATCACGCAAACGAACGACTACCGGGAAGGCTACGCCAACAGCGTACAGATCCGCATGAGTGTTTGGGACTTTCTCCTGGCGTTCGGCACCATGACCCAAACCACCCCGGAGGCGGTCTCGATCCAAAATTTCCAGGGCATTTATCTGAGCCCGCAACAGGCCAAGGCCCTGTGGAACGTCCTAGGTCAGAACGTAGCCCACTACGAAAGCACCTTTGGAGAGATTAAACTCGATCCCAAAGCGGCGGGGCAACTCTCGATTCAGTAGAGGCCCCCGTCACGCCGTTACCTTGGGACACTGCCTCAACTTGTGCTCGGAAGCGGTTCCGACGTGCCCGACGCCTCGAGGGAAGGGCAAGATACTGTGATACAATGCTGGATAGATGCTATGCCTGCCGAAGCAAATGGCGTCCGAGCATGCCCTTCGCTAGCAGGACGCTTGGGAATCCCATCCCTTTGAGAGCATTGGAGGAACGTGTCCGACAGTTGCCGTCGCGTGCTGGAAATTGAAATACCGCCGAAGGTAGTCGCGGAGCGGGCGGAGGCAGTCGCACGGGAGTTGCAACGACACGCCCGGCTGGCTGGATTCCGGCCCGGCAAGGCACCGATCTCTTTGATTCGGCAGAGGTTTCAGGACGATATTCGCTCCCAGGTAATCCAGGACCTGGTGCCGAAATATGTCGCGGCGCAGGCTCGCGAACACAATTGGGAACCTGTAGGAAATCCCTCGGTGACCGATGTTCACTATGAGGAAGACGCGCCGCTGAAGTTTAAGGCGACGGTAGAAATCCTCCCGGAGTTCGACGTGGGGGACTACGAGAGCCTCCGCATCGAGGTGAACGACCCGGCGGTCGCCGAGGAAGAGGTCGAGAAGGCCTTGGAACGAATGCGCGAACAAGCTGCCGCCTTTGTCAATGTCGAGCCGCGCCCCTTGCGCGACGGCGATTTCGCCAGCATCGCCATGCAGGGGACTTCGCCGGGGCAAGAATCGCGGGCGGTGCGGGTAGACGAAATCCTTTGCGAAATCGGCGGGCCGAATACGGTCCGGGAATTCTCCGAGAACTTGCGGGGCGCAGAAGTCGCCGGGGAACGTTCCTTCGAGGTCGAGTATCCGCGCGAACACAGCGATCCCCGCCTGGCGGGAAAATCGGTTTCCTACTACGTCAAGGTCCTGGGGATCAAACAGAAACAACTTCCGGATCTGACGGATGATTTTGCCCGCGAGCTGGGAGAATTTGATTCGCTGGAAGCCGTCCGCCAGCACATCCGGGAAGGCCTGCGGAACGACAAGCTCCAGGAAGCCGAGCAGGAGGCCCGGAACCAGGTGCGGCAGAAGTTGGTTGCGCTCCATGATTTCCCGGTTCCGGAAACGCTGGTCGAGCGGCAGATCGAACGGCGACTGGAGCGGCTTCGCCGGCAGCTCGCGGCCCAAGGCATGGACCCGCAATCCCTGTCACTCGACTGGGGAAAGATTCGCGCCTCGCTGCGGGAGGGGGCCGTGGAAGACGTCAAAAGCTCCTTCATTCTGGAAAAGATCGCGCATCGAGAGCAGCTCGATCCTGAGGAAACCGAGGTCGAGCAGGAGTTGCAGCGGATCGCCTCGGTGACCCAGCAGGATGCCGAGACGGTGCGCTCTCGCTTGACAAAGGAGGGAGGCCTGGATAGGATGAAATCTAGGCTGCGCATCGAAAAAGCTCTCGACTTCGTCTTTCACCAGGCTAGAAAAGCGAGCTAGGAAACGAACCGGGAGAGGGGCTGTGTAGCTTTGCGGAAACAGGGAGTAACCGACGCAACGGAGAACGCCGGAAGCCGGTTCCGGCGGAATGAGGTGAGCGGGCTATGGCGCTGATCCCCATGGTAGTAGAACAGACCAGCCGCGGCGAGCGGGCCTATGACATCTATTCCCGCCTTCTGAAGGACAATATCATTTTCATCGGCACGCCCATAGACGATAACGTCGCCAACCTGGTCACGGCGCAGTTGTTGTTCCTGGAAGCCGAGGAGCCGGAAAAAGACGTCTATCTGTATATCAACAGTCCCGGGGGTTCGATCACCGCGGGCATGGCCATTTATGACACGATACAGTTCGTTCGTCCGGACGTGTCCACGATTTGTATCGGGCAGGCGGCCAGCATGGCGGCCCTGATCCTGGCGGCGGGAACGGCGGGCAAGCGATTCACGCTGCCTAATACGCGAATCCTGATCCACCAGCCGTGGGCCGGCGGACTCTCCGGCCAGGCCACCGACATTGACATCCAGGCGCGGGAAATTCTGCGCCTGCGGGAAATTACCAACGAGCTGATCTCCAAGCACACCGGCCAATCCATCGAGAAGATTGCCCGGGATGTGGAGCGGGATTTCATCATGAACGCGCAGCAGGCGAAAGAATACGGGATCGTGGACGAGATCATTACCAAGCACAAGTAGCAGGACGACGTTGGAATTCGCCTTCCGGGCCGGGTGGCCGGCCGGGGGCCAGAGGAGAAACCATCCGTGAAACGGGCCGGGTCAGACGAGGCGCTCCGCTGTTCCTTTTGCCACAAGACGCAGGATGCGGTCGGGAAGATGATTTCTTCCCCCAACGACTATCCCCGCGCCTACATCTGCGACGAATGCGTGTCGGTCTGCAATTCCATCCTGGAAGAGGACCGCGCTCCCGCCGCCCAGGCGGCCGCCAGTCATTTGCCGAAGCCGCAAGAGATCAAGGAATTTCTCGATCAGTACGTCATCGGACAGCACAAGACCAAAAAGAAGCTGGCGGTGGCGGTCTATAACCACTACAAGCGCATCCACATGATCCGGCAGCGCGGCGCGGAGGTGGAGCTCACCAAGAGCAATATCCTGCTGATCGGTCCCACCGGCACCGGCAAGACGCTGCTGGCGCAGACGCTCGCCCGCTTGCTCGAAGTGCCGTTCGCCATCGTGGACGCGACCACGCTCACCGAAGCCGGCTACGTCGGCGAGGACGTCGAGAACATCATTCTGAAGCTCCTCCAGAGCGCCGGCGGCGACGTGGCGCGCGCGCAGCAGGGGATCATCTATATTGACGAAATTGACAAGATTTCCCGCAAGGATGAGAATCCCTCGATCACCCGCGATGTTTCCGGAGAGGGAGTCCAGCAGGCCCTGCTGAAAATCCTGGAAGGCACGATCGCCAACGTGCCCCCGCAGGGAGGCCGCAAGCACCCGCACCAGGAATTCACGCCCGTGGACACGACCAACATCCTGTTCATCTGCGGCGGGGCGTTTGTGGGGCTGGAGAAGGTGATTTCCAAGCGGACAGGGAAAAAAGCGATGGGCTTCCGCAGCGACTTCAAAGCGCTCACCACGGCGCGCTGCAACGTGGAAGTCCTCGAGAAAGTCCAGCCCATGGACCTGATCCGGTACGGCCTCATTCCGGAATTTGTGGGGCGGCTCCCGGTGGTGGCGGCGCTGGAGGACCTCGACCAGGGCGCGCTGATTGAGATTCTCACGCAGCCCAAGAATGCCCTGATGAAGCAATACCAGACGTTGTTTGAGTTTGAGAATGTGCGGCTGCGGTTCCTGGATTCGGCCCTCGAGGCTATCGCCTCGCAGGCGCTGGAGCGGAAAGTCGGCGCGCGCGGGCTCCGCATGATCCTGGAAGATTTGATGCTCGATCTCATGTATCATCTCCCTTCGCAGAGGAAAGTCCGGGAGATTTTGGTGACCCGCGAAATGGTTGAAACTCATGAGATCAGCATGCAGTTTTTGGAGAAGGCGGGATAGCGAAAGTCCCGCCGGCCCCTGGGTTCGGAGGCGCAAACAGGTTCCATGTTGAACAATCGCGAGAAATCGGAAACCCGCCGGCTGCCCATGCTGCCCATTCGGGACGTGGTGATCTTCCCCTACATGATGACGCCGTTCGTGGTGGGACGGGAGAGTTCGGTGCGGGCGCTGGAAGACGCTCTGGCGGGGGACAAGAGAATCTTTCTTGCCACCCAGCACGACGCCTCCGTGGACGACCCCAAGCCGAATGAGATTTTTCAGGTCGGCACCATCGTCCAGATCGTCCAGAGCGTGAAGCTGCCCGACGGCAATATCAAGGTGCTGGTGGAAGGGGTCGAGCGAGCGCGCATCGTCAGCCTCAATGACGAAGAGGGTTATTTCCGCGCGGTGGTTCGTCCCGTCCATCAGAAGACCGAACCGGGCCCGCAACTCGACACCCTGCTCAGCCGCGTCAATTCGCTCTTTGAGCAGTACGTCAAGCTCAGCCAAAGCCTCAATTATGAAGTGACCATCGCGGCGGTGAAGGTCGAGGACCCCGCCAAGTTGAGCGATACCATCGCCGCCAACCTCCAGATCGGCATCGAGGAAAAACAAGAGCTGCTCGAAACCTTCGACCCCAGCGAGCGCCTGAGCCGCATCGCCGACCTCCTGGACCTCGAGATCGAAAAGCTCAGCATGGACCGCTCCATCCAGGGCCGCGTGAAGAAGCAGATGGAGCGGGCCCAGCGCGAGTATTACTTGAATGAGAAGCTCAAGGCCATCCAGAAAGAATTGGGGCGCGGGGAAAAGGCGGAGTTGGACGAGCTCAAGAAAAAAATCGAATCCGCCGGGATGACCAAAGACGCC
>MEKR01000058.1:12759-14910 GCA_001767035.1 Acidobacteria bacterium RIFCSPLOWO2_02_FULL_61_28
CCAAGAACTCAAGCGCCTCGAGATGATGCCGCCCATGTCGGCCGAATCCACCGTCTCCCGCAACTATCTGGACTGGCTGCTGGCCGTCCCCTGGAAGAAGAAGAGCAAGGAAATCCGCGATCTCGAGCAGGCCGAGCGCGTCCTGGAAGCAGACCACTATGGCCTGGAGAAGATCAAGGAACGGATTCTCGAATACCTGGCGGTGCGCACCCTGGTCAAGGAGCCGCGCGGCCAAATCCTGTGCTTCGTCGGTCCGCCGGGCGTCGGGAAAACCTCCCTCGGCATGTCCATCGCCCGCGCCACGGGGCGCAAGTTCGTCCGACTCTCTTTGGGGGGCGTGCGGGATGAAGCGGAGATTCGCGGCCACCGGCGCACCTACATCGGCGCGCTGCCGGGCCAGATCATCCAGATGATGAAGAAGGCGGGGACCAAGAACCCGGTGTTCATGCTCGATGAAGTCGAAAAGATGAGCACGGATTTCAGGGGCGACCCCTCCGCCGCTCTGCTCGAAGTGCTCGATCCGGAACAGAACCACATGTTCATGGATCACTATCTGGACGTGGAATACGACTTGTCCCAGGTGTTCTTCATCTGCACGGCCAACGTGTTACACACGGTTCCGCCCGCGCTGCTCGACCGCATGGAAGTGCTCCGCCTCTCCGGCTACACGGAGCAGGAAAAAGTCGAGATCGCCAAACGCTTCCTGGTCAAGAAGCAGATGAAGACCAGCGGCTTGCGCGATGAGAATCTCAGCATTAACGACGAGGCCCTGAATGCCATGATTCAGAGCTATACCCGCGAGGCCGGCGTCCGCAACTTGGAGCGGGAGATTGCCAACGTCTGCCGGAAGGTGGCGCGCAAGGTGGTCAAGGAAGGCCGCGCCTTCCAGATCGCCATGACGCCGCAGAACCTGGGTGACTATCTGGGAGTCATCAAGTTCCGCGATACGCTCGCCGAGAAAACCAGCGAGATCGGGCTGGCCACTGGGCTGGCCTGGACCGAAGTGGGCGGGCAGATTCTGACCACGGAAGCGACTCTGATGGACGGCAAAGGCCGGCTCACTCTGACGGGCAAATTGGGCGACGTGATGCAGGAATCGGCCCAGGCTGCCATGAGCTACATCCGCTCGCGCAGCCACCAGTTGGGCCTGGACCGCGACTTCTACCGCCGCATGGACATTCACGTCCACGTTCCCGAGGGCGCCATCCCGAAAGACGGCCCGTCGGCCGGGATCACCATCGCCACCAGCCTCGCCAGCGCCTTGACGAAAATCCCCGTGCGGAAAGACGTCGCCATGACGGGGGAGATCACGCTGCGCGGGAAAGTCCTTCCCATCGGCGGAATGAAAGAAAAGTTGTTGGCGGCCCACCGCGCCGGCATTCGCACGGTCATTTTGCCCAAAGACAACGAGAAGGATATGGCCGATATTCCGGAGTTTATCCAGAAGGACTTTCAGATTCATTTCGTCGAAACGGTGGATCAAGTCTTGCAGGTTGCGCTGGAACGGCCCGTGGAGTCGTTGGCGGTGCTGCCCCCCGAGGCCGCTATCGCAACCGACTTTGAGGCAGAGGACGCTTCCGATCAGGAATCGCTCACGCACTAGAGACGCTGGCAGAACTCCTCTTTTCCATTCGGATGATCGTCCGAAGCAAGCAGGTTCCAAAACGTTGATGGTTCTCCCCCTGGCGGAACAGTTTTTCAGCGCGGGTCCGGCAGTCGCATCGTTTCCGTCAATCGTCGTCCGGCGCGCTGCGAGCGGCCGGGATTCTCTCGAACCGAAATTCCACAGGCGACACCGCTCGCGCTGTTCGTCAGCGATGGCCGCCCCCACTTGAGAGTTGTATGGATTTAGCAGAACTCAAAGGAATGAGCGCTACCAAGCTGGCCCAGGTGGCCAAGAAACTCAGTGTCCCCGGGGCCGCCGGGTTGCGCAAGCAGGAGTTGATGTTCAAGATCCTGCAAGCGCAGACCGAGCAAGATGGACTGATCTTTGCCGAGGGCGTGCTCGAAACCCTCCCGGAAAACTTCGGGTTTTTGCGCTCGCCGGACTACAACTATCTGCCGGGGCCGGACGACATCTACGTCTCGCCGTCGCAAATCCGCCGCTTCGACCTCCGCACCGGCGACACCATCTCCGGCCAGGTGCGCCCG
>MEKR01000059.1:0-1926 GCA_001767035.1 Acidobacteria bacterium RIFCSPLOWO2_02_FULL_61_28
CGGCACGTTGTCCAGGATCGAGACGCCCAGGTTTTGTCGTAAGCCCTCATAGACCGCATAAAAAAACGTCTTGTCCTTCTTGAGGGGGCCGCCGACCGAGCCGCCGAAGTTGTTCCTCTGAAACGACGGCAGGCGACGAGGATTGATAGCCGTCTTGTAATCAAAGAAATTCCGTGCATCGAGGGCGCTGTTGCGCAGATACTCAAATACGTCGCCGTGCCACTGGTTGGTTCCGTTCTTGCTGACGATGATCATCTGGCTGCCCATGGCCAATCCGTACTCGGCGCTGAAGGCGCTGGTGACGACCTTGTACTCGCGGATGCCGCCGACACCCAGCGTCGTGCCGGCCTCCGAGGAGGTCGAAGCCCCCAGCGCGTTCACCGTCAAGGCCCCGTCCAGCGTAAAGTTGTTGGAGCGCACGGGCGCTCCGTTGGCGCTGAACCAGGTGCCCGCAGAACCGAACCCGCCCGTGGGGGCGAGCGTGTGCTTGGCGACGCCGGGAAGAAGCAACGTCAGGTCCACGTAATTGCGCCCGTTGATCGGCAGGTCGGCCATGCGTTGCTCATTGACCATGCTGCCCAAGGCGCTGTTGGTGGTGTTCACCAGGGGGGCTTCGCCGGTGACCACGACTTCCTGGGTCACGGCGCCGACCTGGAGCACGGGGTTCAGGACGAGTTCCTGCGCGATTTCCAGAGTCAGCCCTTGCTGCAATTCGGGGCGGAACCCTATTTTCTCAATGCGCACCGTGTAGCGGCCCACCGGCAGAGCCGGGGCCCGAAAGGCTCCGTCCGGGCCTGTCACGGCGGTCCGGGTCAGGCCGGTCTCGGTATTCGTGATGGTAATGGAGGTCTCAGGTATGACCGCGCCCGAAGTGTCCTTCACGACGCCCATAATGGTGCCGGCATTTTGCGCGGAACCCGGAATGGCCATCAACATCAAGACCAACAGGACGACTGCCCCACCCAACTTCCGATCCTTCGCAGCGATTGTCAGACTTCTACGCATGGAATCCCCCTCTCGCCGGCCTCTCCTGCACCGGCCTTCGCGTTCTGGCATTGCTGCCAGACGGTTGCTTAAATGCGTCCAAAGTAAACCCGGAAATTCCGACTTGGGAAAATTTCCGGCTCCACAGTTGTTCTATTTCCAAACCCTCCAGCCCCGGCGCGATCCACCCCTGCGCTGAGCACAGTTGTTTGGCCATCCCCCACAACTGGCGTGTATGGCTGCATTTTTTGTGCCATTGCTATCCTATTGAAACGAAAGGTGGATTTTCGGAACACTGCTTCGCTTGCGCTATCGAAGTGGGCGATAACCCCCAGGCCGGGGGCCGTGCGAGGCAGGCCCTGAGGGCGGATCGCAACGATGCCCATTTGCCTATTGACAAGGCCGGGTGGGGGGCTACACTGATAGCAGTCCAAAATCTCCCCCAGCAGGTACGTTGCGCCAGCGCTTTGGACGGTTCGACAGGCTCACCAGGAGCGGTTCGACACACAGGTAGCCACGGCACGCTTGCTGTGCCGTGGGTTCGTTCTCAGGATGCGCGAAGCCCTCTTTTTAAGGAGCGTCCCCCCATGAGCACAGAGAAGAGAAGAGAAGAGAAGAGAAGAGAAGAGAAGAATAAGGACATAGAAGTCAGAAGTCAGAAGTCAGGAGTCAGAATCAAAGCCAGTCCAAGCCGCGCCCGTCCGAGCCGCGACCGTGAGCGAGCGGTGAATCCGGGCCGCGCGCGCCTGCCCCGAGCGGAATCGAGGGGTGAGCAAGCGGTCAACATGCCGAGTTCACCAAGTCCCCTCTCCCGCCTCGGCGGGATGCTTCATTCCGTGCTAGAGTTCGTACGAGCCATCCCCCGACAGCAACTCCGGAATCCCGAATCTCGAATTCCGAATCCCGATCACCCCTCCCTCACCCCAGACCAATTCCGCCGGA
>MEKR01000059.1:1947-8817 GCA_001767035.1 Acidobacteria bacterium RIFCSPLOWO2_02_FULL_61_28
CACCCCAGACCAATTCCGCCGGATGCTCGAAGAAGCCCTCGCCGCCGACCCCAACCTGGCCCGCCGGGTGCTGCGCCCGCTGCTCGGGACCGTGTTGTTCCCCATCCAGGGCGGCAATCCCGGCAACGAGTGGCATCTTTACAAATATAACGGGAGTGAGGTCTTGGGACCTGCGCAGGCAGTGGAGCTTAGCAATGGCAACGTCGGCATCGGGACGACGAATCCGGCGGGCGTGTTCCAAATTCTGAAGGGTGCGGCGGACGCCAATCATTGGGTGAACATTTCTAACAACGTGGGAACGGGACCGGGCACTCCGCCGGCTTCCATGAACGCGGGTCTGATTTTGGGGTGGAATCCGTCGGGCGGAATGGGGGAATCCCAAATTCTCTACGGGCCGGGTGCGGGATGGGCTCCCCATTTGCAGTTTGGCCGGTGGAACGGGTCTGTCCGAACCATTGAGATGACGTTGAAAGACGGCAACCTCGGCATCGGCACGACGGACCCGGCGGCGCCGTTGGACGTGAATGGCCCGGCGGCATTTATGAATGGTCTCACGGTCCGAAGCAATCTCTCCGAAGGCGGTCAGGTCACGCTGAACGATGCCGGGGTGACGTCCCCTGGAGAAACGGCCCAATCCTGGAACCTGGACACCGGACCGAGCAATTTCTTCCGCATCTTTCGCGGCGCAGGAGGTCTGGTGGCCCTGGCGGTCAATCCCACCACCGGCAACGTCGGCATCGGCACCGGCACCACGACGCCGGCGGAGAAGCTCGACGTCGCCGGCAACGTAAAGGCCGAAGGCATTATCGGGCCGCCGAGGATGATGCTGTCCAGCGCCTCGTTCTCGATAGCTGCGGGCCAGGATACAGAAAGCGCGTCGTTTGCCGCCGGGGACGGCGTCATGGAGGCTAGAACAGGAACTACAGTTGGCTCTGTAGACGATACGCTCGGCGGGGTTACTGACTTTAGCAATCTACTCCAATACGAGGGCATAGCAAGGAATCTAAACGTCTCGGGCGCATTTCTCAGCGCACACGCTCGCTGGACCAGCGACACGAGTGCGACAAACCGGCAATTCTATGTACTCGCAGGTGGGGTGGGCAACAACGCAGGTGTTGGAGAACTCCTCTGGAATGGCTTCGGTTTCAAAGCGGAGGGATCTGCGCTCAAAGGCGTAACCATCCTGAACGGGAACCCAACTGTTGTCGATCTCGCCACCAGTATCTCTAATACATTTCTCGAGTTGTGGGCCGTTCGGCGAGGCTCTTCGGTTGAGTTCTACGTTAACGGCGTCTTAAAGGGAAGCAGTACCAGCAACCTGCCCACCAGTGCGGCAAGCACATATGAGGTGCAAGTTACCAACGGCGGACTCGGAGGCGAAGCGGCGTTGCAAGTGGGATACCTGACAGTGGGATTCCCGATGTGATCGGATTCGTCCCAAAGGAGACAAGGCGATGCAACAATTCACATTCGCAGCCAGAGGGCGGCACTACACGGTTAAAACGGAGAAATTCGACGATCCCGCGCTGACCATGACAGGGTTTTGGACGTATCAGCCATCCGTAGTCCTCCCCTCACCTCTCACAGGTAACAAATTTGTGCTTCTTCTTAACCGCAATAGGGTCAACGGGATTGGCCAGACTAGCGGAGAGCTTATCACTGCGCGGGTGTCGAACGATCCTATAAGTTTCGGTTCGGAAACCACCATCCTAGACAATCGGGACGTGGACAATATCTGCGACATGATAGATGCTCGACCAATTTGGGATGGATCCCAGTGGCACATCTATGTCCAAGCTGTGGAAGGAAACTTCTCCGTTTTCCCTTGCTCCTCTAGTGTCAATAACATCTACGAGGCGGTAGGATCGAGCCTTAATCCGCCTAGTACCTTTCAATGGGTGAAGATTCCGGGCACAAACCATGCCAAGGTGATCATTGCGGGTTCCGGTTCAGCCGGCATCGGTGAAGATTTGCAGTGGTTCAATCCGAGCCCCTATGGTTTGCCCGGGTTCCGGTTTATGGTAACGTTCCAGGATTGGGGCTGCTCGGCCTTTGCAGAATGCAACCATGCCATTTGGAGCTACCGCTCCCAAGATGGCATAACCTACAGCTTCTGGTACGGTCCGAATCCTTTCGCGGACCCTCCTGAAACAGCGCCTTATTTGACGCTCGCTGGATTCAGCAACTTCAGGTACACTTGGCCCGATGCCATTTTCCTTGGTTCCCTTGATGCAGCAAGGAAAGGGAATCCGGGAATCGGATTCTCATCCATCTGCTATGAAGGTCCTCCGGCAGATCACAAGTATCAATATGCCAAATGGATCGGGTTCTTCAATAATCCCTCCAGGGTGCCGACCACGTCCCCACAAAGCGCAGAGGCCTTTCAGGGAGAATTGGAAGGTGTGAGTTCCGACTCACATGGCCCACGTATGTTCCGGCCGAAAGTGGCGCGCAACGAATACGGCTACATACCTCCGCAGTCACGCCGTGGTTATCCTAGAACTTGGATAACCTACTTGTACTACACGTCTACACAGATAAATATAAACGCGGGTGACAACTGCGATGGATACAGCAGACGTTACTCGACGAATTCAATCGGAGTCAGCCGACTCACGATCACTGAAAGGCGGTAATGAACTGGGGTTTGAGGCAAGTGCTATCGCGTGGGACTGGGACCACGCGACAACTACGTCTTGCATACCGTCCGGCACTCGTTGGTATCGTGTATTGAGAAACCATCGCGAGAGCCGTGCAAGGATGTATTCCTCCGAGTGCCAAGTTGTGTTATACCAGTCTGGAACAAGACCCTTCAGCTTCATCGAGTGGCGATGAAGGAAGCCGGACCGTTTGAGAACTTCCCTTGCATCTGGGTCCAGCTCTTGAGCCGCTAGGGTTCCGTGTACTGTGAGCACCAGCACCCCGTCCGGTTTCAGAACTCGGCTCAGTTCTGAAAGCCATACGTCCTGCATACATTCATCGAGGTGGGTGAAAACCGAGATGGAATAGACGATATCAAAGTGGTTATTCGGGAAAGGCAAGGGAGGAAACGGAGACGTTGCCTGGAACCGGCCCGGCTTCAGGTGTTTGGTGCACCATTTAATGGCTTCCAGGTCAACATCAACCCCGTGAAATTCGGAATTCGGATGCCGCAAAAGCAACCACCGCAGGGTGCGCCCACAACCGCAACCAAAGTCGAGGATTCGCACACCGGGAGCGATCGTCTTGCCAGCGGTTTGCAGCGATTCCTCTATCAGGCGCGCACACCCGCTGCCAATCCTGTAAAAGTCGCGTGTATCGATCAACCCACTGACGCGGAAACGAAGCATCGCAGGAGGCAGCTTGTGATCGTTAGCTCTTGCCCGATCCAATATGTCTGCCATCCGGCAACGCAGCTGCAGTTGCATTCGAAATGCCAGATGATAGGCTGTTCTAACAGCGGGCACTACTGACAAAGGGATAAGACCACGGAGAGATGTGACCAGCTTCCGAGTACGCAGCATGGCTAAAGCTCACATCGTATACCATACCACGTCTCTAGTTCGTACCTGTGGCAGATCAACGCCGAAGTCCCCGCCAGCGTCACGCCCGGCCCCGCCGTTTCGCTGGTGGTAGCTGCGGGCGGCGTCTCCAGCAATACGGTCACCATCGCCGTCGAGTGAGAAGAATAGTGACGAGTGACAAGTGACGAGTGAATCCGAGCCGCGCGCGCCAGCAAGCGGAGGTTCATCCGCATATGACACAGATTTCGCAGAAAGAGGTAAGTGCAGGTCCCTCTCCCGCTTCGCGGGATCGGGATGACAAGCACGTTCCTCGTTCAGCACACGCTAACCAACCACTAACCACTTACAACCGCTTTACGCCCGCTCCAGCTCTTCTTCCAGAAGCTGCTTCTGGTAAAGTTCGGGATAGTAGGAGCCGCGCTCGAGCAGCTCCTGGTGCGTCCCGCGCTCGACAATCCGGCCTGCGGCGAGCACGATGATCTGGTCGGCCCCGCGCACGGTCGAAATGCGGTGCGAAATCAGAATGGCGGTCCGGCCCCGCAGCACTTGCTGCAAGCGCGTCAAAATGACTTCTTCGGTGTAGGTGTCCACGCTCGAGAGAGCGTCGTCGAGAATCAGGATGCGCGGGTCGCGCAGGATCGCGCGCGCGATCGCCGTCCGCTGCTTCTGGCCGCCGGAGAGCGTGATCCCGCGCTCGCCGACCAGCGTCTCGAAACCGCGCGGGAAGTCCTCGATGTCCGGCAGCAAGCCCGCGACCTCGGCGGCGCGCCGGAGGTCTTCCTCGCTCGAATGCTCCACGCCGAAGGCGATGTTCTCCCGGATGGTTTCGCTGAACAAGAAGGTCTCCTGCGGCACGAACCCGATCATCCGCCGCAGGTCGTCGAGGCGATACTCGCGGATGTCTCGCTGGTCGAGCCACAGCGTTCCCGGCGGCGCGTCATAGAGCCGGGGGATCAGGCTGACCAGGGTGGACTTGCCGCTCCCCGTCGGGCCGACCATCGCCAGGGTGCTCCCGGCTGGAATCACCAGGTTGATGTCGTGCAGCACGGCGCGTCCGTTGTAGGAAAAGGAAACGTTGCGGAACTCGATGGCGGCCCCGCGAATTTCCTCGCGGCTGCTGCGGCGGCCGTCGCCAGAACTAGTATTACTAGGCGCAACCGATGATGCCTGTAGAACCCTGGGAACCTCAGAAACCGGGGATTCCGGGAGAACCGCATCCCCCGAAACGGCCCGCGCCGGTTCCTGCCGGTCCGCAATCTCGGGCGGCTCCGCCAGAATGGCGTTCAAGCGGGCGAGCGAAGCGGTCCCTCGCTGATAGAGGTTGACGACCCAGCCGAGCGCAATCATGGGCCAGGCCAGCTGACCCATATACACGTTGAACGCTACGAACGAGCCGATGCTGATATTCCCGCTGGCCACTTCGCGCCCGCCGGCCCACAGGACGATCACCGCGATCAGGCCCATCAATACTTCCAGGGCCGGATAGAACATTCCCCAGACGCGGATGAGCTTGCGGTTGCGGGCGACGAAGTCCTCGTTCAATTCCTGGAATCGCTTGCGGTCCGCCTCTTCCTGTGCGAACGCGCGAATCACGCGAATGCCCGCGAGGCTCTCCTGAACTTTGGCGCTGAGCGTGGACATCATGGCCTGGATGGTCTCGAACCGCTCGTGAATCCGCCGCCCAAAGTAGGAGACCACGACCGCGATCACCGGCACCAGCGCGAAGCTGTAGAACGTGAGCCTGGGGCTGATCTGGAGCAGGATCGCCACCGCCGCCGCCAGCAGGATCAGCGTGCGGGCCGAGTACATGATGCCGGGGCCGAGCATCATCCGCACCGCGTTCAGATCATTGATGGCCCGCGACATGATGTCGCCCGTGCGCGTCCGTTGGAAATAGCTTTGCGACAGGACCGTCAAGTGCCGGTAGAGAGCGTTGCGCAGATCGTATTCCACGTCGCGCGAGATGCCGATCAGGATCATCCGCGTCCAGAACAAGAAGAACGCCTTGCCGAGAGCGGCGCCCAGCAGGAGGCCCGAATAAAACAGCAGCTTCTCCGGCGTCAATGCTTCCTGGATGTCGTCAATCGCAAAGCGGATGATCTGCGGCACTGCCACCCAAAACGCGACTTCCCCGACCAGCGACGCGAATCCCAGCGCGTACTGCCGCCGATAGGGGCGGAGATACGGGAACAGCGGCCCCAGCTTTCCGAGAACCCTGCTTACCATGGGAACAACCACTTGTGATTCGGCCTCAACTTTCGATTATAAGAGAGGATTTCCCGATGAGACAGAGGAATTTGAAACAACCATCCGAGCCGCGCGCGTAAGCAAGCGGCCCCCAATGCTCCCCGGGCTGCGCAAGGCTTGGTAGGGATCTCCCGTGCTGCGGGATCGCGGCGTGGATAGCTATCCCAAACCGCGAAGCCTGTATCACTCAGATATAATGAACTCCGCCATGTTCAATCTCAGCGTGCAAGTGGGACATCTGTTCTTGATCGGATTTGAAGGCAGCGTCTATGACCGGCCGCTCGAAGACCTGCTGCGCGAAGTCCGTCCGGGTGGGGTCATCTTCTTCCAGCGCAACATCACCGGCGCAGCCGAATTTGCGGAGCTAGTGAGACGCACTGCCGCCTTCCTGTCCACACCTCCATCTGCGCCGCCATTCCTGGCGATAGACCTCGAAGGCGGCAAAGTGGACCGGCTGCGGGACGTGCTCGGGCCGCTTCCGTCGGCGCGCGACGCGGCGCGGGCCGGGTTGGCGCGCGAACTGGGAAGAGTCGCGGGCAGGGAACTCGCGTCTTTTTCTCTCCACGCAGATTTCGCTCCGGTGCTCGACCTCGGCTCGCCGGAATCGGAAAGCGTTTTGGGAAATCGCACCGCAGGAAAGTCGCCCGACGAGGTTGTCCGCTTCGGCGGAGAATTCCTGGAGGGGTTGTCTGAGTCCAACATTCTCGGCTGCGGGAAACATTTTCCCGGCCTCGGCAGCGGGCGCTTAGACTCGCACCTCGAGATGCCGCGAATCGAGAAGGAAGAGTCGTTGCTGTGGGAGCAGGATTTGTTCCCGTATCGCGCGCTTGCGTCCCGATTGCCGATGATCATGGTGGCGCACGCCGCGTATCCCTCGCTCGAACGTGCCTTTGCATCATCTACTGGACACCCAATGCCGTTGGTCCCTGCGAGCCTCTCTCCCGCGATTGTCTCCGGCCTGCTCAAAGGACGTATGGGATACGAAGGGCTGGTCCTGTCCGATGATCTCGAAATGGGAGGCGCGCTCGGAGGGCGCTCCATCGGCGAGGCGGCTGTCGGGGCGCTCCGGGCCGGCTGCGACCTGATGCTGGTTTGCCGTCACGCCGACAATGTGCGCGCC
>MEKR01000060.1:0-12278 GCA_001767035.1 Acidobacteria bacterium RIFCSPLOWO2_02_FULL_61_28
GGCTCTCCCGAATTGCCATATTGTTGGCTCTCGCAAAGCCCAGATTTTCGCGGTTCCGGATCAGCCGGACGTGCGGAAACCGGGCTTCGACCATCTCCGGGCTGCCATCGGTGGAGCCGTTGTCAACGACAATGATTTCGACACTGCGGGAGGACGGCGCCTGGGCGAAACTTTCCAGGCACCGTTCCAGATATGCCTGGGAATTCCAATTGACGATGATGACCGAGATATCCATAACCCGCAGGGACGCGACCGGGTCTGTCATTGGGTCGCGGAGGGGAGTTGAGCGCCGGAGCCGTGCAACCTTTTCATCCAGGCGCGGAGCGTGCGCTGAGCCGCTTCCCCGGCGCGAACGACCGCTGCACGTAAATCGCTGTGGCACGAAGCGAACGGGCTGATATGAGAGCAGTCGGTGCCAGACAACCCCCGCTTGAACTGATAGACACCGGGGTTGCCTTCTGGATCGATTCCCCCCAGGTCGTAACACCGAAAACCTCTCTCTTTCAGCCAGTGAATCAAAGTCCATTGCAGCAGATAGGAGCCGCGCGAGTTCAATCCTTGGTCGCTGGTAGCCCCGAGCAGATAGATTGCCGAATCGCCTATTGCCGAAGCGACGATTCCAGCAACCGGCACTCCCGCCTCCTCGCAGATCAAGACCTGCATCCGCTGCGACTCTGCAAGAAGTTCCTGAATCCGGCCGAATTGCTTAATGCTTACCGAAGTATCGAACCCCTTGCGCTTCCACATCTGGCCATAAAGCTGGCAGAACACTCGGTATCCGTCCATCCCGGTTCCGGCAACAATTTTCAGGCCTTTTTTTTCGGATTGAGTGAGCATATTTCGCCACTTCCGATCGAGGTTTCTGCGCAATTCCTCTAGTGGCGGTGACAAATCCAGGATAAAGGTTCTGTAGGTCCCTGCCAGGTTTCGTGATTCGGTGGAAAAATCTGATAACACGGTCTCAAACAGTTCGGCACGCTTCGTCCCCGCGAAAGCGTTCGGCAAAACGCGCAAGTACAAATTCCTCTTCCTGGCGTACTCCTCGCGCAGAGCCTGCGCCATGCGGGAGGCAGCCTCCGCATCCGGCGTCTGCCCACGACGGTAGAATAGGGGTCCCCACCGTAGATACGCAATCCCGATACCGAGTCTTACAGGATGGTAAATGCGAAGTTGCGCGATGGCCGCCACTTCCCCGTTTCGTCGCAACACAAGATGACTCAGATTCTCTCTTCCCCACCGAACTTCCCCATACGCCCACGTTTGATAGATGTTGGCATCTTCGAACAGGTCCAGCACCTCAGCCCACGCCGCGGGGGAAACGACGTCCGTCTCGATGTCCCAAGCGACTGGCGGGTTGCGTTCCTGTCCCTTGGATGACTCAGTGGCATCTAAGGAACCGGACTCCGTGCTAGAGATAGCTGCCTTCATAAAAAAAGCAAATCACACACGATGCTTCTTTCGCACATAACCAAGGGGTCCTTCTCGCAATTATCGGGATGCTTACACACGACTCAAATGGAGGAACTCCGCCCCATCACTCTGAGTATTGACTGCTTTCAATACACCAGTGATTCCTGGTCTCGCACACACGATATCAAAACCCGCTTCCTTTAACATTGTTTCGGCTTCGCTCATGCGATTTCCATGACACTCCATCGAAATCCTTCCGATCTTTCGAAATGTCCTCCGGGAGGTATTCCGCAAGATTTCGTATTCGGCACCTTCGCAATCCATCTTCAAGAAATCACATTTGCCAATTCTCAGGTCATCCATTATGGAGTCTAAAGTTACAGATTCTACCTGGGTGGCTTTGACTCCAATACCTCCCCGATTCGGGTTGCAGGTAGATACACTCCCAGAAAGAATTTCACCAGAACGATCCAGGCCGACAAATAGAGCCACTTGCCCTTTTTTACCCGTAACCGCAGAGTTGAACATTCTCACCTGTTCTCCCAGACCGTTGTTCTCGACGTTCCATCTAAAAACCGCAAAGTTTTCCTGGCAGGGCTCGAACGCGTAGACAGTTGCGCCTTTGCTGGCCGCGTATAGAGAGAAGAAGCCTTGATTAGCTCCGATATCGATCGCGGTCATTGACTTGTCCCAGGAGAATCCGGGTATATCGTAGTCCCTCTTGTCCCAGATTTCATGAAGTATCGTGATACAGTGGGTATACGCCCTGACGACAAACCCGTTCTTGAGTCGAATTGTAGCGAATCGAATGCCCATTCGATTTAGAAGTCTGAAATATAGCGAGTAGACTCGGCCAGGCAATCTCCGCTCCACGAATACGATCGTCACGCCGCGAATCAAATCCTTGAATAATTGTGGCATACGCATAATTGACGGCCTCACTGAGCCGGCTTCACTAACGGAGGTAATGCGCATAACCAACTCAAGACCTACCCAGAAACGCTGCTACAAACGTGACGGACAAGGAAAGTTTCGGAAGCGTCACAGGGAGTTCACCAGCGCGCGACCTTTTTCATTGCATGCGGAGTAGCACGCCTCGTAGCCGATGTATAAACCCCAGCCGACCACAGCGCGATGGGACCCGATTCTTGGATGCATCTCTGCAAGAGATCCCGATGGAGATCGCTACGGGCGCGTTAGACTGGGTTTTGCCGAAACAAAAGCTGCCACTTCACTCACGACAAATTGCTGCTGATCCAAACGGAGGTGAGGGTACATCGGCAAGGAAAGTATCTCGGAGGAGATTCTTTCAGATACAGGGAAGGTGCCCCGCCTGCAACCGAGCGAGCGGTACGCCTCTTGGAGATGCAACGGTATTGGATAATGGATGCCGGTCCCAATATGCTCTTCGGTCAGGTGTTGTTGGAGAGCGTCCCGATCTTGGGTGCGGATCACGTACAGGTGATGCACAGCCCTGCTGCAAGAAGGCTCGTAGGGGGTCGTGATCCAGTCCGCCATCGGCTGAAACAGCCTGTCATAATTCTGGGCGGCCTCGCAACGGCTTCGGTTCCAGGTCGGAAGGTGGCGGAGCTTCACGCGCAAGATGCCGGCCTGGATGGCGTCCAGCCTGCCGTTATACCCTTCCATGTCGTGGAAATATTTTCGAGCCTGCCCGTGGTCGCGCAGCATCCGAACTCGCTGCGCAATCTCCGGATCGTTGGTGGTGACGGCGCCGGCTTCGCCGCAGGCGCCCAGGTTTTTCCCCGGATAGAAACTGAAGGCCGCCGCTCGGCCCCTGGAGCCGGCTGTTCTCCAGCGGTTGTCTCTTTTTGAAAAGTACTGGGCCCCATGAGCCTGGCAGGCATCCTCGATGACGGTCAGATTGTACCGGTCGGCAAGGTCGAGGATCGGATCCATGTCGGCCATCTGGCCGTAAAGGTGGACGGGAACAATCGCCGAAACTCGTGCTCTGGTTTTCCGGTTCACCAGTTTGCCGCCCGAATCCAATGCGCACTGCGTCTCGATGTACTCTCGAAGCTTCTCCGGATCGAGGTTGTACGTGCGTTCGCAGACGTCCACGAAGGCGGGGCGGCCACCGGCCTGGCTGATTGCCTCGACCGTGGCGATGAAGGTGTTGGGTACCGTGATCACGATCTCTCCGTTGCCGATCCCTGCTGCGATCAAAGCGAATCGCAAGGCGTCGGTGCCGCTTCCCACGCCAACGCACTCCGTCACATCGCAATAGCGAGCAAACTCCCGCTCGAATTCGGAAACCATGCCGCCGCCAATAAATTGGGCTGAGCCTAGAGCTGTCCGGAAAACGGAAACCAGTTCCTCTTCGAGTTCCCGATGAGGGGTGACAAGGTCCACAAACGGGATTGCTTCAGGATTCGTCATGAATGAGTATTTCCACGGTTGAGATCAACGTCCTATCGAGCGCTATGGTTCCGGCTCCCGGTCCGGTCTTCACGGCGTCGAGCACGCTGTACTTGTCCGCAGGTTCCTGCTGAATCACCACCACCAAAACCTCTTCGCGGAGGACCGAGTTCGGCTTGCAGTTTGTTTCCTGAGGCCATCTACGGTCTCGATCCGAGTTTGCACCTGTCGCGCGTCCTCCTGCCGGTCGGTCTTGCGCAGAAGCTCCATGTAATTCGTCAGGCTGGCCGTTACGTCGGGACGCTTTCCCTCCAGGCCCTTTTCCAGGATTGCCACAAGCCGCTGATAAAGTGGTTCTGCCCGATCATATTTCCTCTGAATGTAGAACAGATCGGCCAGATTGCTGATCCTCAATGCGGTTTTGGGATGCTCCGGTCCAAAGGCTTTCTCCACAATAGCCACGGAGCGTTCCCAAAGTTCTTGTGCTTCCGCATTTCTTCCTTGATCCCGATAAAGCAGCGCCAAGTTGTTCAGGCTGGTGGCCACTTTCGGGTGCTCCGTTCCCAGGGAGTTTTCACGGATCCGCAGCGCTTTCTGGTGAAGGGTCTCCGCTTCGACATGTTTGCCCTGCTTATGGAGAAGCAACGCGAGATTGGACAGAAGATCCGCAGTTTCCGGGTGATCGGGCCCCAGTTTTTTCTCCGCAAGAGCGAATGAATTGCTGGAGACGGGTTCCCTATGCGCGTCTTTTCCTCGCTCCCAATCCCGGCCAGCCAGATGCTCCCATCCTCGCGGATTCGGGCCAAGAGCCTCCGGCGCGGAGGGTTTCGCATCCTGTCCGGAGTGCCCGTCAGTCTCGGGTGTCCGGGCCTCCGGCACGGCTGCGGCTAGTTCCTCAGGGATGGATACAAGGTGTATGAAATTCTTTGTCGCTTGGTCAGAAGACTTGTTGCCATCCTTGCCGACCTGGATGGCATCCTTAATAACCATGTCCAGAAACTCTTCCACCTCAGTGGGCAGACTTTTTGGATTTACCGGTTTGTCCAAGGTCCCGTCTCCCACAGCATTCACGGAAGCTGGCTTGCTTTTCATCGCAGCGTCGCTGGCCATGTGATTTCTTTGGGGAACGGATTCGGGCAACAAAGGAAGCAAAGATCAACGGAGAACTTCGGCGGGGATGAACCTGCGAACCTTTGCCGGATTGCCATACACGATGGCATTGGCAGGAACATCACTGGTCACCAGACTGCCTGCGCCAACCATGGCGTTTTCTCCGACCGTTACGTTCGAGAGGATCGTCACGCCGGATCCAATCGAAGCCCCTTTCTTCACAACCGTGGGCTCTACTTTCCAGTCGCTTTCCGTCTGAATCCGGCCGTCCTCGTTCGTCGCGCGGGGGAAGGAGTCATTAATAAACATCACGCCATGTCCGATAAACACATTGTCCTCGACGGTCACTCCCTCGCAGATGAAGGTGTGACTCGAAATCTTGCATCTCTTTCCAATCTTGGCGTTTTTTTGAATTTCAACAAAGGGACCGATTTTGGTCTCATCACCGACTTCACAGCCGTACAGATTGATGAACTTGGACAGCTTGACGTCTGCTCCGAGCTTCACGTCCGGGGAAATACATCGGTAATCGCTCATAACTGAACCAAAGCGCCCCGATGCCTCACGGAGGTCTCAGCCGCCTCGAGCATCTTTACGATCCGCAAGCCTGCCTCTCCGTCATTGAACGGCTTCCTGCTGTTTGTCACACAGTCAACGAAGTAGCCCAGTTCCACATTCAAAGCCTCCAACTGTTCGACCTGGGGCGCCCACATATCTCCCGACCGGTAGCTAATGAGCAAGTCATGAACCTTTTCTCCATTATGCAATCGCACGCCTTTGTCATAAACCTTGATCTTCTCGTCGGCCGCCAAATCATTCCAGACCAGCATCTTCTTCTCGCCGCCGATCAATGTGGTCCTGACCTTGACGGGCGACAACCAGTTGACGTTAATATGCGCGATGACATTGTGAGGAAAGTAAACAGTAATAAACGCCATGTCCTCGACGCCGTTCAAGTGTTTTTCGCCGGTGGCAACAATGGCCTCGGGCCTGTCCTGGATCAGATAATCCATGATCGAAAGATCATGGGGAGCCAGATCCCAGATTACACTCACATCATGCTGAAACAAGCCCAGGTTCACCCGGAGAGAGTCGTAGTAAAAGAGGTCGCCAATCACCTTCTCGTCTATGAGTTGACGGATCTTGCGGACGGCGCCGGTGAACAGGAACGTGAAATCGACCATCAGGGTCAGATTCTTCCTGGCAGCCAATTCAATGAGCTCCTCCGCTTCTTTAGCCGACGACGTGAATGGCTTTTCGACGAGGACATGCTTGCCATTCTGGAGGGCGGCTTTTGCCAGCTCGTAGTGAGTCCATACCGGAGTGACAATAGCGATCGCGTCTATCGCTGTTGACGTTATCACTTCACAAGAGTCAGTGGTGACTTGGGCGAAAGGGTAAGATTGTCTTGCCCGGGTCAGGGCGGCAGGATTCTTGTCACACACCGCCACAAGCTGAGCGCCCGCGACGTTGTGAATATTTCGCACGATGTTCGGGCCCCAGTAGCCATATCCGATTACGCCAAACCGAATCATATTGGTTCCGGATTCACTTTCCAGGGGGATGCAGGAAGCATGGATGGCAGTATTCTGCTCGGCTGCTCATTCGTAGGATCAGGCAGAGAGCCATTGCCGTGGAATCTTGTCAAGGAGGGGAACAACGGCACTCTATACATCAAGAACACCCGTTGGGCTCGCCGAAAAAATACGGACTTGTATTGAATGGATATGATGCGACGCAGGCTGTCAATACGCACCGTCGCCAAAGAGAACAACCCCGGGCGTCCGCAAAAGAATCTTGATATCCAATCCAAGAGACCAAGCCTTCGCGTATTTCAAATCGAGCCGAACCATATCGTTAAAACTTGTACTGGACCTGCCGTTGACCTGCCATAATCCCGTGATGCCCGGTTTCGCTTCCAAAACCCGCCGCCGATGCCAGATGTCGTAGGAAAGCGTTTCATACGGGATCGGGGGGCGCGGTCCCACCAGAGACATGTCGCCCTTCAGAACGTTCCAGAACTGCGGGAGTTCATCCAGACTGGTCCGTCGGAGGAGTCTCCCGATGGGTGTGATTCTGGGGTCCTCGGTCAGTTTGTAGACAGAGGTTTGCTTGGCGCTTCGTTGCGCAACACCGTTCTGGCCGGAAATCAGCGACCGGACGTATTCCTTGTGAATGGTGGCATCGTTCCCGTCAACCATCGACCGGAACTTCAGAAATTGAAACCTCGTCCCGAACTGCCCCATTCGTTCCTGGCGAAACAGTATGGGACCTTTCGAAGTCAGCTTAAGGAGTCCGCTGATGATGAGAAACAACGGGGAAAGCAAGAGCAGTGCCGCAACGCTGCCCGCAATATCGAGCGTCCTTTTCAAGATTCGGGGGAGCCGCTTCGAATCGTCATGCACCGTCAAGTCAGGATACAGCGTAAAGTCAGCCGGTTTCTTCGGTTCTTGTGTATCCCAATCTTCCGGGAATAAGTGCAACGATACGCGGATCTTTTCAAACAGCTCCGAAGGCAGGTTGCTGCGCAAGGACGCATTCACCTTTTCGGTCAGGGTGTTCAGGAAAGAGCTGGGGTCTCCGCCATTGAGCTCAGTGAAAATGACGCCCAGGACAGAATGTTCCTCATACCAACCGATGATGTCCGTCTCTCGCGTCGCGACGGAGAGCACGGAAATCACATGGTGCAAGAGCTTCTCTGCTTGATAAGCAGGAATCGCCCGTTTCGCGTCCATCAGCACCAGGGCAAATTGTTTTCTGGACCGTTCAGCCCTCTTCCGTTCCAGGCAGAGCAATTTCGTAAAAAGCGCTTCGTGCAGGACGGTATTTTCCACCGCACTGGGGGAAACGCCCAGAGGCATCGAGGCCTTGGCAAGTCTTATGGGGTCTGTTCTTGTACTCACTGACTATTTCCTGTGTTGGGACTCAACCGTCCAGCAAGTCCTCGCAGAGGTTTCGGGTTCGCCTGAATCCCGGACACATCCACAGGCGAAGCGATTCATATCAGACGGGAGACTGGTCAACGTCCCCCCAACGAGCGCGGGGTGGATCCAGCCGCGCATCCGATCCGCTTACTTGTTCCGCGTGCAACGGATCCACCTCCACCGCCACTGATCTGCCGAGCATTTCCACGGAAAGCACCAATCGAAGCTGGTCTTGTTGGCGGACCAGAATTCCTTCGAGTCCCACCAACGGACCGGACTTGATCTTCACCCAGTCGCCGGTCTCTAAGAAAGGGTGCGGTTTGATTCGCAGCGAGTTCTCAACTGCCCGCTGAATCGCGGCGATTTCCAGTTCTGGTATGACTCCAGGGCGGCCGGCACTTTCCACGATCGCATGTACCCCGGGCGTCTTCAGAATTTGCAGCCTGCGATCAAATCCGCCCCGCAGAAAGACATAGCAAGGAAACAAAGGTAATGAAAGACGCTTGGTTCTGTCCTTCCATCGGTGCACCGTCGTGTAGAGTGGAAGAAAGGTTTCAAACCCTTGACGAGTAAGAAGTTCCGCCACGACCTTCTCGTGCTGGTACCGGGTGTGCAGCGCGTGCCAAGCTTCGTTGCCATTGGTCTTATTCGGTCTTGAGTGCACAGGCAACATACAGCTCCGCCCTGTGACTTACAGTTCCCACTGTAACTGCTTTAGAATCAGTTCCCGGAAGATCAAAGCGGCGCGTCTTAATTACCGAATGCCAAGAACTGCTCGCCTCAATCGGAAGGGCATCCAAGCATCCTTCCCCTGCCGACCCAGAAACACCTTCGCTCCACAGAGGGCATTCACCGTTATTAACCCATACGGCCTAGTGCAAATACATTGCCATTCTCTGATCATGCAGGCATTTAGATATCCATCAGGCATATGGATATCCTTCTAAACAAAATAAGTACAGAAAAGGCTGGATCTTCGCGATGGATTTGCGGAATACGGCAGCCGCCCGATATCCATAATTGGGGAAAAAAGGACAAAATCTTTGCCTTAGGCGCGCATTGCTTGATCCGTGGCGAGTCGCCGGATCGCTCTGAGTCTTTCCCGGGAACAGCCTCGGAAGCGGCTACCGCTGTTGTTCTACCCAGTACGGCTTCCCGAAGCGGTGGGAGGCCCAGAGAATCCCCCAGGCGGTGGGCGAAGCAGCCTACCGCCTGGCCCCGCGCTGGGAATGCCACACCGACAATTTCTCCCGCATGTCCGCGCTGGCTGAATGAAAACCATGCTGCGGTATTGCTGAGACCGGCTTTGGTACCTTAAGTACCGCTTAGAATTGAGACTCTCGCGGCATTGCTACGCCCCGCACCTTTGCCCAGAATCGTTTCTTGCAGCTCTGGACTGATCTGGGCGCAGGTGTCTGGGAGGTTTCCTTATGAACTGCGGTTCTTCGCTGCAAGCGACAATTCTCTCGTTTCTTGTTTGCGCCGCCGCCTTGGCGCAGAACCCGGCGGCCAGCGTCACGGTGGACGCGAACGCCAACCGGCGCCCCATTGATCCGCGCGTCTATGGCATCGCTTACGGCGCCACGGCGCAGCTTTCGGATTTGAACGTCCCGCTCAATCGCTACGGCGGCAACAACACCAGCCGCTACAACTGGCAGTTGAACGCCGACAATCGCGGCCAAGACTGGTACTTCGAAAGCATCCCGGAAACAAGCAGCACGCCCGGCGAACGCGGCAACACTTTCATCTCGCAGACGCAAGCCGCCGCCTCGGGCGGCAAGGGTTCCGCCAAACTCAACTGGACGGACAACTCCACCAACGAAACTGGCTTCCAGATCGAGCGGGCACCGTCCGGCTCCACCAGCTTTGTGCTAGTCGGGACCGTCGGAGCGAACGTCAATGCCTTTACCCATAGCGTCAGTCGCGGGAATTACCTCTATCGTGTGCGGGCCTTCAACGCCAGCAGCGTATCGGCCTACTCGAACACCGTGTCGGTGCGCGTGAGGTAATCCGCATCGCAGCCCACGATCCACCATCTGGGCACGGTCCAATTTCTCTTCGTCCAGCGGGCGCGGGCGGGAAGCGCGGTACTTTTCCACGGTACTGGGGTACTGGAGCACCATCGAAGAATGTGCCCTGCGGTCTATTGTGCCCGCTTCGGGAAACTGGAATCATGAAGCCACGGAAAGATAAGGATCAGGAGGTGGCGATGACTTTTACAAAGAAGATTTGGATGCGCATTTGCCCCCGCTGTGGCACAGCCATTGGAAAGAAACAACCGGGCGATTCCTGGAAGTGCCCCCATTGCGGGTGGAATTAGTTGAATGCTGGCGAAGGCCCCGGCTCCCGCTTTCGGTTATGGAGGGGGCGACGCCTGGCGGAGGTTCCCGGCAGCCCACGAATCCTTCTAGGCACCCCCACTGTTTTTTTCATACAAATATCTTGCCCGCCGCCCTTGTATGTGTTACAAAGGCTTTAGCTTTGTAACGCTCGGGGGAAAGCTGAGAGCCTTATGAGCGGCGCGAGGTCGGCGAACAACTCAACCATCAAGCTCATCGGTGGATTATTTCTTCTCGGATTTATTGCAAGCACCACTTCAAGTTCTGCGCAGAGCCTCGATGATCTGGCGCGCCAGGACCGCGAACGCAGAGAGAACTTGCCCCGCCGCACACGCGTTTATACCAACGAAGATTTGGCTCGGCCCCGCATCCTCGATCCCGTGGATCGCAGGGCGTTCGAAGAATCCCAGCCGGTCGAGGAAGCACCGGCCGCCGTTGCCGTTCCTCCTTTTCTCAATCCTCCTGTTCCTGTTGTTGCATCAGAACCTGAACCAGAACCTCCTTCCAGTTTGATCGCGGCTCCGGTGGTATGGCCGGCGGGGATTTCGCTCGGTGACGTCGCGCGGTACTATCGCGCTGTAAGACAGTCTCGCAACGCGCAACTCCTCGCCGCCAAGGCCCGCCGGCGGAAAACCGGCACCGCTTCGATCGCGGCTGCCTCCCGGTTGTCCTCCGCTGCTCCCAGGACTCCGCTCGGCCCGCCGCCTCTGCCGAAGTTTCCGCCAATCGAGAATCCGCTGCCCGCCCCATCTTCCGGAACAATTCGGATGGAACAAACGAGATCGGGCGACTCGATTCGCGCGCGGCGCGGCGATTCGTTGTGGAAGATTGCCGAGCGGCATTGGGGTGACGGCAGGGAATGGCGAAAGATTGCTGCGGCGAATCCCCAACTGGCGGACCCCGATATGGTTCGCGTGGGCGAGGAACTGCGGTTGCCCGCACGGGAGTCCGCGCCGGTTGCCAAGCAAGTTCGAGTCCAGCAAGGCGACTCGCTGTGGAGGCTGGCGGCGACGCAACTCGGCAACGGGCACGCGTGGAGCTGCATCGCGGCGGCCAATCCCCAGATCGAAGACTCGAATCGAATCTACCCCGGCCAACTGCTGCTCATCCCGAGCGGATGCTCCACCGGCGCATAGCCCCAGACCTTCCTCCGACCCAACTGATTCCAAGACCCCTAACTGGAAGTGGTAGTTCCCTCTCGTTTCGTCAGGGCACGACTTCAGTCGTGCCGTACGTGGCGAGATTCTAGAGCGGCTTCAGCCGCCCTTCGACAGGCTCAGGGCCGTGAGCGAAGTCGAACGGCTGAGGGACAACCCTCAGGGGCTAAAGCCCACATGATAATGATGCTTCTTTTCGGCATGGCTGAAGCCATGCCCTGGCGACGCAAATGACCCAACACCCCCCTGATGGGACCGACCACCTCTGCATGGAGGGAAGGAACCCAGACCCCCCAGACCCTCCCAGACCCCAAAGGGGAGTAAAATAAGTATAGGGGGCAGGGAAGCGATGGCTACCTTGCGCGATGTCCTTTCCGAAAACGTCCGCGAGGGCGATCTCTACGAGAAGCTCGATCGGAACCGCGTGCGTTGTTTTGCCTGCGGGCATTGCTGTCCGATCCCGGACGGACAGCCGGGAGTCTGCAAGGTCCGGTTCAATCGCGGCGGGACGCTGTATGTGCCGTGGGGCTACGTCGGCGGGGTGCAATGCGACCCGATTGAGAAGAAGCCATTCTTCCACGCCTATCCGGGCGCGCTCGCGTACAGCTTCGGGATGCTCGGCTGCGACCTGCATTGCGCCTACTGCCAGAACTGGGTGACCTCGCAGGCGCTGCGTGATCCGGCGGCGGTCTCGCCGCCGCTCCAGGCGACGCCAAAGGAACTGATCGAGCAGGCCATTGATCTCGGCGCGAAGGTCGTCGTCAGCACCTACAATGAGCCGCTCATCACCAGCGAATGGGCCGTGGCGATTTTCAAAGAGGCGAAAGCCGCGGGCCTGGTAACCGGCTACGTCTCGAACGGCAACGGCACGCCGCAAGTCCTCGAATACCTGCGGCCCTGGGTGGACCTCTACAAGGTGGACCTCAAGAGTTTCGACGACCGCCATTACCGCCAGCTCGGCG
>MEKR01000060.1:12290-25666 GCA_001767035.1 Acidobacteria bacterium RIFCSPLOWO2_02_FULL_61_28
CGATCCTCGACACCATTCGCCGCCTCTATGCGATGGGCTTCTGGCTCGAGATCGTCACCTTGATCGTGCCGGGCTTCAACGATTCCGACGACGAGCTGAAGCGCATGGCGGAGTTCCTGGCCGGTATCTCGCCCGACATTCCCTGGCACGTCACCGCGTTCCACAAAGACTACAAGATGACCGACCCGGAGGACACCAGCGCGGCGACCTTGTTCCGTGCCGCCGCGATCGGCAAGCGGGCGGGACTGCATTTCATTTACGCCGGGAACCTGCCCGGCTATGTCGGGGAGTGGGAGAACACGCGCTGTCCCGGTTGCGGCGAGTTGCTGATCGAACGCTGCGGCTTTCGGGTGCTGCGCTACAACCTGACAGCGAACGGCGCCTGCCCTTCCTGCAACAGAACCATCCCCGGCCGCTGGGACCCGGCCTATCACGGCCAGGCCGCTTCCATGCCCTTCGTACCCGGCCGCCGCGGAAGGCCCATCCGGTTTTCCACGCCGACGTCGTGACTGCGGTGGTGGTAGTTTTACCCTGTCTGACGATTTGAGCACGGACGAATACTTTTACTGGCTGGCGATTGGAACCGCATAGGGGATTGACAATGCTAAGAGCATTTCATTTCTGGCCATTCCTGGCGATCAGCGTGGCGATAACGGGTTTCGCAATCGCGGCGGATGCGCAATCGCCGCCGCCGGTTTCGATCACCTCCGCGCCAACCGGACTCCGGCCGATGGGCATTGCGGTCAGTGGCGTGCCAGTCACGGAATTCTCAACCGTTTTCGTACGATTCGCCGTGGTAGCAAACTCCGGGGATAACTCCGTGTCTATTTTTGTTCTTTCCGCTGGACCGATGGAGACCCGGACGCTGACACCGCTAAGTGTGGAAACGGGCATTCCGTCCCCTTACGCGGCTGTTGCTTGCGGAGGGAGGGATAGCACCGTTCTGGTAACTTCGCCTTCGGATAACTCGGTTCGTGTGCTGCGGTTTGCATACGCACCGATCGCAAGCGTCGCGGGAGGCGTCGCAGGAAGGGTGCCCACCGGACCGCAGCCCCACTCGGTTGCTTGTATTGATTCCAACCTGGCAGTTGTTTCAAACGTTGGAGACAATAGCCTCAGCGTCATTAACCCCTCTAGCCTCACGGTCCGGGCCACAATTCCCGGCGTGCCTGCGAGCCGGGGATTACACGGGATCGCAGTCGCGCCTCTGGGTACTGTTTGGGTGGCCAGCACAGACGCAAACGTCGTGAGTGTGGTGAATTTGTCTACCTCCAGGGTCGTGACCCAAATTCCCGTATCGCGGCCCACCGCAGTTGTCAATTGCCTGCCTTATATTTGCGTAGCCAGCGCGGAGGCAAACAGCATAATGGCTTTCGATCCGGCTACCGTCTCTCAAGCGAACGACCAATTCCAGAGCGTGCCAAATCCTCAGGACCTTGTCTTCTCCGCGCTCGGCAATTTCGCCATCAGTGGGCCGGACTCCCTTTGGAAATTTGACCTCACCTCGGTCCCCCGTACCGCAGGTCCCGTCGCAACTATCCCGGGCGTAGCAGCCTTAGCCTTCGTTCCTCCGTCCCGTGTTACCGACGCCGCTACGCCGTCCAACACGCTCGTGCTCGCGACGAGCACGACCACCAACAACGTTTATCTGATCCAGCAGGCGCCGGCGTTTGTCAGGAATTTCATTCCATCCAACGGGGCCAGTTTTGACCAAGCGAGGACTGCGCCGGGATCGCTGGCGAGCGCCTTGTCAGTTCCGACGGGCGCGAGCCAGGCCATTAACGCCTCGTTTTTTGGCGAGCCGTTGCCGAAGACGCTCGCAGGAGTAACCCTCAAGATTGGGGGGAGCCTCAGCTTCAACAGCGCCACGAACACCTGGCAGTATTCCTCTACGGGGGCGATGGACGCGCCGCTGCATTTCGTTGGGCCGAATCAGGTCAACTTCCAGGTTCCGACCGGGATCGCGCTCGGGACGAACCTCCCCGCGCAATTGACGAAACCCGATGGCAGTACGCCGCTCACAATATTGAATATCACGCCCACAGCGCCGGGGATTTTCAGCGTCTCGCAAGATGGCCGGTTTCAGGGAGCCGTGCTCAACGATGACTTTTCCCAGAACGGTCTCCCGCAGTTGATCGTGGGCGCAAAACCGGCTCGGCGCGGAAGCGTGATCGCAATCTTCGCGACGGGAGGCGGCGAAACCAACCCGCCGATGCTCCCCGGCGAACCCGCCCCTGCAAGCGGCGATCCGCTGATCCTGACGCGCGTGCAGCCGACGGTAACCATTGGCGGCGTAGAAGCGCGAGTGCTTTTCAGCGGCATGGCTCCGGGCTACGTCGGCCTGTGGCAGATCAACGCCGAAGTCCCCGCCAGCGTCACCCCCGGCCCCGCCGTTTCGCTCACCGTGAGCGCTGGCGGCATTTCCAGCAACACGGTCACGATTGCGGTGGAATAATCCGAGCCGCGCGCGCCCGGGGTTCAGCCCGCAGCAAGCGGTGGCCAGTGCGAAACGAGGCGCGATTAAGCGCCACCGCACCCTTGCGGCCGCGTCCCGACCGAGGTCGCGGATCGCGGCTCGGATACAAACCACCGCTCCCTTGCGGTCGCGGCTCTGATTCGGTCGCGGGGCGAATTGAAAGCTGATTACTGCTTCCGGGTTTTCGAGAGCTTGACGGCCATTTTGCGGATGACGTCGGCCACGTCGCGGTTCTTCGTCAGCATTTGCAGATCGTTCTGGATGAGGCGGGGCATCAACGTCAAGCCGATGTCAATGGGGAGCCGAGGATTGGCGACCAGTGTTTTCATGACCGTGTAATTCTTCATGAATTTGCGGTTCATGGAGATCGTGCGCAATACGTCCTGATCCACGTTCTTCAAGGCGGCGAAGCTCTCGACTTCCACGTCGGAGAGTTTGGGGGAGCTGAGCACGGCCCGGGAAACCACGCGGCTGCCGTCGCGGATCAGGATGCCGCGTTCTTCGCGGCTGCCGAGCAGGGCCAGCTTGACCTTCTGCGCCACGCCCATCTTCGCGATCTTGCCCGAGATCCCTTCTTTCTTTTGCACGCCCTCGACTACTTCTTCCTCCACGACGGCCGCTGGTCCCTCTTGTTCAAGGCGGGCGGCTTCGGCCTCCGCTTCCGCGATGAGCATCTCGAGCAGGTCCACCTCGAGAACCACGCCTTCCGTCTGCGGTTCACTTTGCCAGGTGAGATAAGCCGGATTGTCCTTGAGCGCGATCAGGGCGGAAGTCTTGAGCAGGTCCAGGTTATCGAGCAGGATGGGAATGACCTTCGGACCGGCGTTGGCGGCAAGCCCGGCGATGGCGTCCGGAGGCGTGGCGCGGTTCGTCAGAAGAAGCGGCAGCAGCACGGGACGCAGATGCGCGGGATCGAGGAAGTAGCGCGAGACCGCCTCCTCGAGGGTCGGCTCGGCCAACTGCTCCGCGCAGTCTTCGTCCTCCAGATGCGCCAGAGTGTCCGCAGCAGCGCGGCGAACCTCTTCGCTCGGATCGGAGGCAAGCGCCACCAGGATGCGAAGCTGCTCGGCTTCCGGAACCGGTTTGGCGCCGCGCGCCACCGCCAGCTTTTCCTCTGAGGTGGTCGGAAGGGGTGTTGCGACAGTCGCCTTCTGCAAGGCGAGGAAGGAGGGATTTTTCTTGAGCGCCACCAGGGCCGGAGTCTTCAGCAACTCCAGATTCGCCAGGAATGCCGAAAGTATTTCAGGACTTGCCTGAGCCGCCAGAGCTTCAATCGCGTCCTGCGGGCAAGCGGAATTGGCGAGAAGGGCAGGAAGCAACGCCGGGCGCAGATGCGCCGGGTGGAGGAAATACCGCGCCACCGTTTCCGGAAGCGAAGGAGCGGCCAGCAGCCGGGCGCAGTAGTCATCGCTCAGCCGACCCAGAGTCTCCTGAGCAGCGCGGCGCACTTCCTCGTCGGCGTCCGCTACGAGCGAAACCAAGACGTCCAGTTGCGGCCGAGCCGACGAGTCCGCGGCGCCTCGGGCGAGGAGCAGTTTGTCTTTGAGAACGACTTCGCGGAGTGGAGAAGGAGGCGACGTCACGGACGAATCCTCACGGTGTCGGCTCAGGAGTCCCTTTCGCCGTAATGGTGACGCTCTTCACTTCGCCCGAGCGACCCAGGGGCGGCAACGGCTTTCCGTTCAGGTTGATCTCGACCGCGCCCGCGTCACCCACCGTCAATCGGACCGACTCCGTGGCTTGAACCTCTCGCGTCTGATTCGGCCGCATGGTTCCCTGCCACTGCTTGACGCCGTCGGCCGTGATCGAGAGCCAGACCGGACCGTGAGAATCAATCCGCAACTGCAACCCTTCCCGTGGAGCAAGAGACTCGGCCTGCCTCGCAGGCTGTGGAACCGGGGGAACCGATGGAACCAACGGACCGGACGAAGAGACAGAGGGAGTGCCCACCGGGTTGTCACCGGGCGCGATCGCAACGGCCGAAGATTCGGAGAGCGATTCCGCCGATGGAAGCGCGGGGCTGGCGGGAGTCGTAGACAGGGTGGGCTGGCTCGAGCCCTCCTCGGCGGGCGAGGGTGTCGCGGTCAAGTACTGCTGGAAGCGGTAGAGGCCGTATCCGATTCCAGCGACCAGTATCCCCACGCCAACTAACGCAGCGATGATGCGGGCATAATCGCTCGACGACGAGAGTGCCGCCAGTTCCGGGGAAGAGCTCCGCTGGGACGAAGCCGCTTCCCGAGCCGCGCCGACGGCTTGTAGATACTCCCGCACGGCCAGTTCCTCATCCAGTCCCAGGTAGCGAGCATACTGGCGCACGAAGCTCTTGTCGAAAATCCCGCCGGGGAGCCGCTCAAACTGTTCGTTCTCGATGGCCCGGAGCAGGCGAATCCCGATCCGGGTTTCCTCGGCAATCGCCTCCAGGGAGATGCCGCGTGCTTCTCGTTCTCTTCGGAAATTGGCACCTAAAGTACTCATGTGTTCGGATGAGGGAGCAGGCAAACTCGCAGCTTTATGATAGGTGTGGAAACAGGCACTGTCAAACATTAAATTGCCCCTGGCAGGGACAAGACGTTAGAATAGCTGAGGGATTCCAGAAGGGTTTTCCTGCGAACCGGGACCATGGGTGAAACCGACAGCACGGTTGAGATGGGGAAAAAGATTCGGGAGCTGTCTGTCTTCCACGAAGTCGGCAAGGCGCTTACCTCCACGCTCGATCTGAATCAGGTTCTCCAAACCATCATGGAAAAGATCAGCAGCTTCTTCCGGCCCGACACCTGGTCGCTGCTGCTGGTGGACGAGGAAACCGGCGAACTGTATTTTGAAATCGCCACCGGAGAGGCGGCCGAAGCGTTGAAAGGCATGCGGCTCAAGCCGGGGGAAGGCATCGCCGGCTGGGTCATCGAACACGGTCAGCCCCTGATTGTGCCCAACGTCGCCGAGGACGAGCGCTTTGCTCCCCGGCTCGATGAAGTAACCAAGGTCCAGACCCGCTCGGTCGTCTGCATGCCGGTGCGGGGCCGCGACAAAATCTTAGGGGTCATCGAGCTGATCAACTACATCGCCGAGTTGAAGCTCGACGAGGATGACCTGTTTCGCCTGCAAGCCCTGGCGGACTATGCCGCCATTGCCATCGAGAACGCCCGCTACGTGCAGCGCATCCACGAGCTCACCATCACCGACGATTGCACCAAGCTCTACAACAGCCGCTACCTCCACGCGGTTCTGGACGCGGAGGTCTATCGCTCGACCCGCTATCAGTACGAGTTCTCCCTGATCTTCGTGGACATTGACTACTTCAAGAAGGTCAATGACAAGCACGGGCATCTGGTCGGGAGCAAGCTGCTGGCGCAGCTCGGCAATCTCATCAAGGGTCACCTGCGGCTGATTGACTTCGCGTTCCGCTACGGCGGGGACGAGTTCGTCATCCTGCTCCCGCAGACTCCCAAACGGAGCGCCGTCAACGTGGCCCGCCGCCTTCTTCAGTTGGTCGGCCGGCACACGTTCATGAGCGAGGAAGGGCTGAACCTGAAGATCACCGTCAGCCTGGGCGTGGCCTCGTTCCCCGAAGACGCCGCGAACAAAGAGAAGATCATCCACCTGGCCGACGAGGCCATGTACCTGGTGAAGCGAAACGAGCGCAACGCCATCGCCGTCGCCGGCCAGGGCATGCTGGTCTGACCCTTTCGGTTCTTTCGGAAGTCTCGATTTTCTCGGCATCTTCGGAATCCCCTGTTCCCTTGTTTCGCATTACTGTCCTAGTACATCTAGGTCTATTTTGACCTAATACCTGAAACCCGGCTCCTGACACCATTCCCCTCCCGTGTCATCCTGATCCCGGCTTGCGGGGGCCTGTCCTGCCTGCCCTGAGCAGATGCGAAGGGAGCAACGCGAAGGAAAGGACCGGCACTTCTTCTGACTTCTGACTTCTGGCTCCTTCTTCGTCACTTGTCACTTGTCACTTGCCACTCGTCACTGCTTTCTCATTGACAAGCCCGCGTGCCTGCCTCAAATCAGCCCAAGCCATTTTCCCCCCATCGTGAGGTGACGAACACGTGAGGCGATTGCCCCTTCTGACTCCCGACGCCCACGCAGCCATCGGGGCCGCGCCGCCCTTCGGCTCACGCTCAGGGCCGTGAGCGACAGTCGAACGGCGACCGTAAGCGAGCGGGCAAGTCGGGAGTAGCGAATAGGGATTGGGAAAAACCGGAAGCAGACCCATTCCCTACTTCCTGCTCCCTACTCCCCATTCTCCACGCCCTGGCTTTTTCTGGATTCGGGCGCGCCACTTCTATCCCCTCCTCATGGCTTGGCCGCCGGCTGCTCGCCTATAACTTATAGTACTATCAGCGAAGTATTTTTGATGCGGAGACTTTTCTCTTGACAGCGAGCGAGTAGCGGGAGAAGATGCCTATGTATTTCCTTGGTTTATTTATTGAAACCTTTTGGTTTCTTTGTTTTAGAAGCACTTCCCCCTAGCCGATCCAGGTCGAGCACGAACGAAACAACCCATCGCAATTGCGAACAGGAGAGCTGCCGATGTCTTCCCAGGGAAAGTTTAGTCCCCGACAACATTATTCTTGGTCTTATCTGAGCGTGCTTTTGGTCTTGCTAGGGGCCAGCACCGCTTCCGCGCAGGTCGCGTTCTTTCTCAGTACCAGCGGGGCGCGACCGATACGGGCGGAAGGACTCACGGAGGCTACCGGCACCGTGGCTTTCTCAGCCCAGAGTTCTGGGACTATCAAGGTAGGTTCGACGCTCAGATTGGATTATGGTACAGCCATCCTGGATGGTTCGGGAACGGTTGCCACCTCCTGCGTTTTTGGTGCTGGCGGCTCCCTTACAAGGACCTACTCCGGAAACGTTCTGACCCTCACCGTCACCACCGCGGACTTAAGGTGTAGCGCTGGCCAGTCCATCAGTGTTTCCAGTGTCCGGGTTGATGCCAATGCTGCCGGGGCTGGAAACAACGTCACTGTATTCGTGTCGTCGTCGGTTCCTCCGGGGTTTCAAGCTACCAATCCAATTTCGCTTATTCAGTTCACGTCGCTCACAGTGGCCACGGTGCAATCGGCTCGCTCCGGTGGCTTACCGAGTACGCCAAAGAGCATCAATCCCTCTGCACCCGCCATTCCGACCCCGCCGGGTGAACCCGCCACCGTCGCCGGCAACCCGGACCCCTCCCCGACTGCCGCGAACTCGTTGCGAGTAAACCTTCGGGAGAATTTTGGCCAGGAATTTTTGTCCGCAGCATCGGAAGCCGCCTTCGGAGGGGGAGTTCTTAACGGGACCCGCTTCCGCGTTCAGCTCACTGGCATTCCTACTGGAATCTCGGTATACGCCCCGCGAGCGGTAACATCTTTCAGCGCCGGAACCGCTGCCACCACGGGTTCCGTTGACCCAAACGTTTTTGACGCCATCGCACTGATCAGAGTTGGAACTGTGGACAACCCTGTCAATGCAGACGGCTCCGGGGGAGCACTGAATCCGGTTGTTTTGAACCAATTTGACCGGATCCCCGTAGTCGGTGGGACCGCCACGATTATTTATGAGGTAACGACCGATTCCACTACCCAGGTCGAAACGATTACGTTCTTTGTAGCTCTGACCGGAGCTGCCCCGACCGGGACGGGGATTATCAGTGGTTCCGTCGGTTTTGCTCCGGTCGGCCCGACCACAATTGCCCCGGCCCTGCCGCGCTTCGTTGCCGCTCCGACGCAGCTTGTAGCCCTCGTCGGGATAACCAATCATCCCCCAGTAGCGAACGCTGGCGCGGATCAGATAGTAAACGAAAACGGCGGATGTATTGGAGAGGTACTTCTCGATGGAACCAACTCCAGCGATCCGGATGGTGACGCCCTGACGTACATATGGACGGGCCCGTTTGGGACAAGAAGCGGCCCGAGATTGGATCCACTCCTGGGGTTAGGAGTACTCCTGGGTTTAGGAACGCATACGATCACGCTCACGGTGAGCGATGGCCTGGGTGGGTTTGCAAGCGACACGGTGGTCATTACAGTGCTGGACAGGCGGGCGCCCACGACCACTGCATTGCAGCCGGCTCCCAACGCTGCGGGCTGGTACAGGAATGAGATCACCGTGACTCTAATCGCCACCGACAGATGCTCCGGCGTGAAAGAAATCAGCTACTCCTTGACGGGGGCTCAGACGGGAGCGGCTGTGGTAACGGGGGACAACACCACCGTGACCATATCCGTTGAGGGGATAACTACCCTGACTTACTTCGCCCGGGACAATGCCGTGAACCAGGAAGCTCCGAAGAGCCTCCAGATTCAAATTGACAAGACGACACCGACGATCAGCGCCAGCGCTAAGACCGCCGACAATAATCCTTACACGGCCGGTACCTGGACGAATCAGAACGTAACGGTTCACTTCACCTGTTCCGACAGCCTCTCCGGACTGGCTCCCGGAAGTCCTCCTCTGGACACAACCGTCTCTTCGGAAGGAAGCAACCTCTCGGTCAGTGGAACCTGCACAGACTTGGCTGGCAACAGCGCCAGCGCAACGTTCAACCCCATTAAGATTGACAGGTCGCCGCCGACGATCAGCGTCACCGCCAGGACTGCCGACAATAGGCCGTACACGGCCGGCACCTGGACCAACCAGAACGTGACAGTCCACTTCACCTGCTTCGATAGCGGCTCGGGACTTGCTCCCGGTAGTCCGCCTGCCGATACAATCGTGTCCGCGGAGGGAAGTAGCCCTTCGGTTAGCGGCACATGCACGGATGTGACCGAAAAAAGCGCCAGCGCAACGTTCGGACCCATCAATATTGACAGGACTGCCCCGACCATCACCGGCAGCCGCAGCCCGGCAGCGAACCCTAACGGCTGGAACAACACGGATGTGACAGTCAGCTTCGCTTGCTCGGACGCCCTCTCCGGCCTCGCTGCCGGGAACCCGCCGCCAAATACCATCCTAGGCGAAGGGGCCAACCAGTCCGTCACTAGGAGTTGCACGGACAACGTCGGCAACAGCGCCACCGCCACGGTCAGCGGAATCAACATTGACAAAACTCCGCCGAGCCTGGCATGCCGGATTACCCCGGAGCGTCTCTGGCGGCCCAATCATCAGATGGTGCCCGTGAACGCCTTGGTCAACGTGGTTGATCTATTGTCCGGCCCGACGGGTTTCGCTCTGCTCTCGGCGACGAGCAACGAACCGGATCAAGGGCTGGGGGACGGGGACTCTCTCAACGACATCCAAGGGTTCGTGATCGGGACAGCGGACACCAGCGGGCTGCTGCGCGCCGAGCGCGCGGGCATGGGCAGGGGCCGGCTTTATACGCTGACCTATCGAGCAACGGACGCCGCCGGAAACTCGGCCATCTGCGCCCCCGCGGTGAGTGTGCCCCGCGACATGCGACCGTAGCGCAATCCGCAGACATTGTTCGATGCCCGCTCCCTTGCGGCCTGCCCTGCTTGTCCCGAGCGCAGGCGAAGGAAGCGCGGTCGAATGGGTCGGGGCTCGGATGCCCGCTTGCTGGCGCGCACGGCTCGGATTCAAACCACCCCTCGGATTGCCCGGTCGCTCACGCTTCCGGCTCGGATGCAAACCACCGCTCCCTCACGCGCGCGGGTCGGATTCTACTTCACCGCCAGCTCAAAGTTGATCTTGGCCTCCGCGCCGTCCGTGACGGTGACGTCTTTGGTTTGCGTGCCCAGGGCCGGGTGCCAGACTTCCAGCTTGTAGGTCCCCGCGGGAACGTCGGCGAGCTGGAACGCGCCCGAGCCGTCGGTGACGGCGACGAAGGGTTCCTCGGCCACGACCACCCAGCCCGTCATCCAGCCGTGGATATCGCAGCTCAGCCGGATGGTTTCCGCCCGGTCGAACTTCGCCGTGAGTTTCTTCAAGAATCCCGGCTGGGACCTGTTAATGGGTCTGTTGACGGTCGAGTGCGAGTGGACGTTGTGAAGGATGCCATCACTGTTGGTGATGTCCAGGTTCCCGCCTGGCGGCACCACCACCACCGCGGGGTTGAACATACACCCTTTCTGATCAATCACGGCGGCGGGCGGCGGCGGCGCAGCTCCCTTGGCCCCGAGCAGCCGCACCACGGCGTAGAGGACTCCCTTGTCCGGGCTTAACTGGACTTCTTCCAACTGCTTTTCGGCGCCGCAGACGGAAGGGTCCTTCGCGATGGCGATTTTTTTCGGCGGCGGCGCCGTCCCCGTGAGACCGACCTTGCCTGTAATCCTGCCCCCCGCCGCGAGGCCATTGGTGCCGCTTACAAACACGATTACGATCACGATGAACAATCCGATAACACTGCGTCGTAGCATGGTTTCCTCCTCTTCCTACCAGCCTTGGCGGAGTCCGCCGTCGAACCAATCCCAGAGCAGGTAGAACATGACTTGCGTGGGCCGCGGGCCGGCGTTGTTCAGCGGAACGCGGACACCGAAGTTCAGCAAGATGTGCTGCCGGGTGCTGAGCGAAACCTGGAACTGCGGCACCAGGTCCCAGTCGGCCTTCGCGCCGGCTTCCAGTTCGCGGCCGCCCAGCAGCTCGACCATCGGCGACCAGGTGCGTCCGAAGCGCGCTTGGGTGAAGCTGCGGCCCACGGCGGTTCTCCAGAACGCTTCTTTGGCGGCGCCGTGGCCGCCCGCCGGGATCTCGACTCCGCCCTGGAACTGGAGAAAGCCTTCCGACGGCAGAAGCTGTCCGAAGGTGACGAACGGCTCGAAGACCGTGAACCCTTTGCCGCTGCCGTCGGACTTCTCGCCGGTGGGCAGGACGGTCTCGCCGGAGAGGCTGAGGATCGAGCCGGTGCGCAGACTGTGAAACAAGACGCGCTTGAAGCCGAGCGCGATGTCCCCGACCCCGCCGCCCCACCCGCGGCCGTCAATTCTTTTGAGGGCCAGCGGGACAGCCAATTCGATCTGATTGCGCGCCGCAAAGCGCCGTTCGTAGACGAGCTGATGGGTTACGGCGCCGGCTCCTTCGGCCGCGACCGTGGTCGTCAATACGGCTTCGTCTTCCGGAAACGCTTTTTCGGTGACCAGGGGACGGGGCAAGTTCAGCTCGCCGCGCGGCCAGGCACGGTTGCCGCAGAAGCTGCGCAGGTGATCCATCACCTTTTCAATCTCTTCGCTCGTCAGGGCATCGCCCGAAGAAGGCATCGTATCGGAGAACCCCCGCGCCGGGCCTCCCTCGTGGATGATCGCGCCCCAGTCGCTGTCCGGCTCGCGGACGGCGAAACTGCAATCAGTGAAGTCAGGCAGCGGGATGTCGAACCCCACCGTAGCCCGGTCCGCCCCCTTGCCGTCGGGGCCATGACACGAGGCGCACGCCGCCTCATAGAGATCTTTTCCAGTGGTGGGACGCTGCTCCCCTGCGCCTTGAGCGAAGCCGAAGGAGGCTGCCGCAATAAGGATGACGGCCGGCAGCCACACCGCCGCCGCAAATAGAGCGATCATTCGCTTAAAATTATTCCGCTTAAAATTATTCCGAATGTTAGGTCTTTCCATTCTGCTTGGCATATTCGATTCTCAAATTTTCCTCCTCTAAGAATACTATTCGCAGCGGCCCTGCCGGAGCAAGCGCGGACCCGCCGTGGTGGAGGGTCGGTTTGGTTTCGCAAGTCTCGTCAGGGCACGCCTTCAGGCGTGCCGTAACGGACGTATCCTCAACGCGGCTTCAGCCGCTGAGGTATGTTTGTTGCGATGGTGAGAGGCAATTTCGATGGGACAATCCACCTCAGGGGCTAAAGCCCCCACCAGGCCCACTCGTGGACGGCACGACTAAAGTCGTGCCCTGACGCGAACTGCCCCACTACCCCCGCCGTGGTGGATGAAGCTGCAATGCGCCCCGAGGCGCGGTTGTCAACCTCCCTGCTCTCGTCTATCCTGTTCGAGAGCGTGATGCGAGTGAGCAGGCCATGAACGAGTGTTCTCTTTGCGACGGCACCGGCTGGCGTCCGGTGGAAAAGAACGGCTGGCGGGCCGTGGAAGTCTGCTCGTGCCGGCAGCAGCCGCGGAACGAGCAATGGTGGATGGATCGCGCGCGCATCCCGCGCGGGTTCCGGGAGTCCGAAAAGGACTTCGACCACTTCTACGATCTCGGCAACCCCAGCTTGCAGATGGCACTGGTCAAAGCGCGCGGCTTCGTGGAGCGTTATCCGCTGGTCGAAAAAGGGATTCTCTTTCTCGGCAATCCGGGCGTGGGCAAGACCCACCTGACCATCGCCATCCTGAAACAGTTGATGATGCAGAAAGGGGCCGAGTGCCTGTTCTGCTCCTATCAGGAGCTGCTGCGGCAGATTCGTGACAGCTACAATCCGGTTTCGCTGAGCACCGAGTCGGAGGTGATGCGGCCGGTTCTCGACACGGAGGTCGTGGCGATTGACGATTTTGGGGCCGAGCGCATCTCCGATTGGGTCGAGGACACGGTGACCTATATCCTGAATTATCGCTACATTCAAAAGAAAATCACGCTGCTGACTTCCAATCTTCCCGATGCAGCCGAGGAAACCGCCAAAGAGCGCAGCCCCAGCGGGAAGTACCGCGTTGCCGACACGCTCACGGACCGCATCGGCCTGCGGGTCCGTTCGCGGCTCTACGAGATGTGCGAGTTGGTCCGCATCCTGGCCGAGGACTTCCGCCAGACGGTCCAGGTCCACCGGCGGTGAGAGGGAATTGGGAACAGGGAATAGGGAACAGGGAATAGGGAACAGCCGTGGGCACGTTCCGGATTCGTTCCGGCAAAAGCCCACCGTTCGACTTCGCTCACGGCCCTGAGCTTGCCGAAGGGCGGCACACCAAACGTGCCGTGGCTACCCTGGCCGATTTTGAAACCGTCTCGTAAACATCGGGCAACACATTTGCCCCGTTTCGTGTCAAAATGGAGGAGAGAAAGGGAAGTCTGTCAAAGCAGTCTTGTC
>MEKR01000060.1:25675-44184 GCA_001767035.1 Acidobacteria bacterium RIFCSPLOWO2_02_FULL_61_28
GCCGGGGACCCGTGAGTAGCCTTTTTCCCTTGCCCTTCGGGCAAGGGAGAAAAGACGATACCGGGCCGCAAACGGAATTAGGTTAACGCTTATTGGGCTTGCGCCCTGGGCCAGATTCTATCGCGCCTCCGGCGCTGTGCTGCTCGTGAGAAATCCGGGCCAAAATCTTGCGCCCCTTGCGGGGCTTCCCGTGCGGTCTCCATTCCGAATTTACTTCCACCACCGGGCAACACATTTGCCCCGTTTCGTGTCACAATAGAGGAGAGAAAGGGAAGTCTGTCAAAGCAGTCTTGTCCCTGCGGTTTTGGGGCCAAGGTTCCCCCGGTGCGAAACCGGAGAAGGACTGCGGGAGGATAAGAACATGAGCAGAAAAGACGCAGAAAATTTCCTGTGGCTGTTGGGTGGCATGGGTATCGGAGCGGCGATCGCTTTGCTGTTCGCTCCGAAGAGCGGACGGGAAACCAGGCGCTATCTGACCCGCCTCGCTGAGGAAGGTTGCGAAAAAGTGACGGAAACCGGAGAGGAATTCGTTGACCGCGGAAAGAAAGTCTACGAGCGCGGCAAGGCCGTCGTGGATGAAGCGATGGAGTTCGTGGACCGCGGCCGACGCGCCGTCCTCCGGTAAAGCGCTTTTCCACGGTAGTGTCGAGGGGTAGCCACGGCATGCTTTTTATGCCGTGGGTCCGTTCTATCGGAAAGGCGAAAGCCCACGGCACACCAAACGTGCCGTGGCTACCCGGTTCCGGAGTTGTGGGAAAATCCGCCCTATCCCTTTTCCAGAATCCGGGGTGCGCCCAGGATCGGAAGCACGGGAGTGCCCTCGGCGGGCGCTTCCTCCGGCGGCAGCGCCCCCATGTAAATTTCTGCGCCCGGTGAGACCATGTAAGCCAGAGCGATCTCGTCGCAGGCATGGAACATCGGGCAGCGCAGGCAGTCTTTCCAGGTCTTGAGCGGGAGCGCGCCGCGGTCCACCGGCTGAAATCCCAGCTTCTCAAAAAAGCCGGGGACGTACGTGAAGACGAACACCAAATCCACCCCGTAGCGGCGCGCCGCGTCGAGCAACTCCCGGGCAACCATCTGCCCCAGACCGCTGCGCGTCTTGGTAGGGGAGACCGCCAGGGACCGCAGCTCGGCCATGTGCTGCGTGTAGAAATGCAGCGCCCCGCAACCCACCAGTTCGCCGCTTTCCGTTGCCACTAGAAAATCCCGGAGGCTTTCGCAGAGTTCCAGTTCCGTGCGCGGCAGCATCAAGGACTGCGACGCGTAGCCGTTAATCAGCCGCAGCAGCGCCGGCACATCGGCAAGCTGCGCGGAACGGATTTCAACGCTTACCAGGCTCGGGTTCGGCAAATCCGACTCGGTTTCCAGGGAATGTCCGGGATGGTTACGCAACATGTCCTCCTTCACTCCAATGGCTGCCACACTTTCCTTCGCTGCTCGAAGCGGTTAGAGACGGAGTAATCACCGTGCCGGCAACTGCCGCTTCGTGCGACGGCTTCCCGGCGGCAAAGACGCTATCCAGGGCATCGTCCCGATGACCGTTCCCGATGTAGACGCTGGGAACCGCCTGTGCCAGGGCTTCCCGGACGGCATTCAGCTTGGCGAGCATTCCCCCCGTGACCACGCCGGAGCGCAGCAGCGCGGGAATCTCCTCGGCTCCGAGGCGGGCCAGGGCGCGCCCCTCGCCGTCCCGCACGCCGTCCACGTCCGTCAAAAAGACCAACGCATCGGCCCGCCCCCGCCAGGAATGAACCGCGCAGGCCACCGCGGCCTGGTCGGCGTTGACGTTGTAGATTTGCCCGTCTTCTCCCACCGCCAGGCAAGCCAGCACCGGCAGGAACCCGGCTTCGAGCAGCGTCTCCCAAACCGCGGGATTCACTTTCCTGATTTGGCCCACGAATCCCCAATCCTGCCCGCGCTCTCCCTGCAACTTCTCGGCGATCAATCCGCCCGCGTCAATCCCGGAGAGGCCCACGGCGGGCAGTCCTACGCGGCAGAAGGCCGCCAGCAGCTCATGATTGACCGTCCCGGCAAAGACTTTGATCACGCCGTCGAGCGTTTCCGCCGTGGTGACGCGGAAGCCGTCCACAAACCGGCTGGCCACCCCCATCGTGTCAAGAAACTGCGTCAGTTGCTTCCCGCCGCCGTGCACCAGAAGAATGCGGTGGCCGGCGCGGACCTGCCGGGCCACCATCTCCGCGATCCGCAGGCGGTCAGCGGCCGTCTCGAGCAGCGTCCCTCCGATTTTGACAACCGCTTTCATCGGCTTTACTTATCGCCGTCCGGCGAAACGCTTCGGTCCCATCCGCGCCTCGCCAGCATCGGCGCCCTTTCCCCCTTTTCTCTAGCCCCGGCCTTCAGGCCGGGGTTGTCATGGCAATTGATTCTCAGGCCGCTTTAACGGCCTTCCTCTTTTCGGCTTCAGCCTTGGATGACCAATTGGCTCAAGCCACTTTCGGTAAGCCCCCTAAAGGGGGCTAGGGAGAATCAGTTGCATCCGCGACCCAGGCGTAAACGCCTGGGCTAAGGAAAAATGGAATTCCGCTCCTGTTCCCTATTCCCTATTCCCTTCAGAGCAGCCCCGCCGTCTCCTCGAGGCCCAGCATCAGGTTCATGTTCTGGATGGCCTGGCCCGCCGCTCCTTTCACTAAGTTGTCAATGCAACTGACGACGATCAATCGTTTGCCGTCGCCGCCCAGCGTGCAATGGATGTCGCAGAAGTTGGTCCGCTGCACCGCGCTCACTTGCGGGAAACTCCCGGCCGGATAGAGACGCATGAACGGGGAGTCGCGATAGGCCGAGCGATAGAGATCGAGCACTTCCTTCAGCTCCGCCGCGCGGCGCAAGCGCACATAGTGCGTCGCCAGAATGCCGCGCTGGATCGGCAGCAAGTGGGCCGTGAAGTCAAACTCGTCGTCCTGCAAGCGCAAACTGTTCAAAACCTCCGGCACGTGGCGGTGCTTCCGGATGGCGTAGGCGGAAAAGTTCTCCGACACCTGCACGAAGTGCGTCTGGGGCGAAGGGGCTTTGCCGGCACCCGTGACGCCCGACTTGGCGTCGCAAACGATGCCCGCCGCCCGGTCCACCCAATCCTGCTCCAGCAAAGGCCAGAGAGCGCAGATCGCCGCTGTCGGATAGCAGCCGGGATTGGCGACGATACAGGTCGCGCGAATCCGCTCGCGGTAAAGTTCCGGCAGCCCATACACGGCTTGCGGCAGCAATTCCGGGTGGCGATGCTCGGCGCCGTACCAGCGGGCGTACTGCTCCGCCGGGAGCCGGAAGGCCCCGCTCAGATCAATCGCCCGCGCTTCCTGCGCGCGAATCTCCGGGACCACTTCCATGGAAACTTCCGGCGGGGTGGCGGTGAACACCACGTCCAGCTTTTGTTCGGTCACCACGGTCGGACTCCAGGCGAATCGCTCCAGCGGGTTGGAAGCGGATTCGCTCCCGGCGTGCGGACGGCTCTCGGAGGCGGTTCCTTCCGCCTTGCGGTGGTCGAGCAGCACCGGAGTCACCGCCGGGTGCTTTCCCAGCAACGCCGCCAGTTCCGCGCCGCTAAAGCCGGAATGCCCCAGGATGCCCGCCCGGAATCTGCGCCCAGGAGAATAATTATGCATCTCAATGAATATTTATACTTTTCTCTCGCCCGCGTCAATAAGAAAAGTTTCGGTGGGGGCAGTGGTACGAGAGGTCCCCCGCTTCGCGCTTGCAATTGTCCGTTGTTGCGCCTATTCTAATCGGCGGAACTGCCGTGCGACCCGTACGGCCCCGTACGGCGAAAATGCGGGAGGGTAACCCACTGGGGGGAGTGTTTGTCCCTGCGCCCGAAGGGGCACGAACCAGGGGAACCAGCGGAGAGCTTCTCGATGGCATTGCTGGGGTTTGATAAAGCGAAGGTCTTGCATGCGGCGGAGAAATACGTCCTGCAAGGGAAAATCCAGGCCGCGATTGACGAGTACAACAAGATCCTGAAGAAAGACCCCAAGGACTTGATGACGCTCAATACGATCGGGGACCTCTATGACCGCGCCGGGAAGAAGGATGAAGCCATCAAGTGCTTTTATACCCTGGCGGAGAAATACGTCGAGAGCAGCGCGATCCCCCGGTCCATCGCGGTTTATAAAAGGATCACGAAGCTGGACCCGGAAGCGATCGCCCCCCTGTTAAAGCTGGGCGAGCTGTACTCCATGCAGGGACTGCTCCGCGACGCCCGCACCCACTATCTCCAGGCCGTGGAGCTGCATATGCGGCGCCAGGAAAAAGACAAGGCGCGGGAAATTTTTGAAAAAGTACTCCTCCTCGATCTCGAGAATCCCCGGCTGCAGCTTCGCATGGCGGAACTCTACGCCGAAACCGGCAAGAAGGAAGAAGCGATCGCCACCTACCTGAGCACGGTCGAGCGGTTTCTGGACCGCAACGAGCCTGCCGAAGCCACCCGCGCCCTGGAGGCGCTCCTGAAGCTGGCCCCGGAAAATATAGACGCCAAGGTGTTGTATGGACGCCTCTGCGTCGAACAAGGAGACCCCGCGCGGGCGATCCAGGCGTTGCAATCCATCCCCTCGCCGGCCGGTCATAAGGGCGTATTGAATTGGCTCTTTCTCGCCTACATGAAGCAGGGCGATGTGGGCCGGGCCCGCGATCTGGCTGTCCAACTGTTTGATCTCCATGAAGACTTCGCCGGGCTGGCCCAGGTGTGCGAACAACTCGTGGCGGGGGGCGATGTCGAGGAGGCGCTGGCGATTTACCAGAAGGGGGCCGAACGGCTGGTGGCCCAGAATTCGCATTCCGCCCTGGTCGAGGGCCTCCAGAAAATCCTCGCCTCCCAGCCCTCCCATCCCGGCGCGCTGGAATTGTTGTGGCAGGTTCATCGGCAGGCGGGCAATCGCGGGGAAGCCCAGGAAATCGGCGAGCTGCTGGCGCACATGTATGTGACCAACGGCGAGCTGGAAAAGGCGCACGCGATCTGCTCCGAGTTGGTGGAAATCGCTCCGGAGAGCGCGGAACTGGCGCAATTGCTCCGGCAAGTGAACACGCGGCTCGGCAGGGCCGGCGCGACGCCGGAGGCGGCCGCGGAGCCGGTCCCGGCCATGGCGGCGGAGCTGGGTCTGGGCCGGGAAGGCTTCCCGGCAGCGGAAGAAACTCTTGCGCCGCGCGAGCAGGACATTGTTCGCAACGCCCTGACCGAGAGCGACCTCTACACGACCTACCGGCAATTCTCGCATGCCATTGACGTCTTGGAAAAAGGATTGGCCGAAGTCCCCGGAAATATTTCCCTCCAGGAGCAGTTGCTGCGGCTCTACGAACAAGCCGGCCAATATGAGAAGGCCGCTGCCTGCGCCGAAGCGCTGACCCAAGCCTATGTGATGTTGGGCGACGGGGACCGGGCCACCCAATACGGCGAATTAACTCTTAGCTTCCAGCAAAAGGCGTCGCACGTGGAATCGCCGGTCCCGGAAACTGCGCCCGTGGAAGCCGAACCGCCGGCGCCACTCCCGGCGGGTTTGGAGCGTGCGCCGGAGGCAGCGCCGGCTGGGGAGTCATCGGTTCGGGAAGTCGACCTGTCGCTCGAATGGGCTGCGTTGTCCGGGGTCGAAACAACCCCGGCGGCTCCCGCGGCGGCGGAAAGCGTCGCCGACAGCGTCGCCGAGGAGATCGAATTCTACCTCCAGGCCGGGTTGGCTTCCGAAGCAGTCGCGACCCTCGAACGGCTTCGGGGACAGTCGCCTTCGCATCCGTCCCTCGCGGAGTTTGAGGCGCGGCTGGCGGCCTTGCAGGGCGGGGAAGCCCCCGCCGCAGTTATCGAGGAGGCTGTGCCTCCGGCGGAGATGGTGGAGCCTGCCGGGACCCTGCCTGGGCGGGCCGAACCGCCGCAGGCCGAGGTGACTCCGCCAGCGGGGCTCCCAGGGTGGCCAGCCGCTCCTCCTCCGGCCGCGGCGGAGCCGGAGCTGGATTGGGACCATGTGCTCACGCCGCCAACGTCCGGGGCTGGGCATTCGGGTTTTGAGCTGTCCTTGGAAGAGGTTCAAGCGCCAAGACCGCCTGCGGCGCACGCAGCCGAACCGCCGCCAGATCGCTTCGCGGCCCTGGCAGGCGAGTTGAGCGAGATGCTGGGAGAACCGTCCCCGCCGGTTCCGTCCCGGCCAGCCGGGGCGCCTTCTCCGGCTCCTCCCGTTCCCGCAGCCGCTTCTGCCGCGCCCCCCAAGGGGAGTCTTCTCGATGATGTGTTCGCGGAGTTCAAAGAGGAGATGGAGGAACCGGCCGCCGCCGGAGACATCGAGACGCACTACAACATGGGCATCGCCTTCAAGGAAATGGCGCTTTACGACGAGGCCATCGGGGAATTCCAGAAGGCCCATCAGTTGTCCGAGAAAGCCAAGGACACCTCCCACCTGGTGCAGTGCTGTTCCTTGCTGGCCACCTGTTTTCTGGAAAAAGGATTACCGCTGCTGGCGGTAAAATGGTACCAGACGGCCCTCCATGCGCCCGGCCTGGATTCGGAAACTTCCCTGGCCCTGCTCTACGAGATCGGGTCGGCCTACGAAGTCGCCGGAGACCGGGCCGCCGCGCTGAAGAGTTTTCTGGAAGTGTATGCTCACAATATTGACTACCGAAACGTCTCCGACCGGATCCGTGATCTCCAGCAAAGCCAATGAGTCTTCCGGGGACACGGTCGCCGGGACCGGGGCAGGCTCCGGCAGCCGCTGGCGGCTTGCCGTTTGGGTTCTGGTGTGCCTGGAGGTCGGACTCTTCTTGCTGCTGATTCCCTGGTCTCCGCTCTGGACACAGAATCTGCTGGTCGGCTATTATCCGGCTTTGCGGCCCCTTTATATGAGCCCCTACGCGCGGGGCGCGATCAGCGGGCTGGGGTTGCTGAACCTGGGGCTGGCCTTCTGGCAGGTCCGGAATTTCCGGCGTCTGACGAAGGCGGTGGGAAAGGAGAAGGGAACAGGGAATAGGGAATAGGGAGTAGAGAATGGGGAGAATGGAGTAGGGAGTGAGCGTTCTTCTCGCCTTTTTTCTTGGCACTTGTCACGCGTCGCTCATCACTGCCCCGTAAGGAATTTTGGCTCTCATTTATTACATTACGGCGCGCGCGCAACTGGACCCCGATGCCGCATCGGGGCCGCCATCAGGGTCTGAGCAGGCCCTCCGAGCGAAAGTCCGGGCCGCTTTTTCGGCCGGGGTGGATACCGTGCAGGTTCGAGAAAAAGATTTGCCGGACGGGCGCTTGGCGCAGCTCGTAGAAGACTTGGGTTCGTTGCGGGCGAAAACCGAGCCGGAGAAGACCGGCCCGGAGAAGGCCGTCTCGCGCTGGCTCGGACGCTTGCTCGCACGCTTGCTGATAAATGAACGGCTGGACATTGCCCTCTCCTGCGGAGCCGACGGAGTTCATTTGCCGTCGGATTCCCTGCCGCTTTCGGCCGTGCGGTCCCGGGTGGGCACTGATGCGGTCGTGGGGATTTCCTGTCATACTAGACAAGAGGTCGAACTAGCCGCACGGGATGGCGCCGACTACGCCCTGCTCGGGCCGGTGTTCGAGACGCCCTCCAAGCCGGGAGGCAAACCGCTGGGACTTGCGCTCCTGGAAGAGATCTGCCGGAGTTCGGCGCTGCCGGTGTTTGCTTTGGGCGGAGTGACCCGGGAGAACGCCGCGTCCTGCGTCCGGGCCGGGGCTTCCGGGATCGCGGGAATCCGCCTGTTGCAGCAGGCTCTGGACCTGGAGGATCTGTGCCGCTATCTTCACTCGCTTTGAGTGGGAGGTTTCCATTGATGAACTTTAGCGTCCGGTCGGCGCGCCATCTGGCAGGCATGCTGGCCGGCATGGTCTTGCTGGCTGGCGGTTTTCTGGGGTGTCAGCGAACACCGCCCACTCCCCCCAGCGCCGCGGCGGCCCGGGTCAACGGGAAGGAAATTCCGCGCGCCGAAGTCGAGAAGTACATGCGCGTGAGGACCTACAACCAGCCGCAAAAGCCGACCGGCGACGCCGAACAGGCCCTGCGACTGGATGTCCTGCGCGAGCTGATCCTGGGAGAGATCATGGCGCAGAAGGCGGAGCAATTGAAGCTCCAGCCCACCGAGGCCCAGGTGGACGCGGAGGTCCGCAATCTGAAGGGCAACGTTTCGGAGGCGGAATTCAAGATGTCTCTCGACCAGCGCGGCCTGACGGACGCCGATTTCCGCCGCGACATTTCGAGGAACCTCGCCGTCCAGAAGCTCGTCGAGAATCAGGTCGGCTCCAAGGCCCAGGTGACGGAGGCGGACACGCAGCGTTTTTATGAAGACAATAAGAATAACTTTCTGGTTCAGGAACCGCAGTACCGCGTCGGCGTGATTGTGGTCGCCGAGAGTGCGCCTCCCGGGGCTGCGCCTCCCGCGGCCGGCTTCGTGCAGGGAGCCGCGAGAATCCGGGCGGCCGCCGGCCGGCTGCAAGGCGGGGAAGATTTTGGACAAGTTGCCCGCCAGCTTTCCGAGGATCCGCAGACGGCGCAGGCCGGCGGGGACTTGGGGTACCAGCCGGCGGCAGCGCTCGACCGGCTCGGCCCGGTGCCCAAAGCGGCTCTGCTCAAGATGAAGGTGGGCGAGGTCAGCCCGGTCCTCGAAATCGCCGGAGGGTATCTGATTGTAAAGCTGTCGGGAAAGCGCGAGCCGGGACAGCTTACCCTGGAGAATCCGGAAGTGAAGCAGGCCGTCCAGCAAGAGCTGCAAACGCGCCGCCAGGAACTGCTGCGCGCCGCCTTCACCGAGCAGCTTCATAATGAGGCTCGCGTGGAAAACTTCCTGGCACAGGAGATTTTGGCCGAAGCGCCCAAGGCCAAGTAAAAGGGCCCGGATGGACCCGGAACTAGGGAACAGGTGACAGGGAACAGTTTTTTTTCTTCTTCTATTCCCTATTCCCTGTTCCCTAGACACCATTCCCATGACACTTTCGCACCTCCCCCCGCCCCGCTGGCTGAGCTTTGGTTGCTTCGGCACCTTGATTGATTGGCAAGCCGGAGTCGCCCGCGCCTTCCGGGAAATTCTGCCTCCGGGGCTGGACGATTCCGCCGGCATCTTCCCGGTCTGGGAACGGATTCAGTGGGAGAAGATGCGCAGCCCGTATCTTCCTTACGAAGAGATTCTGCGGAGCAGTTTTTGCGAGGCGAGCGAGACGTTGGGATACCGGTGCAGAAGCTTTGCGGCGGACGCGTTCGTGGATTCCCTCGCCCGCTGGGAGCCGTTCCCCGACGTGAATCCGGCGCTGGTTCGCCTCGCGCGGCGCTATAAGCTGGCCATCATTTCCAATATTGACCGGCGCCTGCTCGGCGGTTCGCTGCGCCGCCTGGCGGTGCGATTTGACGCGCTCATCACCGCCGAAGACGCGCAGGCCTACAAGCCCGGTCCCGCAATCTTTCAGCTTGCGTTGCAGCGGATGGGTTGCTTGCCGCAGGAAGTCGCCCATGTCGCCTTTGGAGCCGCCTACGACCTGGAGCCGGCGAGCGCACTGGGATTTCAAGTGGTGTATCTCAATCGGCAAGGGTTGCCCCGCTCGGAGACGCCGCCGGCGGCTGAAATTCACAGCCTGGAGGAATTGCCCGGGCTTTGGGAAACCGCCCCGGCCTCGCCGCGCGCCGTGTCCACCGCGAGTGCCGGGCGCAGAGGAGCAGAACTGTGAACGTTTATCATCCCGTCCTTGAAAAATATGAACGGCAGGCCCGCCAGTACGACCGCCGCTGGAACCGCTCGTTTGGCCGCGCCCTGCTCGACGCCTGCATCGAGGCGGTTCCCTGGACTCGCGTCTGGCGGGTTCTTGACGTGGGTTGCGGCACGGGGGCGCTGGAACAGGCGGTGGTCGGGCGGCTGGTCCCGGCGGCCCGCCCCCCGGTCCAATTGATCGGCGTGGATGCTTCCCTGGCCATGCTGAGCGAGGCGCAGGGCAAGCTCAACGGCAACGGCCGCGGGCTGCTCACCTGGAGCAATGCCCTCGCGGAACGGTTGCCCTTCCGCACCGCGAGCGTTGACGCCGTGGTCTGCAATAACAGCTTCCACTATTATCGTCACCCCACCCAGGTCCTCGAAGAGTTCCATCGCGTGCTGCGGCCGGATGGATCGCTGGTGCTGGCCGACTGGTGTTGCGATTACCCGGCGAACAAGCTCGGCCAGTGGGCCTTGCGCGTGGCTGACCGGACGGGCATTCATCGCTACGGTCTCCAGCGCTGCTACGGCATGGAGGAGTGCGCCGAATTGCTGACCGCAGCGGGATTTCAGATTGAGATGGGCCGGTGTTTCGAGGTGAATTGGGGTTGGGGCGTGATGGTCTACCGCGCCCGCGCCTGAGCGCTTCTCGGACCTGCTTTTCTCTAGCCCAGGCGTTCACCTGGATGATTCATGAACAGCAGGATTTTTCTCTAGCCCAGGCGTTCACGCCTGGGTTCCAGGCGCAACTGAATATTTCCGAGCCCCCTTTAGGGGGCTTCCCTTGCTCCGCTCGGCTTTCATTCCACGACCAGCAGCGTCTCCCCGGCGTTGACGGCCTGCCCTTCGCGCGCCAGGATTTTCTGGACCGTCCCGGCCTTGGGACACCGAATCTCGTTCTGCATCTTCATCGCTTCTACGACCAGCAGCCCCTGCCCGGCGTCCACGGCTTGGTTCTCCGCCACCAGGATTCGGACGACCTTGCCCGGCATCGGCGCTTTCACGGTTTGCGTTCCTTCGCGGGCGAGCTGCGTCCGGTCGCTGCGCCGCCGCCGCGGGTCCCGCACCGAGACGGCATAACTGACGCCGTCAATCCGCACCGCATAGTTTCCCGTGGTGCTGGTGTTGTTCCCGGAGTTGGGAGTAACTTGTGGTGAGATTGTCGAATCCACCCGCGCCGCAAAGCTCCTCCCGCCGATCAGCACCGAGTACACGCCCGGCTGGACTTCCACGATCTCGGCCGGGAAGGGAACGCCGTCGAGCGAACAGGAGAGGCCGTTGCGGAGATCGAGCTCCAGCGTGTGCTCCTGCCCGTGGATGGTCAAAGAGAATTTCACGGTCTCACTCGTGGCGAGGCGCGCCGAAGCAACTGCCGGCGTCCTTCGGTTTTCCAGCGGCTGGTATCCACGGTCCCGCTTGGCGGGATGCCGTGGGCTTTTTGTTTTGCGTCGTGAAACGCCGCCGCCAGCGCCGCCGCTCGCCGGTGGTCGAGGTCGAGCGCCTCGCGCGAAGTCTCGCCCAACGCGACGCCCCATTGCGATTCGTGCGCCAGCAGCCGGTCTATCAATCCGGTGTCGAGGCGCCCTTCGAGAAAATCCGGAAACCGCAGGATCATCTGAAAGAGACTGAGATTGGTGCGAATGCCCCCGACATGATATTCATCGAGCGCCCGGCGCATCCGCTCGATGGCTTCCGCGCGTGTCGCGCCCCAGGTGACGAGCTTCGAGAGGAGCGGGTCATATTCGACCGGGACCGTCCAGCCCGCATAGACGCCGCCGTCGTCGCGCACGCCGGGGCCGGAAGGAACTTCGAGCGAGCGGATCAGTCCGGGGCAGGGGAAAAATGAGTTGTCCGGGTCCTCGGCGTAGATGCGGCATTCGAGCGCCGCGCCGTGAAAGTGAATTTCGTCTTGCCGAAACGGAAGCGGCTCGCCCGCCGCAATGCGGATTTGCAGCTTCACCAGGTCGAGTCCGGTCCTCGATTCCGTCACCGGATGCTCGACCTGGAGGCGCGTGTTCATTTCAAGAAAATAGAAATTGCGCTGCGCGTCCACCAGGAACTCGACGGTCCCCGCGTTGTAATAGCCGGCCGCGCTCGCGGCCCGCACCGCCGCCTCGCCCATGCGCTCCCGCATCTCCTCATCCACAATCGGCGAAGGCGATTCTTCCATCACCTTCTGATGCCGCCGCTGAATGCTGCACTCGCGCTCGCCCAGGTGAACCATGTTCCCATGCCGGTCGCCCAGCACCTGAATTTCAATGTGCCGGGGATTTTTCAGATATTTTTCGAGATAGACTTCGGAATCCCCGAACGCGTTCTCCGCTTCCGAGCGCGCATCACGAAAGGCCGATGGCATCTCCTCCGGCGAGCGAACCAGCCGCAACCCTTTGCCGCCGCCTCCTGCCGCCGCCTTCACCATCACGGGATAGCCGACCGAATCCGCAATGCGCAGGGCTTCTTCGAGGTCCTCGACTCCCTCCATGGTTCCGGGCACCACCGGCACACCCGCCGCAATCGCAGCCTCCCGCGCGCGGGTCTTCGATCCCATCAGTTCCATTGCTGTGGCGCTCGGGCCGATAAAGACGATCCCGGCCGCTTCGCAGGCGCGAGCCAGTTCCGGGTTCTCTGCCAGAAATCCGTAGCCGGGATGAATCGCCTCCGCGCCCGACTTCCGCGCCACGTCCATGATCTTGTCTATGCGCAGATAGCTCTCCGTCGCCGCAGCCGGACCAATCGCATACGCCTCATCCGCCTTGAGCACGTGCAGCGCCTTGCGGTCCGCTTCAGAGTACACCGCCACCGCGCGAATCCCCATCTCCCGGCATGCGCGAATGACGCGGACGGCGATTTCACCGCGGTTGGCTATTAAGACTTTGCCGAACATCGAAACATTATAGCGGGATATTCCCGTGCTTTTTGGGCGGCATGGTGTCGCGCTTGTTTTCGAGCATTCGCAAAGCGGTGATGAGCTTGCGGCGGGTGTGGCGGGGTTCGATGACTTCATCCACGTAGCCACGCTCGGCGGCGATGTAGGGATTGGCAAAAAGGTGTTTGAACTCTTCGACCTTCGAGGCGCGGACTTTGTCTCCGTCTTTGGTCTTGGCAAGCTCACGCCGGTAGAGAATGTTGACTGCGCCTTCGGGACCCATGACGGCGATCTCGGCGGTGGGGTAGGCAAAGTTAACGTCGGTGCGGATGTGTTTCGAGGCCATGACGCAATAGGCTCCGCCGTAGGCTTTGCGCGTGATGACGGTAACCTTCGGCACGGTAGCTTCGGCGAAGGCGAACAGAAGTTTCGCGCCGTGCTTGATGATGCCGCCGTATTCCTGCTGCGTGCCGGGCAAAAACCCCGGAACATCTTCGAAGGTGACCAGCGGAATATTAAAGCAGTCGCAGAAGCGGACGAAGCGCGCGCCCTTGAGCGAGGCGTTGATGTCGAGCGTTCCGGCGAGCACGGCGGGCTGGTTGGCGACGATACCGACCGACTTGCCGCCGAGGCGCGCGAAGCCGACGATGATGTTCTGCGCGAAGTGCTCGTGGACCTCGAAGAAGTAGCCGTCGTCCACGACGCGATGAATCACGTCGCGCATGTCGTAGGGCTGGTCGGACTCGGGCGGAATCAGCGTGTCGAGCGAGTGGTCTTCGCGGTCCGCCGGGTCGGCGCACGCTCGAACGGGCGGGTCGTCCATGCAATTTGACGGCAGGAAGGAGAGCATCTCGCGGATGAGCGCGAGGCAGTCGGAATCGTCGCGGGCGATGAAGTGCGCGACGCCGCTGGTCGCGTTGTGCGTCATCGGTCCGCCCAATTCTTCCTTGGTGACTTCCTCGTGCGTGACGGTGCGGATGACGTCGGGACCGGTGACGAACATGTAGCTGGTGCCCTCGACCATCACGATGAAGTCGGTGATGGCGGGCGAATAGACGGCGCCGCCGGCGCAGGGTCCCATGATGGCGGAGATTTGCGGGACGACGCCGCTCGCCAGCGTGTTCCGCAGGAAGACATCGGCGTACCCGGCGAGCGAGACCACGCCTTCCTGAATGCGCGCGCCGCCGGAGTCGTTCAGGCCGATGATGGGCGCGCCGACCTGCACGGCCCGGTCCATGATCTTGCAAATCTTGGCGGCGTTGGCCTCCGACATGGAGCCGCCGAAGACGGTGAAGTCCTGCGCGAAAACGAAGACCAGGCGGCCGTCCACGCGCCCGTAGCCGCCCACAACGCCGTCGCCGGGAACCCGCTGCGAGGCCATGTCGAAGTCGGTCGCGCGGTGCGTGATGAGCCGGTCAAGCTCCTCGAAGGTTCCTTCGTCGAGCAGCAATTCGACCCGCTCGCGCGCGGAGAGCTTGCCTTCCTTGTGCTGCCGCCCGGTGCGTTCCGCGCCGCCGCCGGACTGCGCCGCCTGGTTCCTGCGCCGCAGTTCCGCAAACTTTTCTTCAATCCGTTCCGACATGGCGTTCCATCCTTAGCTGGACGGCGGGCAACCCGTGGGAGTCTGCACCGCTTCCTTGCGGGCGCGGCTCTGAAACAAGCCACCGCTCCTCAGCTACAAACCTGCCCGCTCCCTTACGGTCGCGGCTCGGATTTGATCGCGGCTCGGATTGCTGTGCCATCCTCACTGGGCCTCAGTGGGACGCCGAACCGTTGCTTGCCGCGCGGTCCCGTGACCGCCGTTGTACTTCGGCGGCCGGCAAGCCGCTCCACTGCTCGCATAGGATAATCGAATTGGAAGGTTTCTGCGGATTGTATTTCACCTGGATGGGAACTCCGGGCGAAAGGCCCGTGGTGGCCGTGAGGTGAGACAGGGTCGAAAGGTCTTGCGCCGCCGAGTATTCCATGCCTTTGGCGGAGTAGCGGTAGAAAACCAGCCCGGAGGTGGTTTGCTCGTCGGCCGGAGCGGGGTCCGGCTCGACCAGCATTCCGTCGGTGATGCGGCCGGTGGCGTTGACGGCCAGGCGTCGTTCCCGCTCGCGCTCCGCCGCGGACTTTCTCCATCTTCGGAGCAGCAGCACAATTCCAAACAGCAGCGCCAACCCGCCTGCTGCGCCCATCATAATCCAGGGTGAGAAACTCATGGGCACGTTCTCATTCTAAAACCGCCCCGGAACGGTGCAAGACGTTTTACCGATTTGGAGTGGGATTTGTACCCGTGCCGAATAAAACACACTGGCGGGCTATTCGGCCTCGACCGAGACTGCCTCTGAAGGGCCGCTGCCGGCGAAGCAGGTGGGTGTATATTATTCACGTGCAAAATATCGAATGGAAACCTCTGGCGGGATTCCTGGTCTTCGTGTTGGCGTACGGCACATGGGCGCCGGCGCAGCGGATTAGTGGTGAGCTGCGGCTTCAGGTCGCGGACGCCTCGGGCGCTGCCCTGCCAGCGTCTTGCAAACTCGTCGGGCTGGCCACGGGGGTGGAGCGAACCTTCCAGACGGACGGCGCCGGCCGCTACACGGCCCGGGCGCTGCCCTTCGGCCGCTACCGGTTGCTGGTGGAGCAATCCGGCTTTGCCCCGCACGCGGCCATCATCGAGATCCAATCGCAGACGCCGCTGGAATACCCCGTCACGCTGCGCGTGGCTCCGCTGGAGACCACTGTGGAAGTCCGGGACTCGGAGACGCTGCTCGATCCCGTCCGGACGGCCGAGACTCAATACCTAAGCCCCCAGGAGTTGCGCGATCGCCCCAGCGCCGCCCCCGGCCGCGCGGTGCTTGATCTGGTGAACCGGCAACCGGGCTGGCTGCTCGAAGCCAACGGCGTGCTTCACCCGCGCGGGTCGGAGTACGACGTGCAATACGTCGTGGACGGAATCCCGCTCTACGATAACCGCTCGCCTGCCTTCGCCCAATCCCTGGGGATCGAAGAGTTCCAGTCCATGAGCGTGCGCACGGGGGGCTACCCGGCGGAGTTCGGGCGCAAGCTGGGCGGGGTGATCGAAATTGCGACAGAGCGCGACACCCGCCCGGGCCTGCACGGCAATATGATTCTGCAAGGGGGCAGCTTCGCCCAACGCACAGGGTATGCCTCCGCCCGCTACACGCACGGCAAGACCAGCGTGGGCGCGAGCGGCGAAGGCATGATGACGGACCGCTACCTGGACCCGCCGGTCGAACAGAATTACACCAACCGCGCCTCCGGCGGCGCTTTCTCGGTCCGCTTCGAGCGGGACTGGTCCGGCTCCGATCGGACCCGCGTTTATGTTTCCGGCCGCCACACCGGCTTCCAAGTTCCCAACGAGTTGCTTCAGCAGGCCGCCGGGCAGCGGCAGGACCGCACCGCCGCCGAGACGCTGGGGCAGGTCTCCCACACGCACGTCGTTTCGCCTCGCGTGCTGGCCCAGTTCCGTTTGATGGCCCGCGACACCAGCGCCCGGCTCTGGTCGAACGCCCTTTCGACGCCGATTCTTCCCGCGCAGCAACGCGGCTTCCGTGAGGTGTACCTGGGCGGGAGCCTTTCGGCCCACACCGGACGGCACGAGCTGAAGGCAGGGTCGGAGGCTCTGTTCTCGTCCATTCACGAAGACTTTGCCTTCCGGATCGCCGCCTACCGCATCCACGATCTTCGCATCTTTGACGGCGACATCCCGCAAGACTTCCGCTTTGTTCAGCGCCGGAACGGCCGGGACCAGTCGGTGTTCGCGCAGGACCTGTGGCGTCTGGGGAAACTGACGCTCAGCGGTGGCCTGCGGTTTGATCATTACCGTCTGGCGCAAGACGAGACGGCCTGGAGTCCCCGCCTCGGCGCCGCGTACCACATCCCCAGCGCAGGACTGGTCTTGCGGGCCTCCTATGACCGCGTTTTCCAGGTTCCCGCCACAGAAAACCTCTTGCTCGCCAGCTCCGACCTGGTTCCGAGCTTGGGTGGGGAAGGCGCGTTCCTGCTGCCGCGGCCCGCGCGCGGCAATTTTCTCGGGGCCGGCTTTTCGAAGAGCGTCCTCCGGAGACTCCGCGTGGATGGCGCCTGGTTCCGCCGCCGCTTGCACAATTTTGCCGACGACAGCCTCCTGCTGAACACCGGCGTCAGCTTTCCCATCGCCTTCGCCAAGGCTGAAATCCACGGCTACGAGGCCAAGATCGAGATTCCCTCCTGGGGACCTTTTTCCGGATTCGTCAGCTTCACGAACCTGCTCGGGCTCGGCCGGTTGCCGGTGGCCGGAGGACTCTTTCTGGGCGATGAAGTAGAGGAGCTATTGGAGGGCAAAGGGTCGTTCCCCATCTCGCAGGACCAGCGGAACACCGTTCGGTGGGGTCTTCGCTGGCAGCCCCACCCGCGAGTCTGGTTCGCGTGGGGAGGCTCGTACAACAGCGGCCTCCCCTTCGAGATCGAGGGTCCGACGAACCGGGACTTCATCGCCCGGCAATACGGCCCGCGCACCTTGAGCCAGATCAACTTCGAGCGCGGTCGCGTCCGGCCTTCGAGCTCGCTCGATCTCTCGATGGGCTTGGAAGTCTTCCGCTCCGAGCGGGCCCAGGTCCGCCTTCAGGCCGACGTCTTCAACGTAACGGACCGCTTCAATGTCATCAACTTTTCCGGGGTCTTCTCGGGGACGGCCTTGTCTGCTCCGCGCAACGTCGCCGTTCGGCTGCAGACGGAGTTCTGAGAGTGGACAGGGCGGGCGGCTAGCTCTGCTCACTCCGCCGTAATCGGGACCTCTTCGGAAGGACCGCTCTCATTTCCCTTCGCATCGGAAGCCCGCACCTGGTAGCGGTACCGCACGCCGGGACGGACCGTCGCGTCTCGAAAGACCGGGATCCGCAGCAACTCCGAATTGATTTTCGTGAAAGCAGCTTCTTCACTCCGGTACACATTGTAGCCCGCCAGGTCCGGTTCGGCGCTCGGGCTCCAGGCCAGTTCGACGGCTCCCGGAGCGGCCACCGCCCGGACGTTCTCCGGAGGCGCGGGCGGGAAGCGGTCCACCGCCGCCACTTCGCCCGGCGCGGAGAGCGGCGTCACCGCCAGGGAATCGCCTTGTCGCACGAAAGCGCGCACTGAATAAACGTAGCGATGCTCGAACTCAAACGCCGCGTCCTCGTACGCGGGGGATGGCGTCTCGCCAATCACGGCCGCCGGCACGAGTGATCCCGCTTCCTGACGGAACACCTGGTAGCCGGATATTGGCGCAGCGGAGCCGCCCAAGGCGGACTGTGGAGACGATTTCCAGCTCAGACGCACGGCCTTCTCGGTCAAAGTGAGTTGAAGGTCCGATGGCGGCTCCGGCAGATTCGCGATTCGCGCGGAGACCACGTTCGAGAATCCAGCGTCTCGCCCGCGGTCGTTCAGCACTTTCAACGCGAACGTGGCCTGGGAACCCAGGTGAGAAGCGTCGAGCGGGATGGTGTACACCATCCGTTCCTCTGTTTCCGGGAGGCTCTGCGCCAGGATCGTGGCGAGCCGGCTGGATTGCTCGGAGAAGCTCGTCAATGGCGCGTCGCCGGGAAGAAACGCGCCGTAGAGTTCCATGCGGTCGAAGCGGCGGGCGCGCGTGCCCTCGGTCGTGAGCCGCGGGCGGGACCAGGCCAGTTGGAGCTGTGTTCCGACCTGGACCACGGAAAGGTCCTGGACGGGCGCAGGGATTTCGAGCAGCGGAGGGAGCGGCTCGCCGGGGACTCCGCAGCCCGCCAGAAACGCAGCCGCGAGCCAGAGGACCGCCGGGACGGGGCGGGGAAGCGCGGTTCGGGACCGGAGGGAAAACAATGGATTTGAGATCAATTAGAGAATATACCGGCTGAGGTCCTGGTCCTTGACGATTGCGGCGAGCTGCTGTTGCACGTAGTCCGCATCAATCTCGACCGTTTTCTTTTTCAGGTCCGGGCCTTCAAACGAGATTTCGTCGAGGAGGCGC
>MEKR01000061.1:0-4947 GCA_001767035.1 Acidobacteria bacterium RIFCSPLOWO2_02_FULL_61_28
CGCCTGTCATCAATTCGTGAACCCCGGCGCCGGCAACACCACCCTGGTGAACCCCACTGCCTGCGCTGCCTCGTTGACGAGCGCGACGGTCGTCCCCGCCGTGATGAAGCCGCTCATTGATCTCTATCCGCTCCCGAACCTTCCCAACAATCAGTTCACCTTTCCGGCGGCCAGTACGCAGCGCGTCGAGTTCGGACAGATGCGGATAGACCACAACTTTTCCGACAACGACACGTTCTTTACCCGCTATACCATTGACGACGGTGTGCTCGACAACGCCACCGGCAACAACCGGGCGGTCGCTTCGGGCACGGCCTTCCCCGGGTATCGGACGGCGGGGACCAGCCGCAATCAGTTCCTGACCTTGTCGGAGAACCACATTTTTACTCCTGCCTTGCTCAACACGGCCCGGGCGTCCATGAGCCGGACCAGTTTTGGCGTCTCCGGCACATCGCCGCTCACCCTGGGCGATCCCCGCTACACCTATATTCCCGGTCAACCCATGGGAGGGGGCACCATCGGTGGACTGACCGGCCTGCCGGGACAGGGCTCTTACTCCTATCACATTCAGACGATCTTCACAGTGAGCAGTGACGCGTTCTATACCAGGGGCCGTCATGCCCTGAAGTTCGGCGGCTTGTTCAATCGCTACAATTTGTACAACCGGGAATCCAAGTTGCTGTACGGCCAGCTTACCTTCACCACGGTGGCGGATTTTATGCAGGGAATCTACAGCAACTTCTCGGGGCTGGCGCCCGGCTCCAATCTCCCCCGCTACTGGTCGTACAAGACGGCGGGGTTCTATGCGCAGGATGACATCCGCATGAACTCCCGGCTGACCCTGAACGCCGGCTTGCGCTACGAGTTCCTGGTGATCCCCCAGGAGCGCTACGGTTTGGAATCTCGCTTCCTGAATTTCGCCGATCCCAACCAGGACTGGACCTCTGGCGAGGTGATGCGCAATCCCAGCAAGAAGAATTTCAGCCCGCGCGTGGGCTTCGCCTGGGACGTGTTCGGAACCGGCAAGACCGCGATTCGGTCGGGCTTCGGCCTCTATTTCGAGGTGGGCAATTTCGGCTCGGCCATTGACCAGGTTTCGCTCGCCATGCCGCCTTACTCCCGGCAGCTCGCCGTCAGCAGCAACCCCACGCGGCAACTGATTTCCCTTCCCTTCCCGTTCCCGGATACCAGCCTGACCAGCCTCTGCAACCCCAATACCCCCACCGGGACGGCCTTGACCTGCACCAATCGCTTGCAGACCATGGCCTATGACGTGGACAACCCGCGCTCGCTCCAGTACAACTTCACCATCGAGCAGCAGATCCCCTTTGGGATCGGGCTGTCGGTATCCTACGTCGGCAACCGGGGCCTTCACCTCTGGCAGGTGAAGGAAGGGAACCCGATCCTGCCTGACATGACCAGCGGCGTCGCCACCTGGTCTCCTTACCTGTGCAATGGGGCGCTCGCGGTTGTTCCCTGCGCGGCGGGCCAGCAGCAGCAGCTCAACCCGGCCTACCAGCGCATCAAGCCCGGCTATGCCAGCGTCATTACCACCAAGACGGATGGCGATTCCTGGTACAACTCCCTCCAGGTGACCTTGAACAAACGCCTGAGCCACGGCTTGGAGTTCCAGAGCGCCTACACCTGGAGCAAGGCGCTCGACACCACTCAGGGCCAGTTGTATGCCTCCGATTGCGCCGACGCCGGTCTGCTCCACGGCTCCAGCCCCTGGAACCGGGGGATTGACAAAGGCCCCACCTGCTATGACCTCCGCCACACCTGGCGCTTGAACGTTCTCTACCGCATTCCTGATCTGGCCTCCAACGGGGTCCTGGCAAAGCTCGTGAACGGCTGGTGGGTGGGTAATATTTTATCGGCGCAAACCGGATACCCCTTCACGCCCCTGCTCAACACCAACCGGTCCAACAGCGCCCTGCTGGCGGGCCAGGGTCTTACGGGCCTGGTGGACCGCGTCAACGTGGGGACCGATACGGTCACCGGCCCCGGCGGCTTGCCGTTTGTTCCCTATGATCCGGACAAGGTCAATACGGGCGATCCCAACGGCTGGTTCAATCCGCTGATGTTCCGCCTCCCGCCCACCGGCCAAATGGGCAACGCCGGGCGCGGCATGTTGCGCGGGCCGGGCTTGGCCACCTGGGACGTTTCGATCAATAAGGACACCGGCCTGCCGTTCCTGGGCGAGAGCGGGAAGGTGCAATTCCGCGTGGAAATCTTCAACTTGCTCAACCGCGCGAATTTCACCACGCCGAGCGCCCGCGTCTTCGCCGGCACGCCCACGGTCGCGGCCGGCGCGACCCAAGCCCCGCTTCTCAACGTGGGGAGGATCACGACCACCTCGACCTCCTCGCGGCAAATCCAGCTCGCGTTGAAAGTGATCTTCTGATTCGGAACAAATCGGAATGTAGCCACGGCACGTTTTTCGTGCCGTGGGCTTTTGGCCGTAGGCTTTTTCTGGAACGAACCCGGAACGTGCCCACGGCATAAAAATCATGCCGTGGCTACCCCTGCTCGTTTCCTGTTCCTATTTCCCGCAAACAATCTGGGCAACGCCCCCGGTAATCTCACCGCGAACGCATGAACGACCCTGAAGGGGTCGCACCGAGAGTGACCGTGCGACCCCTGTGGGGTCGGTGGCAGGGGGGATTCGTGTCCGGGGGCGTTGCCCCCGGCTTTAATCTGCATCCCCTGCGGGGATATTCCCCAGCGCGCAAGTAATTTCTTCTCCGATTGCTCCTGAATCACCCCGCCAACCTCTGTCACCCCAACAAACCCCCCTCTTCTGCTAAACTGAAATTGTGACGCGACTGGCAGGAGCACAAGCCGGAAAGTCCGGCTCCGGGAAAGGCGGCCACCACGAGGAGGAGATTCTCGGCAAGGCCTACGACAGCCGCCTGATGCGCCGGTTGCTGCGCTATCTGCTCCCCTACCGCACGACCGTCCTGATCGCCTCCGGGGCCATGATCTTCCATTCCCTGCTCCAGGTGGTGGGGCCGTTTCTCACCAAAGTGGCCGTGGACCGCTACCTGGTCGCGACCGAGCGCCAGCCTACCTTTCTCGATCCCTTCCTGAGCGCCGACCCCTGGACCGGCCTGGCGCAAATCACGGGACTCTACCTGCTGGCGCTGGCGGCGTTGTTCGCGCTGGAATACGCGCAGACCTACACCATGCAGATGGTCGGCCAGCGCGCCATGTACGACCTTCGCATGGAATTGTTCGGGCACCTGCACCGGCTTCCGGTCCAGTTCTATGACCGCAACCCCGTGGGCCGCCTGCTCACCCGCGTCACCAGCGACGTGGACGTGCTCAACGAGATGTTCACCTCGGGCGTGGTGGCGGTCTTCGGCGACTTCTTCTCGCTGCTGTTCATTCTGGTCGTCATGCTGCAACTGAGCGCTCCGCTGGCGCTGGTGACCTTTGCGGTGCTCCCGCTGATCGCCCTGGCGACCTCGCTCTTTCGCCGGCGGGTGCGCGACTGCTACCGGCGCATCCGCACGGCCATCGCCCGCATCAACGCCCACCTCCAGGAGCACGTCACCGGGATGAGCGTGGTGCAACTGTTCAACCGCGAACAGAAAAGTTTCGCGGAATTCGACGAGATCAACCGCGCCCACCAGCGCGCCTTCCTCGATTCGATCTTTGCGCACTCGCTGTTTTATCCCACCATCGAGGTGCTCAGCTCCGTGGCCATTGCCTCGATTCTATGGTACGGCGGGCTGCGCGTCGCCGAAGGAACCCTGACCATCGGGATCGTGGTGGCGTTCATCCAGTACGCGCAGCGGTTCTTCCGCCCCATCCAGGATTTGAGCGAAAAATATAATATCCTGCAAGGCGCCATGGCCAGCTCCGAGCGCATCTTCAAGTTGCTCGATACGCCCGTCGCCATTGAGTCCCCGGCGGACGCGGTGGTCCCCGCGCCGGAGACTTCGCAGGGCGGCCGCATCGAGTTCCGCGACGTCTGGTTCGCCTACAACGACGACGATTGGGTGCTCCAGGACATCAGCCTGACCATCGAGCCGGGCGAGACGGTGGCCGTCGTCGGGCACACCGGAGCCGGCAAAACCACGCTGACCAGCCTGCCGCTGCGCTTCTACGACGTGCAGCAGGGCCAGGTGCTGGTGGACGGCGTGGACGTGCGCCGCTGGGATTTGACGGCGCTGCGGAAACGCTTCGGCGTCGTCTTGCAGGACCCCTTTCTGTTCGCGGGAACGATTGAGAGCAACATCCGCCTCGGCACCGAACACATCTCGCAGGAGGACGTCGAGGAAGCCATCGAAGAGTTGCGCGTCGGCGACTTCATCCGCTCGCTCCCCGGCGGCTATCAGGAAGAAGTCCGCGAGCGCGGCACGACGCTCTCGGTGGGACAGAAGCAGCTCATCAGCTTTGCCCGCGCGCTGGCGCACAACCCGCAAATCCTGATCCTCGACGAGGCCACCTCGAGCGTGGACACCGAAACGGAATTCCGCGTGCGTGAAGCCTTGGGCCGGATGGTGGGCGGCCGCACCTCGATCATCATCGCGCACCGGCTCTCGACGATTCAGCGCGCCGACCGCATCGTCGTCCTGCACAAAGGCCGCGTCCGCGAGGTCGGTTCGCACCAGGAGCTGCTCGCCCAGCGCGGCATCTATTGGAAGCTCTACCAATTGCAGTACAAGGATCAGGAAGTCGGGGTTGGAGGGAACGATTAGAGGGAGTGGGGAATGGAAAGTCGGCTCACAAATTCCAAAAACCAAATCCTAAACCCTAAACAAATTCCAACACACAAGAAACTCAAAATTCCAAACACATCAACGGCAGAGCGGGCCGCTCCAAGTCGTTTTTGGGATTGGGAGCTTGGAGTTTTGAATTTGTTTAGGATTTAGAGTTTGGGATTTAGGATTTCCTGCTTTCCGAAATCAGCCCCTTTGCGTTTCGGCCCGTCCGGGTTAG
>MEKR01000061.1:4972-7136 GCA_001767035.1 Acidobacteria bacterium RIFCSPLOWO2_02_FULL_61_28
TGGCCATTGTCCGCTGGGGAATCGGGGCGATCCTGCTCACGTTGTTTCTGCTGCCGTTCGCCGTTCCCGAGCGATTCCGGCAGGCCGGCCAGGCTGCGTCGCAGCAGCGGCCGAAACGCGTTTACACCAACGATGACGCTCCCTTCAATCGCCCAACTCCCTCTGCGCCCTCTGCGGCAACCGGCATAGCGGACCCTTCCGGCCGTCCCCGCGAGGCGGAGCGGCTGGCGCCGTTTGTTCCCACGCCGATGGAGATCGTGGACAAGATGCTGGAGCTGGCGCGGGTGGGTCCTGACGACACGGTCTATGATCTCGGTTCCGGCGACGGGCGCATCGTCTTCCGCGCCGCCCAGAAGTACGGCGCCAAAGGCGTCGGCGTGGAACTCGACGAGCGCCTGGCGAAGGACTCCCAGAACCAGGCGCGCGAGCTGAAGCTCGACAAGCTGGTCACGATCATCCACGGTGACATCTTGCAGACCGACATCCAGCCGGCAACCGTGGTCACGATTTATTTGCTCATCTCTGCCAACGAACGGATTCGTCCGATGCTCGAAAAGACCCTGAAACCCGGAACCCGCGTCGTCGCTCACGACATGCGCGTCCCCGGCTGGGAACCCTATCGCGAAGAAGCCGTCCCCATGGGCAGCGGCACCCACTTCGTCTATCTCTATCGAATCCCCGAAGCCTTCCAGCGGCCACCCGCGCGGTAATCCGCGCCGCGCCTGCCCCAAGCGACGCCGGGGACCGTAAGAGAGCGGCACGTCTCCGAACCCGGGCCTTTCCGCCGTTCTCCTCACTCTTCACTCGTCACGGCTTTTCAAAGCACATGCGCGCCCGGGATGTTCCGGAAGTCCGCATCGCGGGTAACCAACTGCGCGCCGCGCATTCGCGCCGTGGCGAGGACGAACGAGTCGGCCATGGGCAAGGAATATTCCAGGCTGAGGTCGGCGGCCAGGATCGCCAGATCCCGGCTCAGCGGCACCACTTCCGTCTTTTCGATCTGCGCCGCGCAGAGCTGGGCCAGCGACTCCCCCCGCTCCCGTTTGATTTTTTTGTAGACTTCGTAGATCACAATGGCGGGAGTAACGATTTTCTCCGGCTCTTTCAGGTAACGGGCAAACACGCCGGCCTTGGGACCATCGGTGAAGAATTCAATCCAGCCCGAGGAGTCCACGACCACCATCTACATTCGCTCCTGCTTCTCGCGGAGCCCCTTGCGCGACATTCCTTTGAGGATGCCCCGGAATTTCTCCAACGGCCGGTCGGGAATCGCGGTGATGATGCCGTCCTGCTCCGACAGCATGATCTGCTGACCGGGCTGCAAACTCAGCTTCCTCCGAACGTCGCGGGGGATTACAATTTGAAACTTCGGCGAGAGTGTGACGCGAGGCATATCCAACTTCTCCTATAACGATACTGTTATTGTATAACAGATTATCATCGTTAACAACTCCGTTGGAGGAATGGATTTCGATCCTGCATCGGCCCTACCCCGGCGACCTGCTCAGGTCCACGGTCGTCGGGCCTTTGGGCATGATGATCCAGGCGACCACGTAGGTAATGATTAGCGGAAAGATGCCGCTCGCGATCCCCACAAAAACCGCCAGCAGCCGCACCAGGCTGGGGTCGAGATTGTAGACTTCGGCGATGCCGCCGAAGATGCCCGCGATTTTCTTGTCGGTTTGGGAACGATAAATCCGTTTCATGGCGCCCCCTTGTTCTTCTCGATGCCGCTTCGGGCCAGAACTGCCGCCGCACCGCGCAGCGAGGGGCTACGGCGCGAATAGGTGGAATCGCGCTCCATCGGGACAAAGCCGACCCGCTCGATATTGCGGCGCAGCTCGAGTTCTCCCGCGGCGAGACTGTCGGCCGCCCCGGCCACCACGTTTTCTTCCAGGACCACGCTGCCGGCGTCATTGGCGCCGAAGTGGAGCGCGCGGCGGCCCGTCTGGAGGCCCACCGTCAGCCACGATGCTTGCAGGTTCTCGAAGTTGTCGAGATAGACGCGAGCGAGGGCCTGCATCCGAAGATACTCCTCGTTCGACGGTTTGCGATCGGGCAACACCTGCGGCATCCGCCGCCCAGTCTGGTAGGGCCAGACCACGAAGGCGACAAAGCCGCCGGTGTCGTCCTGCAACTCGCGCAGGCGGTCGAGATGGTTCAG
>MEKR01000062.1:0-349 GCA_001767035.1 Acidobacteria bacterium RIFCSPLOWO2_02_FULL_61_28
GAGCAGAAGATTCGCGCGCTCCCGCTCAACGGCCGCAGTTTTGACCAATTGATTCTGTTGCAGCCCGGGATCAGCGTGGCCACGGGAGCGGGCAGCGGTCCGAACCAGGGGCGCGGCGTCAAGTTTTCCGCCAACGGAGCGCGCCTGACCTCCAATTACTTCATGCTGGATGGGACCGATATCAACGACTCGCAGAACTTCACACCGGGCGGCGCCGGAGGCCAGCAGTTCGGGGTGGAGTCCATCCAGGAGTTTCAGGTGATCACCCACAATCAGGGCGCCCAATATGGCCGCTCGATGGGGGCTGTCATCAATGCCGTCACGCGCTCCGGCACCAATACCTTCCACG
>MEKR01000062.1:371-6779 GCA_001767035.1 Acidobacteria bacterium RIFCSPLOWO2_02_FULL_61_28
CAATGCCGTCACGCGCTCCGGCACCAATACCTTCCACGGCAGCTTGTACGAGTTTCTGCGCAACTCCAAGCTCGACGCCAAGAACTTCTTCGACAATCCCCGCGAGCCGATCCCGCCGTTCAAGCGCAATCAGTTTGGCGCAACGGCCGGCGGCCCGATCCGCCGGGACAAGCTCTTCCTCTTCGGAAATTATGAAGGTTTCCGCGAGCGCCTGGGTGTTTCCAAGAGTGCCCTGGTTCCCGACGCGGACGCGCGCCGGGGAATCATCCCCGGGCGTGCGCCCATTACCGTGAACCCGGTCGTCGTTCCGTATCTCGACCTCTATCCGCTCCCGAACGGGCCCAGCACCGCGCCGGGGATTGGCCGCTACCTGTTCACCCAGACTCAGCCCGCTCGCGTGGACTACGGGACAGGCCGGGTGGACTGGATTGTTACCGAGAAGGATGCCTTGTTTGGCCGCTACACGATGGACGACAGCGACAAGCTGCGCCTGGAGGCCACGGATCACGTTCTAGGACTCTTCGGCGAGAGCGAACCCCACCGGAATCAATACGCGACCCTGCAATGGACCCGCACCCTCTCGCCGACGGTCCTAAACGTAGCGCGCTTCGGCTTCAATCGCTCCGTGACGCTGGTGGATTTGGCGAAGCTGGGGGATAAACCGGATGCATCGCTGTCGTTCATCCCCGGACGGCCGTTCGGGCGGATGACGATCTCGGGGATTTCTCCCTGCTGTGCCACGATTAACGATCCCCGCTACTTCCGGATGAATTCGTTCCAGCCGTCCGATGATTTGCACATTACCATTGGACGCCACACCCTGAAGATCGGCTTCATTCTGGAGCGATTTCAGTGGAACACCGAAAACTGGAACCGCTTTTCGGGGGATTACGTGTTCGATTCCCTGGAAAGCTTCTTGTTGGCCCGCGTCCAATCGGTGGATTTTCCCTTCCCCGGCAGTGAACCCAATCGCGGCATTCGGGCGACTCTGTTTGGCACCTACCTCCAGGATGATTTCCAGGTCACGCCGCGGCTGACCTTGAACCTCGGATTGCGCTACGAGATCACCACCGTCCCCACGGAGGTCAACGGGAAGATGTCCTTCCTGGATGATCCCACGGACACGACGCTGGGGAACAAGCCACCGTTCGAGGGCAATCATCGGAACTTTGCTCCCCGTTTCGGCTTTGCCTGGGACGTCATGGGCAATGGCAAGACCTCGGTTCGCGGGGGTTGGGGCATTTTCTACGATCAAATCCTCATGAACCAGTTCCTGAACCTCTTTGACCGGACGCCTCCCTTCTGGAACGCCGCGCGGTTAGGAGTCGGAGCGCCGTTCCCGCATCCTCTGGCGGCTGCCCAGATCAATCCGCAGCCCTCTGCTCAGACGGCTGTCCGCGACGACTATCAGACACCCTACATGTACCAGTACAACCTCACGGTACAGCGTGAAATCCTGCCTTCGCTGGTGGCCTCGGTGGGCTATGTGGGTTCGGTTGGCAAGCACCTGATCCAGCGATACGACGGCAATACCCCCATTCCGAACCGGGCAGCCGACGGCACTCTCTCCTATCCCGCCACAGGGACCCTGCCTCGCCGCAACCCGGTTTTCCCGGGCATGCAAACGCGCCGCCTGAGCGGGTTCTCCAATTACAATGGCCTCCAGGTTTCTGTCAGTCGGCGATTCTCGCAAGGATTGCAGGTGCAAGGAGTCTACACCTACGCCCGCTCGATTGACACCAGCAGCGGGTTGTTCAGCGAGGAAGCCCAGAACGCCGCGACGGGCGCGCAAATCCCCGACCGGCTCTTCAACGAGAAGGCACTCTCGAACTTCGACATCCGGCACAGCTCGGTCATCAACTTCAACTACGAGCTGCCGTTTGGGAGAAGCCTGACCGGGGTCGCTCGGCACATCTTCGATGGATGGGAAGTGGGCGGCATTACAACGTTGTCGGCGGGGGTTCCGCTCACGGTTGAAAACTCCGGCAATCGGTCCCGGAACGGCGCTGCTGGCGCCGACTTCGCCGACCGGCCCAACCTGGCTCCCGGCGCCAGCAACAACCCCACCAGCGGAACCTCTGCGGGGTGCACCTTCGGGACAACCGGTGTTCCCGCCGGTACCAGGGTAGGGACGCCCGTCCGCTGGTTTGATCCCTGCGCCTTTGTCCCACAGCCGATCGGCACCTTCGGCAACCTGGGACGAAACACGGTCATCGGCCCCGGCATTGCCAGTTTCGATTTCCTCGTCAATAAGCACTTTCGGATCAGCGAGGGAAGAGAGTTGCAGTTCCGAGCCGAATTCTTTAACTTCTTCAACCGAGTGAACCTGGCGCCCCCGCTCCTCGCTACTCGACGCATTTTCAACGTCGGGGGAGCATTGTCGGGCAGCGCCGGCACGATCACGCAAACTACTACCACTTCGCGCCAGATTCAGTTTGGGTTGAAGTACGTTTTTTGAGGGAATAGGGAACAGGGAATAGGTGTCAGGAATCGGGTTGCTTGTCCCTAACACCTAAATCATTTTCAGAGTTACTGTAGAGTGCAGGGATTTCGTCAGGGCATGGCTTCAGCCATGCCGAGAAGACGACTCCTTGGCGGTGGGCTTTAGCCCCTGAGGTACGTCCCTCAGCGGCTGAAGCCGCAAGGAAGAGGAGTTGATTGGACACGCTGAACGGCACGACTGAAGTCGTGCCCTGACGTCCCCACCTCCTCTATAGCAATGCTGAAAATGCCCTAATCCCAGACATCTGACCCCGGGCTTCACCCTAACCGCGCTTCTGGGGTAGGCGGGCGGACTGGAAGGCTTCGGTTCCTCCGTTCCGAAGCCCATTTCTGACAGACCCGCCCGCCTACCGGGTGGGACTTCCGTGGCGTTTTCTTCCTCCCACCCAAACTGCGACCGATTGTCGGTGGCCACCCGGTGGCTTAATCCACCAGATGGCGCACGGCCAGCACGGGGAAGCGGCCGTCGCGGACGATCTCGGAGATCGTCGAACCCCAGACGACGTTGCTCGCGCCCAGTCCTCGCGCCCCCATTACAATCAGGTCCGGCTTTTTCTCGGCGGCGAATCGGAGGATCTGCGCTTTGGGATTTCCCTGCCGGACTTCGTAGCTCACTTCGCAACGCCGCAAAGCCTCCGGCGGGATCACCGTTTGGATTTTCTCCCAGACCTCGGCAACCTCCTTGTCGAAGTACGGGTTGAATTCCGGAAGCAAGTCCACCAGTCCGCGCATCCGGGGCGGCGCTTCCTCCACAACATGCAAGAGGATGACTTTCCCGTTCCATTCCGAACCCCAGCGCAGCGCATGAATCAACGCCCGTCCGGAGTTCGGCGAGAAGTCGGTGGCCGCCAGGATTGTCTTCAAGTGGACCGGCTCAGTGTCCTCCGGGGTGACGAACCCGGTTTCGGGCCGGCAAACCACCAGAACCGGGCAAATGGCTTCGTGTACGATGTGCTCGGCCACCGACCCCAGAACCAGCCTGTTAAAGCCCTTGTGGCCGTGGGTCCCCATTACCACTAAGTCAATCTTCTCGTCGGCGACCGTTCTTAGAATGCAATCCCGAACGTCTCCTTCGTTGACCAGGGGGACGATTTCTGAAGGATCGGCCAGGCTTTCGGCGATCAGGTGGCGCAGCCGTTGTTCGGCCTCCTGTCGCGAGAAACCAAGGGCCTGCCGCGCAGACCCGGTGTTCATCTCCTCCAGGGCCAGGGCTACCCCCATGCCTTGCGTATGCTGCACGAACAGGCGCGCCTGAAAGTGCCGTGCGATCCCGATTGCGTACCGCAAGGCTCGCAGCGAAAATACTGAAAAATCTACCGGGCAAAGGATGTTCTTCACCACCAGTCGCCCGGTCCAGGATTCCTCCGGCAATGTCTGAACCGAAGTTCCGGTTTGAAAAGGTTCCTGTTCTGCCATAAGTCCCCCTCTCTCCCCAAATCTACATTCTGCGCTGCCCGTTCCCGCGCTATTCGGATCGAATGAGGACCGGGCGGGCCGCGGGGGGCTTCCCTCTCCTCGTTTTCGGAAGCCCATTCCTCAGGACCGGCCCGCCCGACGGGTGGGACTTGCTTGGCTTTCTCGTCCTCCCACCCAAACTTGTCTGCTCGCCGACTCACTCGCTGGCGGATCAGTCGGGCAAGTGGCGCACCGCCAGTACGGGGAAGCGCCCGTCGCGGACGACTTCTGAAATCGTCGAACCCCAGACGACGTTACTCCGGCCGAGTCCCCGCGCCCCCATAACGATCAGGTCCGGCTTCTTCTGCGCCGCATACTGGAGAATCTGTTCCCGGGGGTTTCCCTGGCGGACTTCGTAGCTCACGTCGCAACGACTCAGAGCTGCCCGTGGGATCACCTTGTGAATCTTCTCCCAGGCCTCGGCAACCTCCTTATCGAAGTACGGGTTGAATTCCGGAAGCAGGTCCAACAGACCATGCATCCGGGAAGGCGGTTCCTGCACCACATGAAACAGAGTCACCTTGCCGCCCCACTCCGAAGCCCAGCGCAGGGCATGGGCCAGAGCGCGGCCGGAGTTTGGCGAAAAGTCGGTGGCCGTCAGGATGGTCTTCAAGTGGACTGCCTCGGTGTTCTCCAGGTTGACGAACCCGGTCTCGGGCCGGCAGATCACCAGGACCGGACAGATGACTTCGTGCACGATGTGCTCGGCCACGGATCCCAGAACCAAGCGGTTGAAGCCCTTGTGGCCGTGGGTCCCCATCACTACCAGGTCAATCTTCTGCTCGGCGACCGTTTCCATAATACGGTCCCGGATATCCCCTTCGTTGATGAGCGTGAAGGCTTCCGACTCCCGTGCGCCGCTTTCGGTGAGCAAGCCCCGCAGGCGGTGGTCAGCCTCCTGGCGCGAAAACTGGAGAGCCTGTCGGGCAGTGGACGTTTCCAGCTCCTCCAACAGCATGTCCGTCGCCAGGTGCAGCGTATGTTGCACGAACAGGCGGGCCTGGAAATGCCGGGCAATTCCGACCGCATATCGGAAGGCACGCAGGGAGAACTCGGAGAAATCCACCGGGCAGAGGATATTCTTCACTACCAAGCGGCCAGTCCAGGATTCCTCCGGAATTGTCGGAATCAGAGTTTCGGTTTGGAAAGGTTCTCTTGGTGTCATAGAGCACCCCCTTTCTGCCCAAACCCACATCTTGACCCTTGCGGTCAAACTCTATTCTGGTAGTGGCAACTTTCATGCCAATTCCCCGTGGGATGCTCTGCCGGGTCAACGGATTCAGAGCAAACGAGATACCCGAAGAAACCCGGATTTCTTCTTGGGCCAAGCGGCCCAGTGTTTGTGGGATTCAACCCAGCGTGATCCCCCTATCAGTGGCCACGCCCTGGTTGCTCCTAGTGAGCTGATTGAAAGGCCGTCACTTGCCATCTGCTTGTGGCAACCGTCGGGCGTTCAGATTTGGCCGCCCAAGTGCTCCTACTGGTTGTGAGAGCAGAAGGGGAGGTGTGTATGCCGAGAACGAGCCAACACCTGAGTGTCCTTCTTCTCAGCAGCAACGAGGAAGCTACCGGCCAACTGCGGGAGACCCTGGCCAGAGAGGTAGAGTTGGCCGCTGCTTGGACGGGTGAGGAATTATTCCACTTACTCGAAACCGCCCAATACGATGCGTTTCTTTGTGACTGGGAGTCCCTGGGAGGGAGGTGCCGGGAAGTCTGCCGTGAAGTGAAGCAACTCTACCCGGGCCTGCCGATCATCGTGGTGAGTCGGTGCGGCGGAGAACAAGAGTGGGTGGAAGTTCTCGAAGCTGGTTGCTTTGACCTGATCGCTGCTCCTTACTCTGTCCGCCAGGTTCTGAGCGTTGTCGAGTATGCGGTGGCTTCCCGGGAGGATCGTGTTTTGTTGCAGAGCGTCGCTTGACGACCTGCCCCGGTTGTTGGAACCGTCAATCCTGCTGGTTGTCGCAGGGGAGGATGAATTCTCTTTTTTCCCGTTGACTTGTCTTGTTTCGCGCAGCCAGGCCCCCCCATCGAGCGGCTCAGAATCCTGCTAACTGAGTGATGTGTTGAGAATTGCACGCGTGGCCTGCCGCATTCGGAACTGGCGAGCGGGTATGCTACACGGCAGACGCAATCGTCTGTTATGATGAAAGCGGAAACGACAGAACAAATCGGGGAAGGAAGCTTCGGAACGATGACCTATCACCAAGCAAAATACTGCCTCGACTTGAACCACATTCGGTGGTCACTGGTCGAGGGAATCATCACTCGAAAGAACCCCCATGACGCCCCGACCGAGGGCCAGGACCTGCCGATCCAGCAGATAACAGGAGTTGAGAAAACCACGGTGCAACGAGTGAGCCGGTCGCGCCTCGGTTGGCCGGTGACGCTCTTTGCTGTGGGCCTGCTGGCGCTCTCGGCCTGGACCGCTACGATTTCGTGGCTGGCCGCCGC
>MEKR01000063.1 GCA_001767035.1 Acidobacteria bacterium RIFCSPLOWO2_02_FULL_61_28
TCCAGTGACGCTCTGCCGGGTCAAGCTCGCTGACGACCACCACCACCACATGCGCGCCTCTCTTCACATCCGTGTACCATCGCGAAAACAACTTGGCGCTTCCGAACCGAATGCTCCTGCGGACTTGGTCCGGGTCGCCCAGGGTTTCCGCCACTCGCTCCCGGTGCTCCGGCAGCAGATCGGGATGTCGTTCGGCAATGTGACGCTCGCGCTCCTCGGTCAACTCGACCTCCCCCTTCAGGTAGGGGCAAGGAAACCGGCTCATCAGGGATCTCCGTAAGGTTCTCCGTGCGGCATAGGTACTTTGCTACGCCGCCTAACTTCTATTTAAGCTGACCTGGATAAACCCACACCCGGCCAGCATAAGTCGAGGCCGCTACTGCCGGGGCAATTATACCGGATCGAGAGATGTTTCGGGGCAGAAAGCTGTTGTGGTGGAAGTGCAGCTCCCCTCGACTTCGCTCCCTTCGGCTGCGCTCAGGGCAGGCCGTGAGGGAGCGGTGGTTTATCCGTTCGGTGGGAAGAGAACCACCCCTCCCTTGCGGTCGGGGCTCGGATTCAAACGACCGCTCCCTCACACGCGCGGCTCGGATGCAAACCACCCCGCCCCGCGATCGTGGTTGCCTGAAGGGCAACACCATGAATAGCCGTCCCGCTGAGCGGGACGGAAACCGATTCACAAAAATGCTCCCGGCCCCGAAGGGGCCGGACCATCCCCCCTGCCGGTCAACCCCTTGCGGGGTTGAATTTCCCCCCGTTGGGTTCGCTTTCCGCAGGTTAAAACCTGCGGCTATTCACGGGCCGGCCCTGCCGGGCCGAAGAGTCGCACTCGCGGCTGAGCTTGGGGGGCGCACTGGTTAGGTGGACGCTCCATCTCGCGGCTGCAAAGCCGGATTCGGCTGCGATCGAAGGGTGGATCAGGTCCTCAGGTGACGCGCGCGCTTCCACTTCCAAGCTATCCAGTTCCAGTCCGGCCAGTCCCAATCCGGCGCAACTGAATCACCAAGCGTAAGGCGTCATTCACCGCTCTCTCATTGCGAAAGGCCCTTCGGACCTCCGGGTCGAGCAGAACGAGATTGGTGCCGGCATGGTAATGTTTCGCGTACTTGCCGCGCACCGCTCCCTGGAGCAACTGGCGCAGATCGTATTCCGGGCGTAACTCGTCGCTCGTCTTACTTTTGCGTTTCTTCATAGGCTTTTCTCTCACTTCGGGTCAGCGTTCGAGCACTGATGATCCGAATTCGTTCGCGGTATTCCGCGTGGGCGACCATCAGCAAGCGGCCGCGATTCGACACCCCGATTGTGATGTATCGCCGCTCCTCGACGGAGTGCTCCGGGTCAGAGGCCGTGGCGCTGAGGGAATCGCCAAACACGGTAGCGGCCTCATTAAACGATACCTTGTGCGTGCGAAGATTTTCTGCCGCTTTCCTCGGATTCCACTCGAACTCCACGCGTCCAGTGTAGCGATTTCAACCGGGGTTTGCCAGTCCTTCTATTTCGGGCGCGAAGCGGTTCCGGCGCGGCTCGGATACTGACTTCCTGCTATAATTTCCTTTGCGCCGAACGGCGTCCACACGGCCATGTCCATTCCGCTCCAGAACGCGCGTCTTTGCCTGGACTGCGACACGGTGTTTGACGAGCCGCGCTGCCCCAGTTGCTCGAGCGAGAGCTACTTCCCGCTGAGCCGCTGGGTGCGCCCCGCCCTCGCCGCCGAACCGGTCAAAGTCAGCAGGAAAGCGAAAAAAGCCTCGATGGTGCTGCTCGGCGGCGGGGCCGCGTATGCCCTCTGGAAGCTGCTCAAGAAGAGCGACAGCAAACCACCGAAGAAAAGCAGTGACGAGTGACGAGTGAAAAGGTCTACTGCGGTTTCACGGTTGCTGTATAGCGCGCTTGCCGCCGATGACGTCATTCTGAGGGCCCCGGCTTGCCGGGGACCGAAGAATCTGCTTTTTACCGGGGATCGAAATCCAACGGAAAAAGCAGATTCTTCGCTGCGCTCAGAATGACACCATCCTGAGCCTATACAGGAATTCTGAAAATGTCATCAGCAGGCGGGGTGGCGCAGGTGGGATGATTGTTCTTCGGATTTCTTTCTGATCACTCGTCACTGATCACTTTTCACTGTTGTTTCACCGCCCATGTTGCAACATCTACACATCGAAAACTACGCGCTGATTGATTCGCTGGACCTCGAGTTCCGGCCCGGCTTCAATCTGCTGACCGGGGAAACCGGCAGCGGGAAGTCCATTGTCGTGGATGCGCTCGAGTTGCTCTTGGGAGAGAAAGTCCCGGCATTAGCCGGGATCATCCGCAGCGGCGCGGATCGGGCGCGAATCACCGGCGTCTTCTCGCCCCCTGCTCTCCGAAGCCTTGGCGTAGGAGGGTCAGCGTCTCCCTCGTCCCGCAACGAGTCCACACGATGGACGCGCCTGCTTGCCACTCTCGCCGAGAGCGGCATCGAAACGCCCGAAGGCCCCGCAGGAGAAGACCTGGTCGTGCAACGGGACATTCTGCCGGGCGGCAGGTCGCGCGTGTTCATCAACAATCAGCCTGCGACGGTCGGACTGGCGAAAACGATCGCGCCCTGTCTCGCGGAAGTCCACGGGCAGAACGAGCAGCAGGAACTGTTTTCGCCGAGCGCGCAGTTGCAGACGCTCGACCGTTTTGGGGGCCTCGGCGCACCGGCAGCGCAGGTGCGCGAGCGGTTCGAGCGGTGGAAGGAGCTGCGCGCAAAACAAGAAGACCTGACCCGCCGCCGCCAGGAGCGGCTCCGGCAGATGGACCTCTGGCAGTTCCAAAAGCGCGAGATCGAGGAGGCCGCGATCACGCCGGGCCAGGGTTCGAAAGAGGATGCGCGAGACGGTGCGCGAGAGGATGCTCGATTAGAAGATGCGCGGTTAGAAGCGGAAAAGCTCCGCCTTGCTCATGCCGCTCGCATCGAGGCGCGCCTCTCGGCCTGCTACGACTTGCTCTACGATTCGGCGAACTCCGCCGTGGCCGCGCTCTCCTCCGCGAAAAAAAACTTGGACGACGTATCGCCTTACGATGCGGCGCTCCCGCCGCTGGCCGAAGCGTTGCTTTCGGCCAAGGTCTCGATTGAGGACGCGGCGCTGTCGGTGCGGGACCACCTGTCGCGGCTCGATGCAAGCCCCGGGCGGCTCGAAGAGGTCGAGAACCGCCTGGCCCTGCTCGACCGGCTCAAGCGCAAGTACGGTCCTACGCTCGACGACGTGCTGCGGTATTTCGAGGAAGTGAGCGGGCATCTCCGCGCCGCCGAGTCCGACGAAGAAGCGACCCGAACCATCGAACGCGAAGTTGCGGAAGCGGCGTCGGCCTTTGAAACTGTGGCGCGCGAACTCTCCCGCCGCCGCGCGCGCGCCGCCAAGGAATTGAAGCGCGCGGTCGAGAGCGAGTTGCAGGAACTGGCGATGCAGGGAACGGTGTTCGAGGCCCGCCTGACAGTTTCGTCCACGCCGCCCTCTTCTGGCGCCTGGCGCGGCTCCGGCATAGACGAGGTGGAGTTCCAGATTTCACCGAACCCCGGCGAACCGCTGCGGCCGCTCGCGCGCATTGCCTCGGGCGGGGAACTCTCGCGCATCATGCTGGCGCTCGAAACCGTCACCGACGCCCGGCAAAGTTCCGGCTCGGCCGACCACACTCTGGTCTTTGACGAAGTGGACTCCGGGATCGGAGGCCGCGCCGCCGAAACCGTGGGGCGCAAGCTGCGCGCGCTCGGGCAGCGCCGCCAGGTCCTTTGCGTCACGCACCTGCCGCAGATCGCGAGCTTCGCTCATCACCACTTCCGCGTGGAAAAAGTCGAGCAGAACGGGCGGACCGTCACGCGGGCTGAGTACCTGGAAGGACGCGAGCGCGTGACCGAACTGGCGCGCATGTTGAGCGGCAGCCTGGTCACCGACGCCGTTTTGAAACACGCTACGCAACTGCTGAAGAGCAACCAATAACGTCGCTATCCTCATTTGACGCCGCCTGGCCCGCAAGACTTTTGATTGTGATAGGGAAGATGTGTTAAAAACGAAATCCATCATGCCGCGAAACTCACACCGGACAATCGGAAATCACATGGGGTCGCTCTTCCCCGAAATTGCCCAGGCCAGCGGGGAAGGAGAAACGAACCCCCGCGGTCCAGATTCCCCCGTTCGGCAAGAGGTTCTTAATGTTCTTATTGCCCAACTTTTACAGGAGCGGGTACAGGAACGGGTTATGATCGTGGCCCCCGAACGAATTCTCAAGGACCCTTTTGCTGCTCGGCGGATGCCAGACGTACTCGTGGATTACCAAGGACTTCGGCTGGTGATCGAGGGGGAAATTGCCTCTCGTGGAGCAAGGGCAAAGGCCGGTCAGTCAGCGCTCCGGCGAGTAGAGGAGGGGATTGCCCATATTGCAATGGCTCTCATCTATCCCGCCCAACTACGCAACCTCGGTCGGAATGTCGTGGAATTAAAGAAATCATTGTCAGAAACCACCTTGGAATTTGCGGTCGTTACGGAAAGCGAGGCGACACAGGCACAGTTTGCCTTCCCTGAACAGCCCGAGAAGCAAATAGAGTTTGTTCGGTTTAATCAGGGCGATCTGAACGCGCTGGTGGAGGAATTGCGGAGGGCCTATGAACAACTGCTCAAAGACGATGTGCTCGAACGAGCCGCTAAGGCATTGGACAACGCCATCGGCGTCTTCTTGAGTTCTTTGAATATTCAACCTGCCACGATAAAGCGTTTCGCAGCGGTTCTAGAAATCCGCGAACTCCCAAAGAAGAAGGCAAAACCCGGCGAGGAGGAAGAAAGGGCGACGTCCAAGATGGACCCCCGCCAGGCATCTGCCATCAGCAGGATTGCAGGGCTGGTCCTGGTGAATGCCATGATGTTCCAGGAGGTCCTGGCACAGAAGGATAAGAGAGTTAGGAATCTAGATGTCTTCCGAAAGGAGGAAGTCCTGATCGGTACTCTGTCCGATCATTGGCACTATATTCTGGATGAGATCAATTACTTCCCCATCTTCCACGTCGCCCGCAAACTGCTTATCAGCATCACTTCGGACGTGGATGCTGTAAAAGCACTCCGGGGTCTGGCGGAAAAAGCGAGCATGGTGGTGGGGTGGCGGGCCTCCTTGCGACACGATCTCGCCGGGCGTCTTTACCACCGCCTTCTTGCCGAAGCGAAATACCTGGGAGCTTATTACACATCCGTCCCCGCCGCGGTTCTGCTCCTCAAAGTCGCGCTGCACCCGGAGAACTGGCGGAATGACTGGTCAGACCTGAAAGCATTGCGAGATCTGCGGATCGCCGATCTTGCCTGTGGTACCGGAACGCTGCTGATGGCGGCTGCGGATGTGGTTGTGGACAATCACACTCGGGATTGCGTCAAACAGGAAACAAAACCACAGTTCGATAATCTGCAGCGTGTTCTGATGGAAGACGTGCTGTGGGGTCTCGACGTGCTGATGTCCGCCCTTCATTTGACGGCCTCCACGCTGATGCTCCGCTCCTCCGAAATCCAATTTGAAAACACGAAACTCCATTGCCTTCCTCTGGGCGGGAGCCAGGGCAAACTGGGCAGTCTGGAATATTTAGAGAGTCGGACGATAGCAGTTCAGGCCAGTTTTTCTGAGCAGGCTACCTTGCCCCAGCGCGTGCCGGCAAAGTCGGGAGACAGAATTCATCAGGTGCCCCTGCCGGCATTAGACCTTTGCGTCATGAACCCGCCCTTTACCCGCAGCGTCGGGGGGAATCTCCTGTTTGGGAATTTGCCGGACCAGGAACGCGAGGCGATGCAGCGGAAGTTAAAGAGCGTGGTCAGTCGGCAAGACCTTCCCGCCAGTATCACCGCCGGATTGGGGAGCGTTTTCATCGCACTTGCCGACAAGTATTTGAAAGAGGGAGGCCGAATTGCCCTCGTACTGCCTCGCGCGCTCTTGTCCGGAGTGGCTTGGCAGAAGACCCGTGACCTCTTCAATGAAAACTATCACCTGGAATGGCTCATGGTGTCCCACGAACCAGACCATTGGAACTTTTCCGAAAACACAGACCTCTCGGAAGTGCTGATGGTTGCCCGCAAGCGCAAAAGTAGCGATAAAAAGCCCAGCGAGCGGGTCAATTGCGTCAACCTGTGGAAACAACCCCGCAACTCGGTCGAAGCCCTCACCATAGCTCGCCAGCTTACTGAAAACCGCCCACCCGACCTGCTTAAGGGAC
>MEKR01000064.1 GCA_001767035.1 Acidobacteria bacterium RIFCSPLOWO2_02_FULL_61_28
CCTGTTGTTCCATCCCGCCAGTTTGCCGGTTTCCAATAGGAACTTTCTACTTTGCTGCATCAGGAACTTATCGCTTTGCTGCGACACGCGCAATTCGGAACTTGACAGCGATTTCTTCTAGGCGTCTAATGTGGCCAGTTTGCCAAGAGCAACAACCCGCACAGGAGGTGACGTATGAGAATCAACGGCCTGACCCGAAGAGAGCTTCTCCGGAAAGCATCCGATGCTGTGCTGGTTGCCGGTGGCGCCGGCTTCGCTAAGATTCTTTCCGCGCAGGTTCACGGCACGACGCCGGAGGGGGGCGCGGTCCCTTTGCGTCTGCCGCTGGGCGCGCTCGGCTCTCTCGACCGCAACCAGTACATCCACAACATGGAGATTCACGCCCACCTGCCCGGCGTGGTGACGAGCGGCGGCGAGCCGCTGACCTCGCTCTGGGCGCGGGGTCCGCAACGCCTGCTCACCGGCGGCGGGGGCTTGTTCGACATCAGCGACGCTCGCAAGCCCGTCGTGTTCGGCAAGGGCGTATACCAAGGCGGCGCCAACGTCGCCTACAACCAGCAGCTCAAGAAATGGATCATGCTGGCGTCAGCCGGGTCGCCGCTCACCGCCCCTACTCCGCAGTATCCGCGCGGCAAGTATCACAAAGAGTTTACGGAGCAGTCCACCAGCTACAGAGGACTGCGGGGCATCCGCACCTACGATGCCACCGATCCCTCCAAGGTCGCGCTGCTCCAGGAATTCAGCACCGGCGAGCGGGGCAGCGGCACGCACATGAATTTCTACGACGGCGGCAAGTACGCCTATCTCGATTGCGGCTGGGACGACCAGCTCCGCATGGAAAGCAGCGAGCGCCCCTACAGCAACGCGCTCATGATCGTGGACGTCTCCGACCCGGCGCGGGTCAAGGAAGTCTCCCGGTGGTGGGTGCCCGGCCAGCTTTTGAGCGAAGAAGCCGAGTACCGGAAGTACCCCTTCGCCGGCGACCAGTCCTCCTGGACTTCCAACCACGGCGCCTGCACCGTTCCGGTTCGAGTGGAAAACGGCGGAACGGTCGGCTATGGCGGCTTCGGAATCTTCGGGATGTACGTCCACGATTTGACCGACATCACCAAGCCCAAGGTCTGGGGCAAGTTCGCCCATCCCCTGGAAAACATGGGCGGCATTCCCTACCATACCTGCTATCCCGTCCTGGCCGACGCGTCCCGCCCGCGCTTGCAAAACCTGGTGATCGGCGTCTTCGAGTCGCTCGAAGCGGACTGCCGGGAGCCGTGGCACACCAGCTACGTGATTGACGTGAAGGACAAGCGGAATCCGAAGCTCGTCGGAATCTTCCCGCGGCCGGCGGCGCCGCCCAACGCTCCCTTTGCCGACTTCTGCCAGGCGCGCGGCCGGTTCAGCTCGCACAACATGCAGTCGTGGTTGGCGCCGGGAACCATGCGGCCCGATTTCGTCGCCTTCACCTACTTCAACGCCGGCCTTCGCATCTACGACATTTCCGACCCCACCGAGCCGCGCGAGGTTGCCTGGTTCGTGCCGCCGCGCGACGGGGAGATCGAACAGTTCAGCACCTGGCGGCGGGGGACGACCGAAAATGTCTTCGTGGAATGGGACCGCAACCTGATCTGGTTATCTACGCACGAAGGGGTGTACTGCCTCTCGACGCCGTTTCTGGGCAAGCCGGTGTTCGAGCCGCGGAAGGTGGCGAAGTGGTCCGTGGCCCACCTCAATGTCGGATGGGACGACCAGACCCCCCGCAGCGTGTACTTCGGACGGCCATTGAGTCAGATGGCGAGTCAGATGGCGTAGCGCGGAGGGAGCGATCCGACTCCAGTGCTGGGGGCGAAACGAATCATAGCGAACCGTTGCCCGCACGCAGTCCGGAACGAAGGCACCGAACGGGCAAAATTACGCACGATGCGTTACGCTGCTTGCGTAACAGAAATCACCCGACAAAGCCTTCGACGGGAATCAGGCGCTTCGCTACAGGATCAACGGCCAGAAAAAGGCTCTCCAAGGCCACCGCGCCGAGCAGCGGAGGACCGGCGGGCGCAATGAAGCAAGGCGTGGTGGTCTCCTCTCCGTCCAGGGTGAGGCGGACTTCGGCCACCGGCCAAACTTCGTGCTGTCCCCCTGCGATCATGACGCGGTGCGAACGACCCGGTATCAGCGCCAACCGTTCGGCCATTGGCCGAGGGACCACGAGCAGGGTCGCACCCGTATCCACCAGAAACTCGGTTTCCTCCTTGCGTCCTGTTGGCCCCGTCAGCGCCCCTTTTACGAAGAAAAGCCCCATTTCGGGTACCCCGGTTCATTATATCGGACTTATGCCTGCGTGCCATCAACAACTATGCCCGCGCCCTCACGGCCTGCCCTGAGCGTAGTCGAATCGGTCGCGGCTCTGATTAAAAAGTGAGCGATGCCTGCGCGCGGCGAGCAATCCTGTCCAAGCCCTACAGTGTTCCCAGCCCGCGTGCCAGGAACGTGCAGATGTGATACCCGTCGAGGAACTGAAACGGGGGCTGGCCCAGCGTGTAATGGCCGCAGGGCAGGCGCACGTCCTCGAGATGCGCGCCCCGCCGCCGCAGCTCCTCGAGCATCGGTTCGGAATACTCGGGCAGAAACGTGGTGTCGTACGCCGTGTGGATGAAGAGCGATTTCTTCGGCTGCCGCGCATAGCGGTCGAGATAACTCTGCGGCGTGATCGGTTTCCACGCCTGTTGCAATTGGTCGAGTTCGATCCGCCCGTCCATCCCCTGCCGGACGTGGCGCGTGGTCAGGCCGTTCCAGACGACATCGGCGAAATAAAGCGAGAAGAGGTTGTAGACGTTCACTTCGAGGCGCGCGTCGTGGGCGCTGGTCAGGAAAGCGTAGCAGGAGCCTAGACTGGTCCCGACAATCCCGAACTTGCGGTAGCCGCAGGCTTCCAGCCAGTCGAGACACGAGCGGGCGTCAATGACGGCCTGCCGCGTCGCGTCCACCGTCCGGGCCACGTTGGCCGAAACCGCGTAATCGGCGCGCTCGAGTTCGGGCGGCATCCGGGCGTCATGGTAGGGAAGGCTCAACCGCAACGCTGATATACCCATCAGGCGGATCAGGCGGCAGAGCGCGACGTACTGGGGAAGCGTCGAGTTCCACTGCGGCAGGACGACCACGGCGCTCCGGCTCGTCCCCGGCGCGGGAAACAGCAAGGCCGACACCGTGTTGTTTTCGGCGCAGGGAGTCGAGACGGCGGAGGTGAAGCGCAGCGTGTTCCCGGTCAGTTGAAAATCCGTGGGGGTCTGGTAGCTGAAAAACTGCTCGCTCTCCTGCGTGGCGTCCTCGCCGAGCCGGCAGAGGGTTGCGCCCGGATCGCAGCCGTCGCGGGCGACGTGCGCGGAGACCGGCCAATCGCGGCTCCACTCGAGGCCCCAGTCGAAAGGCCGGACAACGCGGTTGGTATCGCGCGACGCCAGCCGCGCTTCCCAGGCGTCCAGACGACGCCGGTAGAGTTCAAGTACGCTCACAGCACGATCCCTCGGGAAGCGCGATTTTGCAGAAAGATAAACCGCGGAGGACGCAGAGGACACGGAAAGAAAGAACCAAAACAAAGCCCTCTGCGTTCTCTGCGCCCTCTGCGGTTGATTCCGGCTCGTCACTCGTTACTTGTCACTGCTCGTCTGGCTGCTTGCTTACCCTTCGGCTTCGCTGAGGGCAGGCGCGCGCGGCTCGGATTGCGACTGGACGTAGCGCACGGCGGCCATCGCGGCGGTCGAGGCCGACTGGATGCAGTCGGGGATTCCCACGCCGCGGTAGCCGTTGCCGGCGAGAAAAAGGCCGGGATGCCCCGCGAGCCGGGCCGTGATCTCCTCCAGCCGGTTCAAATGCCCGACCGCATATTGCGGCATACAGCGGTCCCAGCGATAGATGCGGTGGAAGGCCGGCGTCGGACGGCGGCCCAGGATTTCGCCCAGCTCATCGAGCGCCATCTCAACCAGCCGGTGGTCCGCTTCGTCCTGGACTGCCGGGTCGCGCGCGCCTCCCAGAAAGCAACGCACCAGAAGCTGGTCCGGCGGGCTGCGAAAGGGAAACTTCGTTGAGACCCAGGTGCAGGCCACCAGCTTTTTTCGCTCGCTGCGCGGCACGATGAATCCAAACCCGTCGAGTTCCTTTGGAAGCACGGCCTTCTCGAAACCGAATGAGACAGTGACGGAACAGTTGTACCGGATCGCCGCTAACTCTCCTGCCAGCCGGGGATCGAGGGCGCGCAGGAGTTTCGCCGCTGCATGGGCCGGGGTCGCCACAATGAGCGCCGCCGCGTCGGTTTGGGTGGCCCGCCGCCCAGAACCCAAACTCTGAAGGTTCCGCGACTCGACGCAAAAAGCTGTTTTCTCCGGCCGGCGGCGGACCGTGGCGGCTTCGGTGTGCGGCCGCACGGTGGTCGTTTGCAACTTCTCTTGAAGAGTGGCGATGAGTTCGCCGATGCCGTTGCGGAGAGTCAGGAACAGGCTCCCTTTGGGCTTCGATTTTCCGTCGCCCGGCGCCGCGTTCCGCGCGGCGCGAAAGCCGCGCCAAAGGCTGCCGTGTTTCTCTTCGAGAGCCAGAAGCTGCGGCAAGACCGCGCGGGCGCTGAGCGAATCCACGTCGGCGCCGTAGACAGCGGCCAGCAGCGGTTCCGCCAGCCGCTCCAGGACTTCGCCTCCGAGCCGCTGCCGGATGAACTCCGCCACAGAAACGTCCTGGCCAACGTCCTGGCCATTGGGGCGCGGCGGCGCAAGCAACGGCGCAGCCGCGAGGCGCAGCTTTCCGCCGAGCGAGAAGAGGTCGTTTCCAAAGAGCGGCCAGACCCGGCTCGGCACGACGAACATCAGCCCGTCGGGGAGTTTCCGCAAGCGCCCGTCGCGCAGGACGAAGGTTTTCCGGCGGTCGTCGTTGCTGGGAACCACATGGTCCGACAACCCCAATTCGCGGCAGAGTTCAAGCCCCGCCGGCTTGAGCGCAAGGAACGAATCGGGGCCGCCTTCCAGGAGGCAGCCCTCCACCCGCTCGGTGAGGATGACGCCTCCCAGGCGGCTGCGGGCCTCCAACAGGTCAATCGCCATCTCGACTCCCGCCTGGGCGGCGTATTTCTCCAGAAAGTACGCGGCCGAAAGGCCCGAGATTCCACCCCCGACGATCACCACTCGATGCAAGGTGTCCTTCACCTACGGATTTGTGAAAAATGTAAAAATAACACGCAACGCAGCTTCGTCAGGGCACGACTTCAGTCGTGCCGTAAAGCGCCTAAAATGAAATCCTCTTCCTCGCGGCTTCAGCCGCTGAGGGACAAACCTCAGGGGCTAAAGCCCGCCGGGAAGGATGCGTCTCCTCGGCATGGCTAAAGCCATGCCCTGACGGGGAAAGCGATCATCATAATATTCCATGAAACTCACGCGGTGCTCCGCGGTTCACTTGCTCTTCTGTCGGCAAGATGCTGCTCGACCACCGACGCCAGAGCGCGGATGAACGCCGGACTGTCGTTCAAAGACTCGGTGCGGCGCAGCAGGATTCCGCGCGCCTCGGCGAACTTCCGGAAGGCGATGTCAATGTCCCAGAGGATTTCTACGTGGTCGGAAACAAATCCGATCGGGACCAGCAGCACGCGCTGGCGGCCGTCGCGGGACAGCTCTTCGAGAAGCGACTCGACGGTCGGGCCAAGCCACACTTCTGCGGTCGCGCCCTGGCTTTGATACGCAAACCGCCACCCGGTCAAGCCGCAGCGCTCGGCGACCGCCGCGGCCGTCGCGCGCACTTCGTGGTCGTAAGGGTCCCCGTCGGCCAAAATCTTTTCCGGCAAGCTGTGCGCCGTAAAGATCACCGCCGGCGGTTCGACTCCGCCCCTCGACTGCGCTCGGGGCGGGCTTACCACAGGCGGCTGCTCCCGCTCACCGGGAAAGGCCGCCAGGGCCTCCCGCGTTTTTTCGGCAAAGGCCTCGATCAGCAGCGGCTCCCGGTGCCAGCTTTCGACGAAGGAGACGGGGAATTCCGCCGGGACTTCGCGCAGGGTCTCGCGGACCCGCTGGAAATAGAGGCCGACGCTCATGCGCGAGTTCTGCGGCGCCAGACACAGCGCCAGCGCCCGGCCGACGCCGTCGCGAGCCATCTCCGCCACCGTGTCGCGGATGAACGGATGCCAGTTCCGCATCCCCAGGTACACCCGAAACCGCCGTCCATCCGCCGGAAGCGCCTCTTCGAGCGCCTGAGCCTGGCGGCGCGAAATCTCCAGCAGCGGCGAGCGCCCCCCGATCTGCCGGTAGCGGTCCCGGATTTCTGCGACCAGATGCGGCGGGAACGCGCGGCCGCCGCGGATATTGAGCAGAAACGGCTCAATGTCCTCGAGCGAGTT
>MEKR01000065.1 GCA_001767035.1 Acidobacteria bacterium RIFCSPLOWO2_02_FULL_61_28
CGATAGGGCTGCGTGCTGCCGTCGCTGACCACCAGATAGCCCAGCTCGCCCTTGGGGGCCTCAATCGAATGATAGATCTCCCCGACGGCCGGCTTGATCACCTTCGGGACTTTGGCCATGATGGGACCGGTCGGGATGCGGCCCACCGCCTGGCGAATGATGCGCAGGGCCTGGCGCATCTCCTCGATCCGGACCAGGTAGCGATCGTACGTGTCGCCGTTCGTTCCCGTGGGGATGTCAAATTCAAATTCTTCGTAGGCGGCGTAGGGCTTGGCCTTGCGGATGTCCCACTTGACGCCGCTGGCGCGCAGCACAGGACCGGTTACCCCGAGGTCAATGGCCTGCTCGGCCGTCAAAATCCCGACGGCCTTGGTCCGCTCGAGCCAGATGCGGTTGTGGGTGAGCAACGTCTCGTATTCATCAATCTTGCCCGGGCAAAAGTCGCAGAACGCTTTCACCTGCTCTTCGAAACCGTCATAAAGCTCATATTGCAGCCCGCCGATCCGGAAGGCGTGCGTAGTGAGGCGCGCGCCGCAATAGGCCTCGAAAATCTTCAGAATCTCCTCCCGCTCGCGGAAGCAGTAAAAGAGCGGGGTGATGGCGCCCAGGTCGAGGGCATGGGTGCCCAACCAGAGCAGGTGGCTCGCAATGCGGTTGAGTTCCGTCAGGATGGTCCGCACGTACTTGGCGCGCGGGGGAGCCTCGACGCCGAGCAGCTTCTCGACCGCTTCGCAGTAACCGAGGCCGTTCGAAACCGCGGCGACGTAGTCCATGCGGTCCACGTAGGGAGCAAACTGCCCGTAGGTCCGATGTTCCGCGATCTTTTCGACCCCCCGGTGCAGATACCCGATGACGCACTCGCTTCCGAGCACCTTCTCGCCGTCAAGTTTCAGGATCACCCGCAGGACCCCGTGCGTCGCCGGGTGCTGGGGCCCCATGTTGATCACAATCTCGTTGGCGTCTAAGAACGTGGCCTGGGGGGCGGTCTCGATCATTGTCCGCTCTCGATGTGCAGATTTTCCTGGACCCACCGGGTGTCCTGCTGGAGGATGCCGTAATCCTTCCGCAAGGGATGTCCCTGCCACTCGTCCGGCAGAAGAATCCGGCGGAGGTTGGGGTGATGCTCGAAGCGAATCCCGAACATATCGAAGACCTCGCGCTCGAGCCAATTCGCCGCCCCCCAGACCGGGACCACGCTCTCGATGGTCTCGCCGTCCCCCAGCGGGACTTTCAGGCGCAGTCGTTCGTTGCGGGGAAAGGAGTAAAGCTCATAAATCACTTCGAACCGCTTCTCCCGCTTCGGATAATCCACGGCCGTCAGGTCCGCGAGCATATTGAAGTTGTACTCGGACTTGAGGTGTTTCGTCACCGGAAGAATATTCTCTTTCGGCAGGATCAGGTAATTCTGCCCGCGAAACGTAAAGGCCTCGATGGAAACGCCGGGGAAGGCTTTCCGCAGGGCGTCCACGAGTTCCCCGCTCCAGGGTTCTCCGGCCGGCCCGGCCGGGGCTGCCGGAGCCGCGTGCGCCGCCTTGGCGGGGGCCTCTTTGGAGGCTCCTCCTGCCGGCGCAGCCGGACTCGGTTTGGCTTGTTCGTCCTTTTTTTCGTCTGCCATGCAACCCTGCGGGAGACTCGCTCAGTGAAGAATCCGAACCAGAGTAGAAACAATGATTTCTAACACAGCGCCGAAACGGGTGTCAACGCCGAAAAGGGCCGCCTCATTTCGGAATCCCCGCGCCCACCGCTTCCAGGACCAAATCGGCCAGCGCGCGGATAAAGCGCGGCGAATCGTTGAGTCCCGCCATCATCTCAAACTGCCGGACTCCGGCCTGCGCAGCCTCTTTCCGCACGTCCTGGTTAATTTCATGGAGCGTCTCGATGTGATCGGAGACAAACGAGACCGGGACCACCAGGACTCCCCGGACGCCCTGCGCGCCCAGCCGCTCCACGGCCTCATGGATGGAAGGCTGCAACCAGCGCCCCGAGCCGACCTTGCTCTGGTAGCAAACCGTGTGGGGCAAGCCCCAGCGGCCCCGCTCCAGGATGAGGCGCGTGGTTTCCTCCACCTGGGTTTGATAGGGGTCTCCCTCTCGAATGACGGCAACGGGGACCCCATGCGCGCTGAAAACCAGGTGCGTCTCCGAGGGGGAGGCGAATCGCTTCAGCGCGCCCTCGATCTGTTCGACCAGCGCGGCGACGTAGCTCGGATGGTTGTAGAACTCCCGGACGATCTTCACCGGAACCCGCGACAGGCCGGAAGCCGGAAAGCGCCGGTTCCATTCGTTCAAGCTGCTGCCGGTGGTGGTTTTCGAGTACTGGGGATAGAGAGGCAGCAAGACCAATTCGTCGCAGGAGTCTTTCTCCAGTTCCTGGAGGGCTTCGGCGGTGAAGGGATGCCAATAGCGCATGGCCACCACCACCCGGGCGTCGAGCGACGGTTGCAAGGCCAGTTCGAGCGCGCGGGCCTGCCGGGCGGTCCACTCGACAATCGGAGACTTCCCCCCCAGGGCGGCGTAACCCTTCTTGACCTTCTTGCTCCGGGTGGATGCGATCAGGCGGGCCAGCGTCGGACGCGCCAGCTTGGCGAACGGAAAATCAATGATGTCCGGATCCAAGAACAGGTTGTAGAGAAACGGCTCCACCGCTTCGAGCGAGTCCGGACCGCCCAATTGAAACAACACGACTCCGATTTTTCTTCCCTGTTCCATCGCGGTTCGGTTCTCAGTGGGCACAGCTCAGTGGCACAGAAAGTCTGGCGCGCTTCACTGAATCGCTTTCATGGGCGGGCGGCCGATCAGTTTTCCGTCATGAATATACAACTCTAGCATGGCCCTCAGCGGCCCGGCAACCGTCGGGGCATATTCCTTGGGGTGCGGGAACAGCGCGATCGGCGCAACTCCATTTTTTGGGAAACTTTCCAAGCTCCGGCGGGTTCTAAGCTAAAGGAGCTAGGGGGGGAGTGGTGTTTCTTTCCGCTTCCATAAGGCGCAAGGAGATAATGATGCGATTTCGCAATAGTTCCTATTGGATCCGGCTCGCGGTTCTGTTCCTTCTGATAACCGGAACGGCGGCATTGGCCCAGCGCGCCACGCTGCGGCCTGCCGAGCCGATCGTATTGCCCGGCATTTCCGATTCCAACAGTCCGGTGCATTGGAAAGACGGGAAATTCGTCATGTTCCAGTCCCTGGGGCTGCCCCTGATGGCTCAGGGGACGCGGCAATCGGAAACCTTGAAGGCCAAGGGCGTTCTTCTCAAGAATATTTCCCGCGTCCCGCTGTGGATCGAGTCCACCTGGGTAGACGAGGATGGCACCCTGTACGCCTGGTATCACCACGAACGATGGGCCTGTAATCCGCTCGCGGTCCCGGCGATCGGCGCGTTGGTGTCCACCGACGGCGGGTTTTCTTTCAGCGACCTCGGCATCATTCTGGAGTCCGGCTACTCCGCGGACTGCAACGCGCGAAACGGCATCTTCGCGGGAGGACATGGAGACTTCACCGTGCTGCTCGACCGCTGGCGCCAGCATTTCTACTTTTACTTCACCAACTACAGCGGCCCGCTCTCGAGCCAGGGAGTGGCGGTGGCGCGGATGGCCTTCAACGACCGCAGGCGTCCCGTGGGTCAGGTATGGAAGTTTCAAGATAACAATTGGGGGGAGCCGGGTCTGGGTGGCCGCGTCACGGCGATCCTTCCGGCGCGCGTTTCCTGGAACCGGTCTGAAACCGATTCCTTTTGGGGCCCTGCGCTGCACTGGAATACGTTCCTGAACCAATATGTGATGTTGCTAAGCCGCTCCTGCTGCGCGCCCAAATGGCCGCAGGAGGGAGTCTACGTCTCCTTCAACCCCGACCTGAGCAATCCCCATAGTTGGTCCCCCCCAACGAAGCTCCTGGACGGCAAAGACGCGCAGTGGTACCCCCAGGTCGTCGGCATCGGCCCGCCACTCACCGACAAGATTGCCGGTCGGATCGCGCGGTTCTACATGGCGGGCGAGTCCCGCTGGTTTATTGTCTTTGACTATTGACCGGGTGGGCCGACGGATGGCGAACGGCAGCGTGCCTGCCAGCGGCCGGTGCACAGTCACCTCTTGGCTCGCGGGGTCTGAGCCTAATATGACACCAGTTGACCCTTCGACAGTTCCCAGCGCCCGGGAACGCGCCCGTATTCGTCAAACGAAAACAGCACTCTCCGGGGCTGCGTGCCATATGGGTCTCCCAACTGATCCAGTAAAGAAATAGCCATTTTTAGGATCAGACGTTCTTTTTCGGAGGCTTCCCCATGCCGGTCGGCGAGTTGGCAGAGTTCATCGAGAAGGGTCATGTCAGGCTCCCGTCAATTCGCTAGCTTGCTCGTCACTCATCACTCATCACTGGTCACTGCACATGTGCCGGCTGCCATCGGCCACGATCTTCCAGAGGTCTTCGCTGGTTAGCAGCGTCTTCGTGCTCATGCTAGAATCATATCATGCAAAGACTTTCAGCATTGGGCCTTCAGGACAACAGATGGCGCTATGACGGAATTTGACTTTTCGGAAAAGGGACTCCTCCGTTTAGCGGAGAAAACTGACCGCCGCCTCGGCGAAATTGCGGCCAAGCCAGCCATCGCCAAAATCATGTCCGAATATGGAATGACCACCGATCCCCTGGCAAGGGGTGCAAACAGCCTTTATGAGCATTTCCTGTTTCTTCTTCGATGCCAAATGACTTCTGACATCGCTTTTGGTGCAATCTCCAATCCGGGAAGCTTTCGGCTTTCCTTGGAATTGCGCCAGAAGGGCGCAAGCCAAGAGCAGATCGGATCGACATTTACGGACGACGGGCGGGCGTATCAAAGCGGCTCTTTGCCGATAGTCGGACGCATAATTCCTTGGTTGGTTTGGAAAACGAGACGCCTTCTGCGCTAATCACGAAGCGGTTGAGGCAACCCCTTTTGTTTCAAGTAGATAATCATCAATCGCAGTTCTTGATTACTACATCCATCTTCTTACGAAATCTCCTCCATGGCGCACTTCCCCAGTCAGAAGAGCCCAGCAATTCCTGGTAGTCCCCTAGCGACTTACTCAAGGCCGTAAGAAACTTCGTAGCGTTTATGGTTTTTCCATCAAGCAGCGGTTTCTTCTGAGACCGGGTAATGAGCCATCCGCCGGTTGTTTCCCCTTGGTGCAGAATCCCACATCGGACGTGCTGATAGAAACCTTCCGCGTATGGTCGGAATTTCGCGAATCCCCCTTCGCGCTGAAAAAAGTAGCAAAAAGCCACTTCGCTTGAGGAGACACGATTGCGACTCTGATTTGCGGGCTTGCATGGATCGTGGATGTCTTGCCTCTTAAGCTTCGCTTCTGTGTTCGTCCATCCTTGGTGAAAGGCTTCCAAAGTTTCTATCAAAAGACAACTGCAAGCCATTATTGCAAAGCCATTTCTCTTGCCAGTCAAAACGGGCGTGATGTATCGCTCGCGCAGGCGTTCATCGATAAACTTAGACAATCCACTTCGATCCTGCGCTCTTTCCATCTCGCGGTATTTCTTAACAGTTACCGAACTCGAAAGCTTTACTTTGCCAATCGTATTCATGAGTCCAATCCCGGCGACGACCGACTCACCCGCGCCGTTGCCGGCTCAGTACCCTTGGCCCTGGAGGGCATGCGCTTCAGGCGAACTCGTAGAGAGGGACGGCCTTTGCGGGTTGCGGCATTGTGTCCAGCAATTTTTCAATTCGCCGGATGGTGTCCGGCGTCAGCAGGACATCGCCGCAGACGGAACAAACTTCGGCGGGCACGTGGTCAATCACCACGACGTTTCCTTGCTGCTTCACGGTGTGGACAACCGTCCGATCTTCGTATTCTCCAGGACAACCTAGAATCGTGCATTTCATCGCTTTTCTCCCCTCACTCCAGGAGTCGTCCATTTCGGCGGCTTGGGTTCATACACGGTGATCAAGACCAGCACGGGCTGTGCCGTCGTGCAAACAACGTGCAGAAAGCGACCTTGCTTGGTACGGCCATTCAGCAGGCAACAAGGCCCTCGCCGATGCTCCGCGTAGTATTCCAGAATTTCTGCATTCTGAATCGCCTCCAGGACCTCGTCCAGGCTGGCTTCCTCTTCGGCCATTTCCTGGGCTGCGTGCTGCGTCACCCGAATGCGCCCAGCAGTCGCCTGGGACTTGATCTGCGTGAGCGCCAGATCATCCTTCTTCTGCAAACAGGACCTCGGCTTCCCGGAGCAGCCGGTCGCGGATTCGCCGGTTCAAGTATTTCGGGTTGAGCAGGTCAATCCGGTGTCCGCCGTACAGCTCGGACAACTCTCCTTCCACCTCGTGCAACCCAACCATCCCCGGCC
>MEKR01000066.1:0-15623 GCA_001767035.1 Acidobacteria bacterium RIFCSPLOWO2_02_FULL_61_28
TGGAAGTCGCCTACACGGAACCGGAGGCGAATGGAAGTCGCCTACACGGAACCGGAGGCGAAGCGCCAGGCCGCGCGATGCCTCTATTGCCACATCCAGACCATCTACGACCCCGAGAAGTGCGTCCTGTGTAACCGCTGCGTGGACATCTGCCCGGAAGATTGCCTGAAGCTGGTCCCCCTGGATCAATTGGGACTGGAGCCGCAGACCAAGGACAAGCTTCTGGAATCGGCGGGGCTGCAAGGGGCCAGCCCCGAGCTGCTCTCGGCCATGATCAAGGACGATGAAAAGTGCATCCGCTGCGGCCTGTGCGCCATCCGTTGTCCCACCGACGCCATGACGATGGAGTTTTTCTCCTATGAAGACCACCAAGCCGTCTCCTGACGCTGCCCGTCAGCCTCACACCACCGGAGGGGAGGGCGGGCAGACGCGCCGGTCGTTTCTTGACCGGCTCGGTCTCGGCACGCTGCTGACGGCCATCGCGGGGCAAACCTGGATGATGGTGCGCGCGCTGGTTCCGAACGTGCTCTATGAGCCGTCCCTCCGGTTCAAGGTCGGAACGCCCGACCGGTTCCCCGAGGGCGTCACGTTTCTGGAGGACCGACGCCTCTTTATTTTCCGCAATCAGAAGATGTTTTACGCGATCTCGGGCGTCTGCACTCATCTCGGTTGTACGGTCAAGATGATCCAGCTCAACCAGCCGCAGAAGGTCGAGATTCGGGGGAAATTGACGGAGGAACGGTGGGAGTTTCACTGTCCCTGCCATGGCTCTAAATTCTACGCCGAGGGCACCCCTTACGCGGGACCAGCGCCGACGCCTCTGGCATGGTACCGGCTGGAAGTTGCCGCCGATGACGGGCAGCTCATCGTGAACCTCATGGAGCCGGTGAATCAAGATTTCCGCCTCACGGTTTAGGGAGAACGAATGGCAGCCGAGAAAACCATCTGGAAAAAGTTAATCTGGACGTGGAAGCCGGAAAGCGAGTTTGAAGCCGGCGACTCGATTGTTCGGAACTTGCTGCTGCACTGGTTCCCATCAAAGATCACGTTCCGGAGTCTGAGCTATCGCTATTCCTTCTGGCTGGGAACGGCTTCGGCGATTCTGTTCGGCATCTTGACCGTCACCGGCGTCGTCCTGATGTTCCTCTACGTTCCCTCGGTCGAGCGGGCCTATGCTTCCATCAAGGACATTGAATTCGCCGTTGCCTTCGGCTGGTTCCTCCGGGGACTGCACCGGATCGGGGCGCACCTGATGGTGGCGGTGGTGTTCCTCCACGCCGTGCGGGTGTTCCTGACCGGCGGCTACAAGAACGGCGTGGCCGCCAATCAGAACCGCCCCCTGAACTGGATCATTGGGGTGGTGCTGCTGCTCTCCACGTTGCTGCTCTCCTTCACCGGGTATCTGCTGCCGTGGGACCAACTGGCCTTCTGGGCCATCACGGTCGGGACCAACATCGCCTTGGCGGCCCCGGTCGTGGGGGAGCAGACCCGGTTCCTGCTGCTGGGCGGGAACACCATCGCGCAAGGGGCGCTCATCCGCTTCTACGTGTTGCACTGCGTGTTCCTTCCCATGCTGGTGCTGCTGCTGTTTGCCTGGCACATGTGGCGCATCCGAAAGGACGGCGGACTGGCCTGCGCGGACCAGCTTGCCCTGGATCAGAAACAGGAGAAGGCCCCGCCGATCAAGAGCAAGACCTATTCCCTGCTCGGGATCGCCGGAACCCGGACCGTCCACGTCGAGGCGGCGCTGGTGGATGAGGACCGGCACGCGACACCAGCCTCCCCCTCTCTCACGCTGCGGCTGCTGGTCGTGATCTTGGCCACGGTGCTCCTGGCGTCGCTGATGACCATTGTTGTGGAGGCGCCGCTGGAAGAACCGGCCAATCCCGCCGTCACCTCGAACCCCGCCAAAGCTCCCTGGTATTTCCTGTGGCTTCAGGAGCTGGTGGCCGATACCACGGTGCGCGTCGGAGGCTTGACGCTGAACGGCGCACTGGTCGGCGGAATTATCGTGCCGGGAATCCTCGTCGGCTTGCTGCTGGTCTGGCCGTATCTGGACCGCAGTTCGGTCCGCTCGGCGGGAATCTGGTTTGGCTCCGATCGCTGGAGGCAAAACATTGTTTTTCTGATCATCGTTCTGGCGATCTTAATCCTGACCATTGTCGGAACCTATATGCGAGGCCCTTACTGGGGACTTTACTGGCCCTGGGAGACCTGGCCGGATTTGCCCAGGAAGTTCTAATCCGAGCCGCGACCGTGAGGGAGCGGTCCCGCGAACCCATTTTTGGGGACATCCGTGAGTTAGAAGTGGATAAGAGGAACTTGATGGTAGCGAAAAACCGCGATGTCGCTCTGATCTACGCCTTTGGCGCGATTCTCTTGTTGGTTACAGGATGGATTTATTGGGACTATTACCGTCCCGAGTGGAAGACATACCAGTCCGGGTTCCGCGGCCTGATTACCGGACGGTTTGGCGCCGAGCGGGCGCAGCAGATTCCCAGCGGCATTCAACAGATCTGGGTGGCGGAGCTTAATCGCGTGGATCGGTGCGTCACCTGTCATCTCGGCCTGGAGTGGGAGGGCCTGGAAGATGCCCCCAACCCGTATCGCGCCCATCCTCCGGGGATTCTGAGGAAACATCCTCTCGCCGGCTACGGCTGTACGATTTGCCACGGCGGGCAAGGCTTTGCCACGGACGTGGAGTCCGCGCACGCGACGGGCGCGCTGCACTGGGAGGAGCCTCTGCTGGCCGGCGAAATCGGCCGCGCCAACCAGGTTGAGGAACCGAAAGCCCTCCTCCAGATCAACTGCAACATCTGTCACCGCTACGACGCGCAGACGGAAGGCGCCGACTACATCAATTACGCCAAGCAGATCGTTCAGGAAAAGCGCTGTGTGCTCTGCCACAAGGTGAACGGGCAAGGATCGCTGCTTGGCCCGGACCTCACCTACGTCGGCGAGCAATCGCCGGAGCATTACGACTACGCGCGTGTGCCGGGAAAGCAGTCGTCGATTGGCTGGCACCTCGCGCACTTCCATAATCCCAAGGACGTGGCGCCGCAGAGCTTGATGCCCAACTTCAACTTTGGCCCCCGCGAAACCCAAGCCCTGACCATGCTCGTGATGAGCTGGAAACGCACCAGGCTGCCGTCGTCCTACATCCCGCCTCCCAAGGCGGCTCCTCCACCTCCCGCCGAAGCCGCTCCCGCTGAACGGTGAAGCTCGTGCGCTACGGCGCGGGGCTAGCGGCTGGGGACCAAGATTCCAAAGTGCGCAAGGCCTCGTTCGTTTCGCTCGCAGTGACATCGAGCGTCATTGGAGTCACGGTGATGAACCCGCGGACAAAGGCCCATACGTCGGTGCCTTCCGCATCGTCTTCCAACTGATCGAACGAGGGCCAGACGTACAAGCGACCCGTAGGGCTGACCCGTCTCTCAAAACGATCGTAGCGCGGCTTGACGCTGAGGCGGGTCAAGCGCACGCCCCGGCGCGTTCCCGCCGGAACGTTCACGTTCAGGAACAGTCCTGGTCGGAGCGCCTGCCGGGCGCGAAGTTGCTCGACGAGATTTCGGATATAACTGGCCGCCGCGGCATAGGTCTCCGCATCGTCGCCGCGAATGGAGACGCCAATCGCAGGGAGGTTCACAATCGCGGCCTCGCGCGCCGCTCCGAGTGTGCCGGAGTGGTAGACGGTAATTCCCAGGTTGTCGCCCCGGTTAATTCCGCTGATGACCACATCCGGCCGCCGCGGCAGCAGCGATTCCACCGCCAGCCGGACGCACGTCGCCGGGGGGCCCTCGATCGAGTACCAGGTTACCCCGTTCGGTTGCTTTCGTTCACTCACCAAGACCGGGGCGCGCAGAGTGAGAGCGTGACCGATTCCGCTCTGTTCGTACGCCGGAGCCGCAACGATGATTTCTCCCACTGGACGGAGCGCTTCGACGAGCGCCCGCAATCCCGGCGCGTCATAGCCGTCGTCGTTGGAGAGTAGGATGGTGAATTGCTCTGCGGCGGGTCGTTGAGCCGCGACTGGCAAAATCAAGAGCAGAAATACAAGCGGCAGAAAACACGTTCTCTTCCAGTGGCGCATATTTCCCCCTTCACTGCTTTGGCCGCCACTATACTACACCCCTGGGGAAAGTCCTATGGAGCAATTCCGTCCCTACCGAACCCCGATACTTGGTTAGGAGAGAGGAGTTAGACTTCAAGCAGCGAGTGAGAGTAATCTGGGAATATCGAGGTGTTCCAGGAATGCTCGAGTGAGGGCATCGGCTGGGCTGGGGGCAGTTCCGGGCGCCGCAAAAAGCGCCTCGATCATCGAAGAAAGAAGCATTCCCATGGCCTGCTGTCCCTGCTCCGTGTAGCGGGTGATCTTGAAGCCGATGATCTCCCTTCCGACCAATGATCTCTCCAGATAGATGTTGTCGCCAAAGCGCTCATAGTAGGCCGGCTGCTCCTCCTCAAACCGAAAGGTTAGCGTGTCCGTTCCGTCCGAATACTGGACAAGAAGCCGTGCCGTCCTCAGTTTGGCGACTCGTTCCGGGAGATTTTCAATGAGGTCCGGGCGGATGCGGGAAAAGATGCGCTTAAACCCGATAATTGTAAGCCCGCAGAGTTGTTCTGCTGATGGAGTAATCTGGATGGCAAGCCAGTCCTCCACGGCCAGGGTAACACACGGTCTGGGGGGACCGAAGGAAACGTAGAGTACATCCGCTTCCCGGTCGTACTCGTGCTGTGCATCTTCCAACCGCTGTTCGATTACGAAGGCCATATCCTCTCTCCCAAACCACGCAACTCCGCTACGGCGAAATATGCCGTGGCCACGAAGCCATTTTCTTCACGAACGAATATCCGCAAATTCGTCTTCTCGATCAGCCGTTCCCCAACCAGAATTTTCGAATAGCTCCTTGTGTATATCCTGGTGTTTCGATCCCGTCTACCTCGATAGACGCCCTCTGGATTCTTCAAAGTCTCGATCACAAGGTCTTGGTACGGCAGCATCTGAGGATGCCGATTTGTAATGTGCGTCCTCCAGTGGTCCTCGTCCAGCACTGCATCCAGGCCATCCGCCGTACGAATCGTCACAAGGCTCATTCTAACATAGGCAAAGGGGCACGCAGCGCGTCCCTACCGAACTTCCATCGTTACCACATTGCTCGAGACGCCGTCCACCGTGAGGACCACCGCGACCGTTCCCGTGATCCCCTCCGGGACCTGAGTGTTCACCTGGTAAACCCCCACAAAGCCCGGGGCCAAGCCCGAGAAAGCGACGAGGGCAGGCACTCCATTCATGGTTACGGTGACCGGAGACACGGTCTGGGAAAGAAGTTGCGAGAAAGCGGGGCGGCCACTGGAAACAGCAGGGCTGACACGGCCCAGGCCCGTCGCAAACAGTTGCACAAAGTCGCCAGGGGAAGCGGGCAGTTCGGCGCTCACCGGAAGCTGGCTGGACGCATGCGTAATGGCTCCAGGACCGCTGCCGGTCGAGCCGCGAGTAAAGATTCCTGGTCCGGCGGAGCGCAGGAAGATCGTTACTGGCGCCGACGTGGAAGCTCCGTTGCGGACCACCAGCGGAGCCGACGTGCCGCTCAACTCCACCGGGACTTGCGCATTGATCTGGCTGGATGAGACGTAGAAGAGCGGGGCCGCGATTCCGCCAATCTCTGCCGTTGTCCCGGCCAGTTGGGTCGGCAGCGGCAATGATTGCGCCGCAGCCGCAGTCGCTGCGAGATTCACGCCGAAGATGGAAATGATCGAGCCGGGAGACGCCGCCCCCGAGAGGAAACTGGCCCCGTTGACAACCCCCGCCTGCGGAACTTCCGCTGTTCCCAGCGAGAACGAGGAAAACCGGGCATTCAGCGAAGTTCCCGGAACTGTTGCGGTGACGATGACCGGACCGCTGGCCGCTCCGAGCGTGACCATCGTGGAGGCAAGCCCTTGCCCGTCGGTGGTCGCCCCGGCGGGACTGAGCGAGGCGTCTCCCTGGCTGACAACAAATTCTATGCGGGCGCCGGCAAAGGGAATCTGATTGGCATCGCGCAGGACACCCTGAAGCGGCAGCGCCAAGCGGTTACCGGGGCTTCCCACTTGCTGATCGCCGCCCGCAATCGAAAAGGAAACTCCGGCGGCCGCGGGGCCGGACAGAACTCCGATGACGGTTGTGCTGGTTTCAAAGCCGGGGGCGGTTGCGCTCACGGAAGCTGTGCCCGGAGCAAGCGCCGTCACGGTGACGACCGCAAACCGGCTTCCGGAAGGGATTACAACCTGAGGAGGGATGATCACGGCCGACGGATTGGAGTTTGTCAGCGTGACAGCCACATCGGAAGCCGCCGCGGACAGCAGTTCCACTCGGGCCTGCCACTGGGTCCCGGAAAACAAACCCAGCGTGCCGGGAGCGAATCGCAGTCCGCGAGTGAGCGTCGTGTTGGCGGTTCCCCGCGACGAGGTCGCCCGCGCGAAAAACGGCCCCCAGGCCTGCCGAATCCCGTCCAGTTGCGCAACGCGCTCCGAGCTTGCCGAGGTGTTCCGCGGAACCACCAGGACAAACGCAAAGTTGAAACTCTTCGGAGCAACGACCGAGTTCGGGACCCGCGGCCCGTTGGCTTGGATGATCTGATCGAGCGTGACATTGGCCCGGCGACCGGAAAAATTCACGTTCAATCGGGGGGCGCTCGAGGCGGAGAAGCCGCTGCTGGGATCCTTCACGAGGAAGCTCTCTCCCACTTCCTGCGGAGAGCGCAGGCCCATCAGGTATTGATCCATCTCGTTGTAGCGCTCGACGGCGCCGATGGTGGTGAACGATCCGTTTTCGTCATCTCGAATCCGGTTTCCTTCGAGCACGGAGGCGTCGGAATTGAAGAAGAAGCTCCAATGCTGCATTTCCCGCCCGAGCAAAGCCGTGCTGTTGGCAGAGCCTTCGGGATCATTCCATGTCACATAGGTAAGAAACCGGTGCCCGGCCTCCTGCCCCAGGATGCTGAGCGTCGAATCCACGCCGCGAAGAAACGTCGCGGACGGGTCCGCGGGATACCGAGCGAGGTTGCCCATATTCACCAGACTTTGCAAGCGGGAGCTGCCGAAGGAGCCGGAGAAATCAAAGACCGGGGGGTTGGAGACGCGGCCGATCCCGGTCACCTGGTTGGCCACGTTGACCTCGAACGCAAACGCTCCGTCCAGATCAAAATCGAAGGTCGTGAATACGATCAGGAAATCGTAGGCGTCTTCGTGCGTCTGGTAGAATTGTTTCGTTACCCCCGGCAGGTCGAGCCGGGTGGACCGCGAAAAGATCTCCGCAACCGGGCCTGCCGGGCCGGGCTGGCCGGCGGCTCCGCTCAGGTCGAGCAGGGTCGGCGTTCCGGGGAAACTCCCTGCTGAAACTCCCACAACCGCTTCCCTGCCGGTGATGCCGTTATAGGAGAACTGGATGCGGCCGTCGGGTCGCAACTCCACCTGGAACGTCTCGCGGGGGCCGGTGCCGGTCTCCGCATAGTCGCGAACCCCGTTCCAGGTTACGACGAAGCGGTCGCTCGATGTGAAATACGTCAATTGCCCTCCGGCGGACGGGTCGAGGTCAGCGAAATAGGGGGCAATCCGAGGGGGACCGGAAAGAAACCGCGCCAAGCTGCGAGACACGATCGCCGTATCGCCCTCGCGGAACGTAAGATTTCCGTCGGAGTTGATAAAAACCGCGGTGTAGCTTCTTCCGAAGAAGGGGAAAGAAAAACCGAGGTTCACCTGCCGCGTCCCGTCGTCGCCGATGTTGTCCGGATGACTCGCCGGGGGAGGATTCAACAAGACCCCCTGGCTGGCCACTCCCCCGTCAAACGCGCTCGGCCCTGCCTGCACGGAAAATCCGTTCCCGGCCACCGTGAACGTTACGCCTTGTTGATCCAGGTCAAACAAATTCGCGGGCAACACCATCGTACCGTCGTCCGGCAAGACGGCGATGTGCCCAACGTCCGCCGGGGCCGAGGCAGAGGAAGCCAGGGGCACGAATCCCTGGCGCAGCCGCTGGCGGAAAAACTTTTCATGGAGGGCGATTTCCTCGGCCGCTCGCCCCGGATAAGTCCCGCAAATCTCATCCTTTGGGAAGGAAGCCGGAAATCCGCTCCCAGGGTCCAGCCCCATCAGGACCAGAACAACCAGGCAGCGGCAAGTGACGGATAAGGGGGTGCCTGAGAGAAAACGCACGCGAAAAATCCCAAAACACTGACTTGTAAAATCCCGATATTACCATAGAAGGAGTGCGCCGCCGGGAACCGCCCTGTTGCCTAGCCGGGCCGGATTTCTATAGAATGGAGAAGATGAGCGCTCCGTCAGTGCGTGGGCGGCGAAGCCGCAGGAAATAATCCTTGAAACGACGGACCTGGCAAGGCAGGACTGAGGAAAAGATAGTTGGCATGATGAAGAAAGCTTTGAACGCCGTGCTCCCGATCCTGGGAAGTTCCCTGCTGGCAACGGCACTTTGGAGCCAGGCGCAACCGATCCCGCAAGGTTTCCAAAACGGCCAAGCCGCTCGATTGGCTCTGGGTCAGACCAATTTCTCCGATATTTCATTTGGGACGACCCAAGACCGCCTGGGGGCGATCTCCGGGATGGCGTTAGCGGGCAACAAGCTGATCGTCGCCGACAGCTCCTACCTGGCTCCGCCCAACAACAACCGCATCCTGATTTATAACGATTTTGCCGCGTTCAAGAATTGGGAGGGTGGGCACCTCATCCCCGCCGATGTCGTGGTCGGCCAGCCGGATTTTTCGTCGGCCGCGACCGGAACCACTGCCAGCCGGATGAACCAGCCCGTGGGAGTGGCGAGCGACGGCACGCGCCTTTTTGTAGCCGACTGGGGTAACAATCGAGTCCTGATCTTTAATCGAATCCCGGAAACCAGCGGGGCTACGGCGGACGTGGTGATCGGCCAGGACCGGTTTGATTCGTCGGATTTCGGCGCCGGACCCCAGAAATTGCGGCGCCCCAACAGTGTCTCGACCGACGGAACCCGTCTGTTTATCACCGATACGCTCAACAATCGGGTCCTGATCTACAACCGGATTCCCACCCAAAACGGCGCGCCGGCCGACGTGGTGCTGGGACAACCGAATTTTGAGGGCAGCCGGGCCCTTCCCCCCGCCGCCGATACCCTCTCCTCGCCCATGAGCGCCACTACCGACGGCCAGCGGCTGATTATTTCCGACCTGGGAAACAACCGGATACTCATTTACAACCGAGTCCCCACCCAGAGCGGGGCGGCGGCGGACGTTGTCGTCGGCCAGCCGGACTTTGCCAGCAACGGCGCCGGCAATACACCCACTTCCACGAACTTTCCCCGCTTCGCTTACAGCGACGGCCAACGGCTGCTGGCAGTGGATTCGGGGAATAACCGCATCCTGATTTACAACCGGATCCCCACGGCGAACGGCACGCAGCCGGACGTTGTGCTGGGGCAGGCGGACTTCATGGGCCTGCTCGAAAGTTGCGCGGCCTCGAATTTCGCGGTTCCGTACGCCGCGGCCGGTGAAGGAGGGATGCTGTTCGTCAGCGACAGCTTCAACCGGCGCATCCTGGGCTTCCAGCCGGGGCCGGAACTGATCACCCTGAACGGAATCCTCAATGCCGCCAGCTTTTCAACCGAGCCGCAGACGCAAGCCTGCGGGGTGGTTCTGCCCCAGCCTCCCCTGGCGCCCGGAGCCATCGCCAGCGTGTTCGGCACCAGCTTTGCGGAGGCGACGGTCGCGGCCGATTCGACCCCCTTGCCGACCGAGCTGGGCGGCGTGCGCGTGAAATTTAACGGCATTCCCGCGCCGCTGTTTTTCGTTTCACGCACTCAGATCAATGTGCAGATTCCCTTCGAGCTGCCCGGATACAGCGCGTCGGTGCAAGTGGAGAAGACCACGCCCCAAGGCACCATCGTTTCGGCAGCGGCGCCCGTGGCGCTTTCGACTGGGGCGCCCGGCGTCTTTACGGTTTCCGGAGATGGGCAAGGCCCCGGAGTCATTGTCCACGCCGACTTTTCGCCCGTGACGGCCGAATCTCCCGCCCTGCCCGGCGAACCCCTGATTGCCTATGCCACGGGGTTGGGGACGGTGGATCATCCGGTAACGAACGGAGTCCCCATCGAGTTTGCGGCTTCGGGGAGTGTGACGGTTGGAGGGACCATTGGCGCAGGGCAAACACTCACCATCCTGATCAATGAACGGGAACATTCCTACACCACGGCCGCGACCGATACGCTGGACTCGATCGCGACGAGTCTGGCAGAGATCATCAGCGCCAATGATCCGGAGGTTTCGGCCACTGCCAACACCACGGATTTCCAGGTCAAACTGAGCGCCCGCGTCCAGGGAGATCAGGGGACGGGAATCTCGTATAACGCCTTCGTCTCCGAGGGAGCAACGCTCACGCTGGACACCGGCCTCGGCAATACGGTGCCCCGCAACGTTGTGATCGGCGGAACGCCGGAGCCGGGACAGACCGTAACGATCACTCTGGCAGACGTGGCTTCTTCTTCCTACACCATGCAGCCGGGGGACACCCTGGAGACCATCGTGAATAACCTCGCCGAACTCGTCAACGGCGATCCAAATGTGACGGCGATTGCCGATCCCGCCAATTCCCGAATCCTGCTGCAACTCCGCGACCCGGGGCAAACCTCTCCCATTACAATCAGCCTCTCCGTTTCGGAAGGAGCTACACTCACGATCGGGTTCGAGCCGCCGCATCTCGCGCCCGGCTCCGCGAAGGCCACCAACACGGTCACGGCGAATGTGGGTGCGACGAACGCCGCGGTCTCCTTTGCCGGCTTGGTCCGAGGCACGGTGGGACTCTACCAAGTGGATTTTTCCGTTCCGTCCGACGCGAAACCCGACCCCGCAGCCATTTTGACGCTCTACCAGAACCTCATTGTGTTTGGGTCTGTAACAGGGACCAACATCTTCAGCAATCCCGTGACGTTCCCGATCGGGCCATAAAGTAATATCGGCGGAATTGGATTCCAGGAGATCTGTTTTTGTCGAGGAGTGCTCCGCACCAGCGGCTGCGCGCGGCAACGACTCGAGACCGTTTTCAGATTTGGTGTAGAGTGATGGTGCTCTCGTCAGGGCATGGCTTCACCTGCATTATTTATGAGAATGGCGGGAATGACAGCCCCGGAAGGGGCGGAACCATGTGGCCCACGGCGGCAGCCGTGGGAGAGCAAGCGATGGTGTGTCAGCCCCGGTAGGGGCGACCGACGACCCACAGACTGGTTCCGCCGGATTTCTGTCGCCCCTCCGGGGCTTGCTCGAAAACCAACCCCGCGTCCCACGGCTTGCGCCGTGGGCCACAATCTGTCGCGCCTCCGGCGCTCGCTTTGGTGGAAGGTTCCTTCGCTATGGAGATTCATGAATAATCCAGGTTCAGCCATGCCGAAAAAAGGCCGAAACGACGAGGGCTTTAGCCCCTGAGGGACGTCCTTTCGCCGGGTGCTTGGGCGGCATTCGCAGCATCCCTACTCACCTCAGCGGCTGAAGCCGCTGCCCGTGCATAGCTGAACGGCACGACTAAAGTCGTGCCCTGACGAACTGCTTTGCATGTCACTTGGTTACGCAAGACTCAATAGTCTGTATCCGCCAATCCACCTGGAATGCAGCGCCGGAAGGCAGGCCGTTGCTCAGGCCTTCAGTCGCGGAAACAAGCGCTCGGCGTTGCCGCGATAGATTGCCTTCCAGTCGTTGGGAGAGAATCCGTCATACCGATCGAGGCCGTTGGTGGTCAGCTCGTAGTCCCGCAGCGGGACATCGCTTCCGAACAAGATCTGGGACACCGGCACCAATGCCCGTAAGGCGGCCAAGGGGGCCGCTGCGCTCCCGTGGCCTACTTCGAAATACAGTTTCTTCACCTCATACTCCACTCCGTGGGGCACCCGATCCGCAAGCCTCGGAGGAAAGTCGTCAATAATGCGGGCAGCCAATACCGAAAATGCTCCGCCGGAGTGGACAAAAATGCAGCGGATATCGGGGCATCGCGCGAGCGTGCCATTCAAAAGGAGACTGTCTATGGCGCGCGCCGTGTCCATGTCATATTCGATGATTCCGGACTGCCCCGGCAGGTTGCGGCAGCAAGAGGCCCGGGCCGGGTGGAAGAAGATCACCGCCTTGCGGCGATTCAGTTCATCGAACACTGTGGCAAAGGCGGGGTCGCCGGGCCACTTATCCACGTAACTGGTCCACAGCGCGATGCCATCGGCCTTGAGCACTTCGAAGGAATATTCGATTTCCCGCAGACTTCCGTCGGGATCGGGCAGCGGCAACGCCGCAAAGAAGCCAAAGCGTCCGGGATGGTCCCTCCCGAGCTGTGCCCCGTATTCGTTGCTCTGCCGCGTCAGACTGCGCGCCCGCTGACTGCGGTCGCTCATCGAATCCAACACCAGGCGCTGCACGGGCGACACGATCGCGGTGGCGACGCTGTGCTGATCCATAGCTTCCAGGGAGACTTGGGGCGTCCAGGGCCTGGGCGTCCAGCCCTGTTGGCGCATCTCCTGCTCCATCTCCTTCATGTAGAAGGGCGGATACATGTGATGGTGGACGTCAATCCGGCCTGGCGCGCCCCTGGCGACCTGCGCGAGTAATTTGCTTGCAGGCAGGAGCGCCGCGGTCCCCGCCACCGCGACGAGCGATTGCAGGAATTCCCGGCGAGAAGCTTCGCACGCGAAGCGCGCGCCATGCGGCAGGTCCAGATCGCCGGCAGCATGGCTGCGAGCACAATCGAGCGGTTTCATGTGGTGTCCTCTGCGGAGCGGTTGCGGGGTGAAAACCAATCCCGCCCCGTGCCCTCGCTCCTGGGAAACAGGCTTGCAAGCGGTTGCCAGCCCTCCTTTGAATGAGCGTCAGGGCATGGCTTTAGCCATGCCGAAAAAGCGGTTCTCCCCCACGGGCTTTAGCCCCTGAGGTACGTCCCTCAGCGGCTAAAGCCGTAAGGAAGTTGTGCGGCTAACCCACTTACGGCACGGCTGAAGCCGTGCCCTGACAACATCTCAAAACCCATATTGCAACAGCTTCTCGTTCCTCAGTACTCGGGCATTTCGTCGAGCAGTAGCTCTTTGCCGGTGGCGAGCACGATCTTACGAAGCGACCCGAGAGGCAGCCCCTTCTTGGATGGAGACAGGGTGATGGTGATTTGGTCCCCCGGCTTCAACACGTTCTTGGTCCAGCCCGAGCGGGCCAGCTTGCCCGGACTCCAGGTTTCGCAGCCCCAATGAACCACGTTGCCCTTGTCGTCCTTCACGTCAAAATAGACTTGGGCGTGGGGATTGGTCCAGGCGAATTCCGTCACGGTTCCCTTCAAAGTGACGGGATGATTCATATCGTAGAACGCACTGGTCCCGTGGTGAGCTGCGATCGGACGGGGAATGATCAAAATGCCCAGAGCCAGAAGAAATGCGATTGTAACTTTACCGTTCATGCAACCTCCTTACTAAGCGCGTGTCCCCTAATAAGCGGGGGCTGTCCTAGGAGTAACGAGATGGGCGAACATAAAGCGAATAAAAATAAAATTCTGTTGCAAACAAAGGACTTGTTGGCTTCGTTTGGTAGTTTTTCCTATTCGCTTGCCTCCCTACCCTCCGGGACATATCGTTTTTGGGCGAACCGCCTCTTCCCACCGCACACTCCTTCCGTGGCCAGGATAAACAGGCCTCGGAAACACGTCAACACCATTCTTCCGAATCTTCCGAAGGAATCGAATCCGGGTGGGGAGCAACCCCGTTCTGGGACAATGCATAAGAGTGCGCCTCTTCGATTCCTGCTCCGCCGCGGCCTTCAACTCGGTCCCGGCCCGGCTCCTGCGAGAGACGGAGTTTACTTGCTCCCCTCCCCCATCCCCGGTTTCCGGAATCGGTCCGTAAACGCGTCCTCCTCCGACGGCACGCAGAAGAGTTCTTCCATGAAAGCCTTATTCTTGGGCAGCAACTTGAAGATTTTCGTGTCGCTCACCCAGGGCTTTGTGAAGACCTTGGGGTCCTCGACGGTAAAGTTCAACTTCAGGGTGTTCGCGTCCGTCCGCTGGTAGCGCTCTACTAAGTGCAACTCCTCGCTATGAGGGTAGCCATAGGCATCCAGCCAACTCCTGTCGTTGAAACCCACCGAGTCCACCACGAATGTGTCCCCTTCCCACCAACCCACCGAATCCCCCACCCACATTGGCGCCAGGTCTTTGGGATGATCCCGCCGGTTCAACCAGATCGGCCGCCAGAGGTGATCGCGTTCGAAGAACATGAACACCCGCTCCGGAGTCTGAACGATTTCAATTGGCTGGGGGTAAAACAAGGCGCGCGGAATCCCGACCGGATCACAGCGCAAAATCGGGTCATTCGAGTCCGTGGTGATGCGGGGTCCGTATCCGGGCTTCGCGGCATCAAATCTCTCCTGACCCCACGGCGTCATCGGAGGGGCCTCTTTGCTCGGCGTCGCATAGATCCCCTGCCCCGGGAGCTGGTTGAAGAACTCCCAAATCCCCGTCAGGTCCCGGGACGGGGCGGGGGGCGCAGCCTTCGCCCTCGCCTCCCCGGTTTGCTGAGCGAGCACAACGGGAGTCAAGATCAGGACACCGGCCAGCACCGCGATCAATCTCGTGAACGGATTTCGCATGAAACGCCTCCGCAATCGAACCGGTGTTCCGTCTGGGATCCTCCGCCCCATACGAGCAATGGGATCACCCGCCTGAGAAGCATTATAATCCGGTTGCCGACAGGGTTTTCTAGTTTCTGTAGACCGCCGCGAGCGAAGGGAAGTTATCTGCTTGGCAAGGAGGCTGCCTCGGGTTTCCCCGGAGCGCGGGAAGCGGAACTGCGAAACCGGTCGCTCACGTCCAGGTTGAAAACCCGGCGCGCATTTTCTCCCAGGATGTTGCGTTTCGCCTGCTCGGACAGGAACGGCAGGTCGTAGATCCGGCTCGGCAAGTCCATGTCCCAATGCGGATAATCGGAGGCCCACAACAATTGGGTCTCCGCCCGCGTCATCTTGAAGGTCATTTCTAGTACGCTCAGGTCATCGTAGACTTCCAGCGGCTGACTGGTGTAATACATATCCCGCATGTAGTCGCTCGGCATCTTCTTAAGCCCGGGGCATTCCGAACTGCGCATCTTGTATTCGTTGTCCAGCCGCTGCATCAGCCAGGGAACCCACGCCAGGCCCGATTCGATCCAAATCACTTTCAGCTTCGGAAACCGCTCCGGGAGGCCGTTCACGACCCAGTTGGCGCAGGGAATCGCGTTGAACAGAGTAAATCCGAAGGCGTGCGCCACGATGAACCGGTTGGTGGTGGTGTACATGCGGTCCAACCAGTTGAAGGCGGCGTGGAACGCCAGCGGCTTGCCCATCTCTTCGAGCAGCGCGTAGGTCTTCATGTAAGCGTTGTCATAGACCGCCTTGTACCGGACGGTCGTAACCAGGAATCCGACCACCCCTTTCCGGTCCCCGAACTCCTTGACCGTTCGGTAGGCGGCCTCCGGATCGTTGAACGGCAAGTAGGGCATGGCGATGATGCGCGGCTCCTGGGAAAGAACTTTCTCGGTGATCCAGCGGTTGTACGCCCACGACAGCTCATTCTCCACGTCGCCTTCCGGATGCAATCCGAGCGACAGCATGGGAGTC
>MEKR01000066.1:15650-33857 GCA_001767035.1 Acidobacteria bacterium RIFCSPLOWO2_02_FULL_61_28
ATGGCGTCCATGCTCCGCAGGGTAAGCTGCGTGGGCCGCCGGCCGTTGCCCACGTCCGTCTTCTCCGCCTTGCGGAGCGAATAACGCGTGATGCGGCCGGCCAGGTTCTGCTCTCCCACCCGCGGCGGCAGCAGCGAAGTCACGACGCCGCTGCCAATCGTGGTTTCGAGCTTGGCGTGCTGCTTCAGCACCGGGTCTTCGATGAATTCGACGATCTCCCGCAACGAATCGGTTTCGTAATGATGGCAGTCCGCATCAATAATCAGGAATTCGTTGAATCGGTTCTGGTCCCGTTGCTGGGCGGCCTTGGCGAGGATTTTCGTGGTGTCGGCTTCCTCGATGTCCATCGTGTGGATGTCGCTAACCGGAAACTTCATGGTTCCCCCTTCTGCGGTCCTGGCTGGGTGCGGCGGGATTCAGCGGCGAATGCTCTGTGGTCTGCCGCGCTGGCCGAAATCTTTATCCGGTCAGGATATAAATCTTCCCACTTTTTTCGACGACCTCGAACTTTTTCAAGCGGATCTTCCGGTTGACGACAAATTCGCCGGTGGTGAGGTCGTATTCCCACCCATGCCACGGACAAACGATGTGCCACTCGTCATAGTTGAAGCGCATTCGTTGATAGGTTTTGTCCTGGGCGATGACCTCTTCCACCTTCGGCATCATCAGCCCTTCGCAGGCAGGCCCCCCTTGATGCGCGCAAAGGTTCTGGTACGCGTAGAGCTTGCCCTTCATCCGATAGACCCCCAGCTCGGTATTGCCGAAGGGAACGACCTTGCGCTCGCCTTCGTTGATCTCGGAGGACTCGGCAACGAAGGTTTCTTTTTCCTGAGTATTCGACCGATTTGAACTCATGACATCCTTACGATCCTGCCTTTGGAATCTGGAACCGCCCTTTCAGTACGCGCGAACCTGCCGCCGAATTGCAGAACGGATGCTATCGCAATCCGACGTTTCCTTTCATTGTTCCTCTTCGATTGTCGTGCGATTTTGCCGCCGGATGCAAATGCATTCTCATCATATCACTGATGGGGTCTGGGCATAATGATTAATCGGTAGTGTCTCTGTTTGCGTTGATGCATGTTCGCCGATTTTTTCTCTAGCCCAGGCGTTTACGCCTGGGTTCGTGTGCCACCGCAACCAGCAGCCCCCTTTAGGGGGCTTCGCCGTTGCACATCGGAAAACCCCCTAAAGGGGGTTGGGAAAAATCGTTTGAGACCTCAGTCCCCAGGCGTAAACGCCTGGGCTAAGGAAAAGGCGGACTGTTGTCCCATTTCCGAAATCTTCTGAATAATTCAGGTGAGGGCCTGGACTAAATATACTCAGTCCCCTACTCAGATTGAGCCGCTGCCGATTTATCGGTAATCCCGCCCCCCTCTCCGCCCGAAGCAAGGGCCACGCGAAGCCGCCCGATAGATGATAGAATTTTCTGTGGGGCGGACGAGCCCTGCGGTTCGAATCCGCGCTTTGCCCCCAGGATTTACCGCTCGGCTCGCAGATTTTCTTCCCCGAAGGTCATTGCGTGCGTTCCCCTTCTCGAAAACGCATTCTGGTAACCAACGATGATGGCGTCCATTCCCCGGCCCTGCGGGCGCTGGCCGAAGCCCTGGCTCCGCTCGGCGAGGTGATGGCGGTCGCGCCGCTCCGGGAAATGAGCGCCTCCAGCCATTCGGTCTCGCTGTTTCGTCCGATTTGCTACGAGGCCGTAGGGCCGGCCTGCTACGGCGTGGACGGCACCCCGGTGGACGCAGTCATTGTGGCGTTGAATCACCTGCTCGCGGAGCAGCCCGACCTCGTTGTCTCCGGGATCAATCCGGGAGCGAACCTGGGCCTGAACGTTCTGTATTCGGGAACCGTAGGAGCAGCCGTCGAAGGGACGCTCCACGGGATTCCCTCCATCGCCGTCTCGATCTGCTCCAAGAGCGATCTGCCATTGGACGCCGCGGCCGCCTTCGCGGCCCGGTTGGCGAAATGGGTTCTCGAAGAAGGATTACCGCCGGGCGTGACCTTGAACGTAAATATCCCGGCCGGCTGGCCCGCGAACGGCAAGAACGGCGTCCGGCTCACCCGCCCCGCCCAGCGCCAGGCCCGCCGCTTGGTGCTCGAACCCCACGATTCCGCCAGCCCGCAGTCTTACTGGATTCGCGAACGCATTGATCCCGCGCAGCTCAGCGCCGACTCCGACCACGCCGCAATTCGCGACGGCTATATCTCGATCACCGCGCTGGCGCTCGAGGGTGCTGACCCGCCTTCGCTCGCGCCGCTCGAACGCTGGATTCGCAGTTTTGGCCCGCCGTTCAGTGGCTCGTAGGTGGGTTCCAACGTCTCGCATCGTCGTCGAGAAAGCCTAAATATCCTGTTTGGGCCCCCTGTTAGCGGACAGTTACCCCCCTCCGAGTTTTTGGGACTTTTGGTCTATTGCGGGTAACCTCCCCGCCTGCATAGAATGCGAACAGGAGCGGCCCGGAAGCTGGCGTCTCGGAATATTGTCCGGTCGCACCAATCAGAGCGAAGGAGGGAAAAGCCCATGTCGGAGAAGATGCTTTCCAGACTTCTCAGCGCGAGATCCAATGCGACGGTCTGTCTCGCCGTTTTGCTCGCCTTCCTCTCTTATGCTCCGAACTTGGTAGGGCAAATCGTCCCGCGGTCAATCCCCCGGCGCAGACCTGCCCAGAATGCCGTTACTACGGAAATTTACATCGTTACCTTCCGGCCGGGCACCTCAGCTTCCCAAAGGGCTGCTATCGTTCAAGGAGCTGGCGCCGTTTTGAGGGTCAACTACAACATTACGAATGCGGCGTCCGTGCAGGTCCCCAATGTCAACGTCCTGGCAAGGCTCCGGAACGATCCCCGGATAGTGGCCGTCTTTACCAACCGTCCGATTACCCTCCATGCAGCGCAGGGCAGAGGCGGAGGCAGCGGTGGGGGAGGTGGCGGAAGCGCCACGAGCAAGCCAAAGGCTCCCACTAGCCTGGTCGCAACGCCGCAGTCCTCCAGTGTGATTTCACTTGCCTGGACGGACACCGCCAATAACGAAGATGGCTTCACCGTGGAGCGTTGTAACGGTTCCCGCTGTAGCAATTTTTCTCAGATTGTCACGGTTGGGGCCAACGTCACGAGCTACAGCAACACCGGCCTCACGGCCAATACCACGTATCGGTACCGAGTGAGCGCCTTCAATACCGCCGGCAGCTCGAAATATTCGAACACCGCTACGGCAACTACTCTTCCGCCGCCACCTCCGGCAGCGCCGAGCAACCTCACGCTACAGGTGGTCTCGTCGAGCCAGATTAATTTGGCTTGGGTGGATAACTCCAGCGACGAAGGCGGATTCCAAATCGAGCGCTGTCAGGGCACGGTCGCCAGTTGTGGCAGCTTCGTCCAAATCGTCCAGGTGGGCGCCAACGTCACCAGCTACAACAACACCGGGCTCAGTGGTGCGACAGCCTACACCTACCGCGTCCGCGCCTTCAATGCCGTCGGTAATTCGCAATACTCGAACAGCGCAGAAGCAACGACCCCTTCTGTGCCTCCGCCTCCCCCTCCGGCAGCACCGAGCAACCTCACGCTCCAGGTGGTCTCTTACAGCCAGATTAATTTGGCTTGGGTGGATAACTCCAGCGACGAAGGCGGATTTTGGGTGGAGCGCTGTCAGGGGACCGTGGCGAGTTGCAATGGTGCCAGCTTCGTCCAAATCGCTCAAGTCGGCGCCAACGTCACCAGCTTCAACAACACGGGTCTCAGCGCTCAGACGACTTACACATATCGCGTCCGCGCCTTCAACGCCGGCGGCGCCTCCTCGTACTCCAACCCGAACCAGGAGACCACTCCGTCCGCGCCTCCCAGCTCCCAGGTAGTTCCCGGTGGGGTGGCGCGAATTGGCGCCGCTCCCGGCGCGCTGAACTGGACGGGGGCGGGGGTCGGCGTAGCGGTTGTTGACACCGGCCTGGATTTTGCGCACCCGGACCTGGGCCTGAATCCCGAGGTGATAGGAGTCAACTCCTTCAATTCCTTTGGTGGTTCGTGCCAGTACATTCACGGCCATGGCACGCACGTGGCGGGTATCATCGCGGCTCGCAATAACACGATCGGTGTGGTGGGTGTAGCTCCGAACGCCACGCTGTATTGCGTGAACGTTTTCCGGCCGGACCCGGTCTATGAGGTGGCGGCGACCGATGAAAGCCTGATTGCCGGCCTGGAGTGGATCGCGGCCAATGCCAATCTGGTCTCACCTCCCATTCGGGTGGTGAATATGAGTCTCGGCCGAGAAAAAACTCCCGAGGATACCCCCGACCATCCCTTGCATGTGATCGTGAAGGCGCTCTATGACAGCGGCATCTCCGTCGTAGTTTCGGCAGGCAACGATCCGCTCAGAGAAGTCTCCCAGGAAGTGCCCGCAGGTTACCCGGAAGCGATGGCGATTGCGAGCACGACAGCGGTGGACGGATTGAATGGTTATGACGACTTATTCGTCCCGTGCACAAGTGAGCAGAATATCCGAGCCGATACAGCTTCCTATTTCACCACGGACGGGGCATTTGTCGGCGGGACTGGCGTCACCGTCTCGGCTCCTGGAGAAGAGAGGGAAGACATCTATAGCTATTTTGGCGCTTGCTACCTGGAACCCATCGGTATCCTTTCCACCTGGCCGGGCGGGGAAACAATCGAGCTTTACGGGACCAGCATGGCGGCCCCCCATGTCGCCGGGGTGGTGGCCCTGATGTGGCAAAAGGAGCTTAGCCTGGGGCTTAGCCTTGCTCCGGAAGTTGCTCGCAGCAGAATCCGAAATAGTGTGGCTCGACCTGGCACTGCCCCACTGGACTCGCCGTTACTGGAGTACAGCTTCGATGGCCAGCGCGAGGGAGAAGTCTGGGCCCCTGCCGCCGTGGGCGATGCTCCTCCACCTCCGCCGGATTACCCGCCGACGGTCGCCATCACCAGTCCTACAACGGGTTCCACTTTCAGCGCCGGAGCGATCATCAATTTTGCGGGAACCGCCAGCGATGCCAAGGACGGAAACCTGACCAACTCTCTGGTTTGGACTTCCAGCAGAGACGGACAGATCGGCACGGGAGGCAATTTCTCGAGAACGCTCAGCAGCGGAACCCACACCATCACCGCCACGGTGACGGATTCGGGCGGGAACGTTGCCAGCGCCAGTGTCTCCGTCACGGTAGGCTCGCCCACGCAGCCCACCGCGGCGATAGTCAGTTCCATTCTCTATGGGATGCTGGGCCCCAATCTGCTCGTCACGGTGGAGCTGGATAATGAGTTTGGGGGAGCGGTTGCCGGCGCTGCGGTGTCGGTCGAGATGTATGAATGGCTCTGGGGCAACGGACCCTGGAATGCGAATGGAACGACGGATGCGCAGGGGAAGGTGCAATTCCAGCTTTCGAACGCCCCCTGGGGATGTTACATCACAACGGTGAAAAGCGTTGTTGCGAATGGGCTGACGTGGAATGGGGTCACGCCGCAAAACTCGTTCTGTAATTAGAACGCGCCCGGCGACTTTGCCTCGCATGTTTCCGGCTCGGAGGGCCGAGAATTGCAGTTATCGGGACAAGCAGTTTCTTGCTCCGAACCAGAGTGTCAAACCGTTTTTCGATGAGCTGTTACAGCGCCGGCTTGCGCTTGTGCCAGTCGGTAGCGGATTCGTAGGCGTAGGCCAGCGCCAGCACGTTTGCGTCCTGGAATGGCCGGGCGGAGATTTGCAGCCCGATGGGCAGGCCCGCCGGCGAAGTCGAGAATCCGCAGGGGACGGAGACCGCCGGAAAGCCGTTCAGGTTGTACTCGGACCGGAAGGTGATCCGGGGGGTGGCCTGCACGTCCGCGGGCGCGGGCATCGCCGGGCTTAGGAACGCGTCGAACGAGGCATAGAGTTCCAGCATCTCGCGGATGTACACCCGGCGGAATTGCTGCGCCTTGTGATACTGCGCCGCCGTCAGCAACGAGCCGGCCTCGACCGTCGTGCGCACCTGCGAGACCGCAGGCAGCGCGGGGTTGCCGGGGCCGTACTGGGCCGCCTTGGTTCGCAGGAATTGGCGCAAGAATTGGCGATGATACGCCGCGGCGTCGCAGATGCGAATGATCGTATGGGCGGCGCTCGCTAGTTCGAGCGTGGGAGGCAGCTTGACCTCCTGCACCCGGCAGCCGAGTCCCTCCAGAACCTTCGTTGCCTGGCGGAAAGATTCCTGCGTGTCGGGATAAAAATCCTTGAGAATTTCGGCGGGCGGAATGCCCAGCCGCAGCCCGCGTACCGGCCTCTTGAGCAGGCGCGGATAATCGGGCACGGTGACCCGCGCGCTGTACGCGTCGTTCGGATCATATCCGGCCAGCACGCGGAGCAAAATGGGAGCGTCCTCGACCGTCTTGGCCAGCGGGCCGATGTGGTCGAGAGTCCAGCTGATCGGGACGATCCCGTAGCGGCTGACCAGGCCGAAAGTAGGCTTGTGGCCGACGACGCCGCAGGTCGAGGCCGGATTGCGGATCGAGCCGGAGGTGTCGCCGCCGGTCGCTCCCAGCAGCATCCCCGCCGCCAGCGCCGCCGCCGAACCGCCGCTCGATCCAGCGGAATTGCGCGACAAGTCCCAGGGATTATTCGTCCCCGGCGTGTAGCCCCCGAAAGAAAATTCCGGGAGATTCGTCTTCCCGATCAGAATGGCCCCCGCTTCCTTTAACTTCCGGACGACGGTGGCGTCGAACGTGGGAACAAAATCGTGGAGCACGCGCGTGGCGGCAGTGGTGCGGATGCCTTGGGTGTAGTGAGTATCCTTCACGCCGACCGGGATGCCGTGCAGCGGTCCCCGGTATCTCCCTTGCTGGATTTCCTGTTCGGCGGCGCGGGCGGCCGCCAGGGCCTGGTCGGCGGTGACGGTGATGAAGGCGCCGACCTTGGAGTCGAGTTTTGCAATGCGGTCGAGGATGGCCTGGGTCAGCTCGACCGGGGAGAGTTGTTTCTTGCGAATCCGCTCGGCGGCTGCGGCCAGCGTGAGCGCAGGCAAATCGAGGCCGCCGGACGGAGGCGCGGAAACCTGCGGGGAACCCGAAGCGGAGGACGAAGGCTCGGTCAGGGGCGACAGGAGCGCTCCGGTGAGAGTGGTGGCGGAGTTCTTCAAGAAATCGCGTCGTGTTTCCTGGTTTGCTTTCATAGGGTCCCTCATGGCATCTATCGTTTCTGGCGCGGTGGGACCGCTCCCGTCCCTTCCGTTGGCAACGCAAACGTCGCCGACGGCTCCGCTCCCATGTCGAGTGGCAATGAATCGAGCCGGTTCAAAAGTTCGAGATACGTCTGATACTGTTTCAGCACAACCTCCAGCCGCTCTTCCGGGATCGCAATCCCGTTGGCCTCGGCCAGGGTCTGAATAAAGGTTCTGTCAACCATTGTCCCCCCCTCGGCAGTCTTGGTTCCCTCCCGGAAACGGCTGCCTGCCTTGGATCCCGCCATGTGATTCCGCTCGCGCGGGCGGGAGGTATTGTACACCTCTTGGCGAGGGAGCGGGAATACGGCAGGGAGGAAAGCAAAGGCAGCGGCTCAGGAGGCGCGGAAGGGCGCGCTGCATTTTTTTCTTGACAAGGGCGGAGGGTGCGGGGTATAAATCTATTTGCAAGTCATTTGCAATAACAACGCACTTGAGTTGCAATAAGAAATGCCGCTCATCCGCCAAGCTCGCCGCCAAGGAGGCCTGGCCCTGCTGGCCAAGCAGCAGGGGCTGCGCCTGACCCGCCAGCGCCGCTTGATCTACTCGATCCTCGAAGCGGCCCAGACCCATTTGAACGCCAAGCAGATTCTCGCCGAGGCGCAGAAGTTTGATCCGGGCATTGATCAGGTCACCATCTATCGCAATCTCGCGGTGTTGAAGCGGCTGCGGGTGGTGGACGAGCTGGACCTGCTGCATCTCAAGGGAGACCAGCATTATTACGAAGCGCGACAGGTCCGTGCTCATTCCCACGTCGCCTGCTTGAGCTGCGGGAAGGTCTTCGAGTTTTATACGCCCGCCATGAAGACCATAGACCAGGCGCTCGAGAAGGAGTGCGGGTTCGAGGTCTCTTTTACTCGAATTGAGATTGGAGGATATTGCGCGGAGTGCCGCAAGAAACGGGGAGTCAGCCCGGCTTCCCTGAAGGGACACAAGGTCCCGCGCTCCGTGGAGCCGGAAAGAATTTAGGGAGCGGGTGGCCGTTTGCCTGCCTAGCTGCAGCCGCCTGCTCCCACGCAGCAACCCATGTGGGGTGGATTGCCGACTTAACTGTAGTCCAATCCACCTCAGATTTCAACAGGAGCCTTCTCTTGTTCCAGCAATGTGGAGGACTTGACATGCGAACGCTAGCTTGCTTATTTCTCTTATTGATTTCCTTTGCCTTCGGCCTTCCGGCAGGTTTTGCCCAGACCTCGGCGGGAACGGTCGAAGGGGTTGTTCTGGATCCTGAGGGACTGCGCTTGCCTGGCGCCATAATTGAGTTGGTAGAAAACGGGCGCAGGACATTTTCCGACGCGGAGGGCAAGTATCAGTTGGGTAATGTCCCTCCCGGCCAATATACACTGCGAGCTTTGGCCGGTGGGTTGAGAGATGTCCAAATTGACAACATCGTGGTCCGCGCCGGGGAGATCACCTCCCAAACTATCTCTTTTACTCTCATCAAGCCAAGCAGCAGTCAAATTGACGTGATCGGCGAGGATATCTCCATACTTAAGGAAATCCCTGGGTCGGCAACACTGGTGACAGAGGAACAGTTACAGGTCAGCCGGCCGCTCGATGCCAATGAAGTACTCCGCAGGCTGCCCGGTGTGTTTATCCGCGAGGATTCCGGGCCGGTGGGGATGCGCCTGAATATCGGAATTCGGGGATTGAATCCTGACCGAAGCCGTCAGGTGCTGGTCCTGGAGGACGGCCTTCCCGTGGCGTTGGCCCCTTATGGAGAGCCAGAGTTGTATTACAGTCCCCCGATTGATCGGATGCGCCGCGTCGAGGTTCTCAAGGGGAGCGGCTCGATTCTCCATGGGCCTCAGACTATCGGGGGAGTCCTGAATTTCGTTACTCCGGACCCTCCCACCAAGCCGCAGGGCAGCCTCGATCTGATTGCAGGCCAGCGTGGCTTGTTTGTCGGAAAGGCCAGCTACGGTAGTTCCATCGGTCGGGTCGGAGGCCTTCTGACGATTCTGCGCAAGCAGGGCGATGGGTTTCGGAACTTCTTTTTTGACATCAATGATGTCACTGCTAAGTTTCATGTGCCGGTGGGGGAAAGGCACACCGTGGGAATCAAGCTGAACGTCTATGACGAGAAGTCGAACTCCACCTATCTGGGACTTACGCACTCTCAGTTTGAGCAAAACCCGAGCGAAAATGTTGTCCCCATGGACCGCCTCTTTGTCAGGCGGTACTTTGGATCACTCTATCACCAGGCTGTGCTGAGCGAGCGCGCCGTCCTGAACACAACCTTGTTTGCCTACACCACAACCCGGAATTGGAGACGCCAGGACTTTGATCGGGCCAGAGTGTCCGGGCGGCCTTACCTGGGAGTCTTCGGCGACGAGAGCATCCCCGGCGGCGCCGTCTTTCTGCGGGACAGTAACCTGAGCCGGGACCGCTCCTTCGAGGTGGCGGGTGTGGAGACTCGCTTGGCCCGCGAACACACTCTGTTCGGAATCCGGAGCAAGTTTGACGGAGGGGCGCGTTACCTCTACGAGCGCGCCCATGACCAGCAGATTCAAGGGGCCACCCGGGACAGCAGCGGCGGCGTCATCCGGGACGATGAGTACCGCCCCGGCCATGCCGTATCGTTGTTTTTCCAGGAACGGTTCTTCTTCGGAAACCGAGCCACCGTAACGCCGGGACTTCGTTTAGAAAAGTACGGCTATGAGCGAGAGATCCGGCGCGCCCCCGTTGGCGGCGTGTCATCGGATGTAAATATCCGGGGCAAGGATGACGTGTTCGGGGTCATCCCCGGATTCGGCGTCACCCTCCTGGCCACCGACCAGATTACAACCTTCTTCGGCGTGCACCGCGGTTTCGCTCCGCCGCGCGTTAAGGATGCCATCAGCAACAGCGGGGAATCGGTCCGCCTGGATGCGGAACTGAGCTGGAACTACGAAGTGGGGGTTCGCTTGGCGCAGACGCACGGCGTTTCAGCAGAGGCCACCTTCTTTACCCTGGACTTCGAGAACCAGATCATTCCCGCTTCCCAGTCCGGCGGGGCGACCTCGTCGCTGATCAACGCCGGTGAGACAATGCATCGCGGGGTGGAATTCCAGGCAGGCGTGGATATCGGGCAGTTCCTGGATTGGAGGTCAAGCCTTTTGGTCGAAGGACGCTACACCTTCCTGCCCGTGGCGCGCTTCGCCAATGGCATCTTTCGGGGAAATCGCCTCCCGTATGCCCCCGAAGACTTGTTTTCCCTGGTGGTGGGTTTTCGCCATCCCAATTGGTTTGGGATTCAGTTGGACGGGACTTTGGTGGCAGATCAGTTCGCCGACAACCGCCAGACCGTCGCACCGTCGAGCAACGGCGAAATCGGGTTGATTCCTTCTTACAAGCTCTGGAATCTCTCGTTCGACATGGAAAGAAGGCACGAGCGGTACTCCATCCAGCCCTTCTTTGCAATCAAGAACCTGACCAACAAGCTCTATATTTCGTCCCGCGCTCCGCAGGGCATCCAGCCGGGGCTGTTCCGCCAGGCGAATTTCGGCGTCCGGGTGCGATTTTAGGATTCACGCAGGCACTGGTTGGGAGCTGCGCTCGGATTGGGGCGTGTGCCGGACAAATCCTACGACGGGTTGCTGCTCGGCGTCTCGTTCGGGTTCTAGGGAGGAACTATGTTGGCAACAGCCGCTCGATTCTTGCGGTGCGCAGCAGGGGCACGGCATCTCCCGCTGGCCACCGTGTTGATTTTGTTACCCGCGCTGGCGTCTGGGCAGCGCGACGGAACCCAGGTCTATCTGACCGTGGAGCAGGCCCCCAAAACGATTTTCCCCGAGGCCGACCGCTTCGAGCGGAAAGAGATTCCCGTGACGCCCGCGCTGACCGAGAGGCTCAAGAAATTGGCCGCACCGGCGCAACCGACCATCTGGGAGCCGTCTTACAGCAGCTTCATCGCTCGGAAACAGGAACAGATCATCGGCTACGCGGTCATTTGCGAAGAGATCGGCCGGCGCCGGCCGATCACCTTCATCGTGGGAGTCACGCCGGAAGGAAAGGTGAAAGACGTCGCCATCCTGGCGTACCGGGAGCCGCAGGGCGACGAGGTGCGGCAGAAGGGCTTCCTGGCGCAGTTTGCCGGAAAATCGCTCGCCAACCCCATCATGCAGCATCAGGACATCCGCAATGTCTCCGGGGCGACGCTCTCGGTCCGCGCCCTGGCGCGCGGCGTGCGCAAGGCCCTGGCGGTGATCGAGGCCGCGTATCTCAAACCCGAGCCGGGTGCGTGAGGGAGCGGGCCGAAAGCAGTGGTTAGTGGATAGTGATTAGTGGTTCGTGCGGAGGAAGAGGGCAAGAGCCAGGAGTCAGAATCAGTTGAAGAGAAACGGCAACAGGAATCGGAAACAGATTTACCGCCCTGCCACCATGCTCTGCCTGTGTCTTCTCACGGCCCTGTGCCTTCTCACGGTGATGCACGCCGTCGCGCCTTCCCATGCCGCTGACCACGAATTGCCTCTCGTGCAGCGGGCCCATTACATCATGGGCACGGTGTTTGAGATCGAGGCCTACGGCGAGGATGCGGACCAAACGGCGGCGGCGGTCGAAGAGGCCTTTGCGGTGATTCGCCGCGCCGATGAGATCATGAGCGACTACCGCGAAGAGAGCGAGTTAAGCCGCTTGAACCGGGAGGGTGCTGGAAGGCTGGTGCCGCTTTCTGCGGATTTATACGGCATCCTGCGGACATCGGTGGATTACTCCCGCCTGACCGATTCGGCATTTGACGTTACCGTGGGGGCCTTGGTGGACGCCTGGCGCCAGGCAGCAAAACGAGGCCGCCGGCTCGACGAAGCGGAGCGGAGGCGCGTGCTTGCTCTCGTCGGCCATTCCCGCCTGTCGCTCGAGGAGTCCGCACAGGCGGCGCGGTTCGACCGGCCCGGCGTCCGCGTGGACTTGGGCGGGATCGCCAAGGGATGGGCCGTGGACCGCGCGGCGGACGTCCTGCGGCGGCGCGGGATGGAGCGCGCCTTGATCAGCTCGGGAACCAGCAGCATTTATGCCCTCGGCGCTCCTCCCGGCCAGACGGCCTGGAAAATCGCCTTGCGGCATCCGCTCCGGGAGGACGACCTGCTGGCCGTCGTATCGCTTCGGGACCAGTCGGTATCCACGTCGGGGGATTACGAACAAACTCGAACGATCGCCGGCAAACCGGTCTCCCACATTCTCGACCCGCGCAACGGAATGCCGGTCGAGACCATGTGGAGCGCGACGGTGATCGCTCCCACGGCGGAGGAATCCGACGCCCTGTCCACGGCCGCATTTGTCCTGGGCCTCGACCGGGCCGAGCGATTGCTCCGCCAGCGGGGACTGTCGGCCATCCTGGTTGGAAAGGGAAGCCGGAAGAACGAGATGGTGGTCCGCAAAATCGCGGCGGCGGGCGAAACGGTGCCCTGGGCGGATGGAAATGACGAACGGCGATGACGGGCGGGAATGACCGACGGCAATGACGCCCGGCAACGGAGGAATCGGCAATGAGTAACGTGGCACGACTGGCCCGCCGGCGGGATTGGCTCTACCGGGTTCACGTGGGACCGGCCTGGCGGCCGCGGTGTGGTTCCTCCTGATGGCTCTGAGCGGCGTCCTGATGAATCACCAGGAATCGCTCGGTCTGCTCGACGCCGAGATCAGCGACCGCTATCTTCCCGACTACTACCGCGCCGACGCCCGCACCGGCGCGACGCGCCTGAACATCCTCCTCACCGACCTGCATTCCGGCCGGATTCTGGGAAGCCGGGGCAACCTGGTGAGCGACCTGATCGCGCTGCTGCTCGTCGTATCGCTGGCTTCCGGCGTGGCCTCGCACCGGATCAAGAAGCGGGTGCAGACGGCGAATCTCAAAGAGGCCGTGCGAGCCGCTGCGCCGCCGGAGAGACAAGCTCCGGTTGAACGAATCTCGTCCGTGGCGGGAGGACTGCCGGATGATGCTCCGGAATCGCTGTCGCGCGCTCACCGGTTGCCGAGCGAACTCCCCACGATAGATAGCCGATAATAGACAGCCGCTAGCTGATCCCGTCCCGGACTCCCCGTCAGCGCCCGCGCCGGTAATTGCGTCCAATAACCTTGTGGGAACGGGTTGGCTGGGCTATACTGGCTCAGGATCGTCGCGGGAGCCGCTGCGGGGCTTCCTAAGAATGCGATCCGGTCCTGACATTCGAACCGAGCGGGAGTAATTCAGCGGTAGAATGCCAGCTTCCCAAGCTGGACGTCGCGGGTTCGATTCCCGTCTCCCGCTCCATCTTTTCAATAGCATAGGGAAACTAGCCAAAACTGATATTCCGTTATATTCCATTAAGGTCTTACAGGACCTCTTTTGGACGCTCCGCCGTCTCCAGGAGATAGGCTTCGAGCTTCACTGTCGCAGCCGTCAATTGGTCCAGGCTCGTAATCGTGTACTCGTCCAAATTGACCCCGATTCCGTGCCCCATCTGATCCGCAACAACTTTGCGATCCGCTCCAGCCTCGCGGGAAAGACTGGAATAGGTCCGCCGCATCACCTGGAAGCTCGCCCACCCGAGCCCAACTTCTGCGAGCTTGGGCTGGATGTTGCGTCTCCACAAGTTGTCTCGTGATAGCGGCGTGGTCGATCGCTCCGAGGGGAAAACCCAAGCGTCCACTCCGGTGTCACGCGAAACCGTCCTCCACGATGCCAGATCGGTCACGACCCCCGGTGGCAATCCAATCTTTCTAACAGAACGCTTGGTTTTCGGAGTATCCACGAGGCCTCTGTACACTCGCTGCCGAATTACTGCGTGATCGTTGGCGACTTGGCCCCATTTCAATCCGAAAATTTCCCCCGGCCGCATACCGCAGAAGATAGCCAGCTTTCCAATCAGCGCCTCCCGAAATTCCAAAGCTCTAATCGCCGTCGCGACATTCTCTCGGGTCATCACTTTCTTTTCTCCCGCGACAGCCCGTCGCGGTGTGCTAATGGAGCATGCCGGGTTGCGTTCGATATGGCCGTCCTCTGCCGCCAGTTCCAAGATGGATCGCAGATCCCACCTCAGATGATCCACGATGCTGAACGATAAACCGATCGCCGCCTTGCTTTCGAGGAACTCCTGAAGCTCCTGTCTTCGCAAAGATTGAAGCTCCCGGCTGCCAAACGCTGCAACCAAGTGCGAGTTGATTCGACCTTCGCTAGTCATCGTCGTTGACTTCTTCCACCTGTATTGCTTGCAGAACGGAAGGTATACGTCGGAGACGAATTGCCCGAATGTGAGCGGTTGCTCCTGTGTTTGAGCAATCCGACCATTAACGACAGTCAGAATATCCTGGGCCGCCTTCTCAGCCTGGGATTTCGTAAACTGCTTGGATGCCGCTCCGATAGTTTTGCAGCGACGGCGACCGTTCTCGTAGTAGAACAGTAACCATACTTTGTGCCCTCCAATCTTCCGAAGTTGTAGACTTCCCTTTTGGTGCCGCTTACGCATGGAAATTGCCCTTTCCGGCGCTTGCAGCACTGAATCACATTGGCTGAGCATAGATGCTATCACCAAAGTTGCTTGCTTTCTACATGTTCCATCCACGCGATTAAGGATGTCCGGAGGATAAGTTTGCGGCGGCCGATCGAGAGATGCGGTAGTGGCGGAACCCCTTCGATCTGGCCATTAATGGCGTGCGACAGATGAGACTTGGAGCACCGCAAAAGGGTAGCAGCCTCTGTTAGTGTAAGAATCGACGGAGCGTCGGAAACGACACGCGGCGAAGCCGGGCTTGAGGGGACAGGAATGATTGCGCTCAATTCTCCTCCGCTTTGCGTGTTCGGCTGGCAGTTCATTCGCCAAGGCGTTTGCTAAGGCCCGAACGAAGTCAGGAGCTGAGGATTTTGCTTTCCGCTCTCTTTGCGGTGCTCTTCGAAGCGCCGTTCTGCCAGACCTTCGCGAAGGGCTGCCACAGCTCCCTTCCCGTGGGATAGCGGGTTTCGTGGAGCTTCTGTACGCATTCCCGGCGGGATGCGGACATGGTCGGCAGTCCTTGCGCTAAAACACTATAATTCCGAGCAGTGGCAATTCAATTTTTCGATGATTCTGCACCTGCGACTGGAGGGAAAGGAAACCGGCAGATCGCTGTCTGCACAACCCTAAACAAACTCTGACCGGACTTAATTGGATGGCAGGGCTCAAATTTGGCCTTTTCTTGCCTAAAGGATGCGTTTAGGTCAACGAAAGCAATTATCTTAGCCGCCCCCAACTTTTCTCGCGCTAGAATTCGAGGTTGGCGTTTCCATAGGATTCGATCTCGGCACGATAACGAACTCCCGAGGGGACCCGGTGAATGTCGCATTAGGCGGCGGGAAGGCCCAATGTTCGATTGATTGGAGTTTCGTATATAATGTGTGCAATACCTTCGGGTTATCCTAAGGTGCTGCACACAATGAAGAGCACGACTAAAAGGGCTCCGGATCACAACGCTCTCTATCAGATTGCAGAGCAACAAGCTGGATACTTCGCAGCCAGTCAGGCGGTAAAAGTCGGCTTCCGGTGGGAGCGCCTCACCGACTATGCGAAAACGGGGCATTTCCAGAAGGTTGCCCACGGCATTTACAGGCTCACCCAATTTCCCTCTTCCCGTTTTGAGGATCTCTTCGCAGCTTGGCTCAAATGTGGCCCCAAATCCGTCATCTCGCATGAGAGTGCCCTGGCGGTTTATGACCTATCTGATGTGATTCCAGGGGAGGTTCACGTTACGGTCCCGCGAACCGCTTCCAGAAGGCGAAAAGGCGTTCGCCTCCATACAAATCAACTGCGATCCACCGATGTGGTGAGACGCGAAGGGCTGCCAGTCACTTCGGTTCCGCGTACGATCGCGGACGTGGCTAGATCCGGCCTGGCGGAAGATCAGGTGGAACGGGCAATCAGGGAGTCGCTACAGAGGGGTCTGGCAACCAGGAACACACTACTAGCCGAAGGAAGGCGGAAGCGAGGTCGGGCCGAACGACTGATCAGGATATACGTGGTGCCCTCAAAGAAGGCGTCATGAGATACAGGAGCGCAGGAGCATTCCGCCAGGCCTTGGAGGAGCGGCTTCGTAATCAAAGTCTCGGAACCAACCAGACGTTGACGCGGCTGCGGAAGATGGTTGCATTTGACCGCTTTCTGGCGCGGCTCGCTAAACAAGAACCTGAAACATGGATCATAAAAGGTGGCTTCGCCCTCCAGCTACGGCTGGGTGATCGGGCTAGGACGACCAAGGACATCGACGTCGCGGTGACTGAAAGTTTGACGCAGGAGGAAACCACCACCCGTCTCCGGGAGGCCGCCTCCTTGGATCGTCGTGATTGGTTTGAGTTCGAGGTGGGGGAACCAACAGAGGCCGCGACAGGAGCTCCTGCGCGGGGGCTCCGCTTTCCGATCCAGTGCCTTCTGGATGGACGGTCATTTGAACCTTTTCACGTCGATGTGGGATTCGGAGACCCTATTCTGGACACGCCTGAGAAGATTACTGGACCTCGAATTCTGGACTTTGCGGGAATTGTTCCCGCTACTGTCCGCTGTTATCCGCTGACCACTCAGATCGCTGAGAAGCTGCACGCATATACCCGGGAGTATGCAGGTGGACCCACGAGCAGGGCGCGAGATCTGGCGGACATCGTCCTCGCAGCCTCTCTCACCGCGTTCAGCGGCCTCAAGCTGCGGCGCGCAATCGAGGCCACTTTCCAGGCGAGAGGGACACACCCCATTCCCGAGCGCATGCCAGAGCCACCGATACGCCTCTCTGCGTCTTATCGAAAACTGGCACGGGAACTCGATCTGCCTTGGCCAACAGTTAAGGAGGCAGGAGTAGCTGCCGCTGATTTCTTGAACCCCGTCCTGAAAAACAATACTGCTCGCAAGTGGGATCCTGCTGCCTGGAAATGGAAGTAGCAATGGCCCCCCGAGGTCTCCCGGATAGAGCGAGAGCCCAAGAGGCAGAAATGCGAGAGGAATTCTTCTTTATTTCTGCCTGGGTCCCCAATAGATCTTTACCCTTTGTCTGCTGTGCTCTTCGTGGTCGCGGTTGAACTGGCGCTGCGGGCGGGCGTCTTTAATGACATTCTTTTCCATGATCGGTCTCCCTTTGTGGCCACGATAAGTTGAGATCTGCCAGTCAATACTCATCGGGCAGGAGCAAAGTGGTGACAGATCGGTCCGCTTCCGTAATGACCCAGAGTTTTTCGCCCGCAGTTGTTCTGTAGCTGCTCAAAATGCGAAAGCCATGCTGCAGGCTGTATTCGTTCTCGGCTTTGTCCTCCTCCGAAAGCTCCGACCCCCAGTCGCCGGCCGCGTGGCGGTTGAGGAAATCGTGCGGCTGTTGATTGGCCCGAGCCAAGGCGTCCAGTGCTCCCGGCGTGGAAACAATCTTGCCAAGAGAAAACAACAGTGGTTTGACACTTTCCATCTCCGTGCTCCTTTACCGCGCCAAATTGATCTCCGGACGGGATTCCGAGTGTCCGAATCCCAATGCTTCGATTTCGGCCCCTTCGTCGACCTCGCCTTTCCGGCGATGGGCAGTCTCTTCGCCGATCGCCCTGCCATTCAGCAGCACAAGATCGAGAAACCAAATCGCATCAACTTTTCCCAGGTTGATTTCCTCCGGGTGACGCCGAAGGAATTCCAAAATCTCCTTCTCCCGAAAACGGTGAATGTCCCGCCCGTTGCCGTTGTGCCGGCGCGTGCCCTGCAGGTGGTCTCGCAACCAACCCTTCTCAATCCATCGTTGGATTTTGTGGTGGTCCTCGCCGAGGCACTCTTCAAGGTCCCGCATCGTGTAGCCGTTCCGCACTCTGCGGGACAGTCCCATGCGCTTGATCTTCAGCACGACCGAGCTCTCGGTGCGCTTAAGTCTTTTGGCAATAGTGAGCGCACTGACTTTGCCCAGCAAACGCTCGATGACCCCTACCTCCGCTGCCGTCCAGGGACGCCTGTCCTGGTGCATCGTTAGACCCAGACGAGCGACCCGTCTCTTGATGTACCAACGGGGCAGGCCGGTCTCACGGATCATTCGATTGAGGACCTGAAAGCGGCGGTTGAGCCCGCCG
>MEKR01000066.1:33894-34446 GCA_001767035.1 Acidobacteria bacterium RIFCSPLOWO2_02_FULL_61_28
GCCAGACATACTTGACATTGGCCCGCCGTCGGCGCTCCGCCCGGCACCTGAGGCAGTATTTGGCTTCGGTCGGTGGCTGGTTCTGGCACCGGCCCTCCTCGATCGCGTTTCCGCATTGCTGGCAACTCTTGCCCTTGGTCATGATTTCACTGCACATCATTCGGGGTGCCCTCCGCTTGTGACGTAATCCTCCCGCTCGCAAAGGAGAGCAATGCATCTCTACCTGAACTTCGAAGCCCCCTTGGGAGGCAATAGTCGGTGAGACCGTTGCATCCCGGCGCGGGAAGCCGGGCCGGGCAGGAGACCCTCTATCGAGTGCTGCCCGGCGCCGTCATGGGTTAGAAGCTCTCTTTGAATCGGGTCTCCAGAAAGCCGCCGAGCTTCGCGGTAGCCTTGAACTGCGGAATCGGATCCAGTTCTTTGAAGGCCGATGTGAAGGCATTCGACAGGCTCCACATGGTCCGAGGCCGGAATTCCTCATACCGCGGTTCAAAGTAGAAGTCGTGAACGCGGCGTGCCAGGTGCCTGGCCACATCCAGGTCGCCCTCGATG
>MEKR01000066.1:34559-34668 GCA_001767035.1 Acidobacteria bacterium RIFCSPLOWO2_02_FULL_61_28
TGAAATTGCGTCGACCAGAGAGAACCCCTTCGAGTGTTTCGCCAAAACGGGTTGGAAATCTCCGCTGAACGCCATATTCCAGCAGACAACGACACGATATCCACAAGTC
>MEKR01000067.1 GCA_001767035.1 Acidobacteria bacterium RIFCSPLOWO2_02_FULL_61_28
ACTTCCAGGCCGCTCAGGCCGTAGCGGTGCAACATGCGAAGACGGTGGGATTCGCGGCGCAAAAATCCCCGCAGCAGGTTGAGCGTCTCTTCGGCGCTCGACTGCGGCAGTGCGCGCAAACGTTCTTCGGCGCGCTCGAGGATTTTTTCCTGTTCCGGCTTCATGCTGTGTTCCGCCGAACTAAAAGTGGCTCTAACGTTTCATTATCGCACAGCGTTGCCATGAGGAAAGGACATTGACAAGCGAGGATGGGGCACGTTACTATGTCTCCGGTGGGTACAACCCGCCGGACGCGTATTCGTAATAAGTAACTCTAACCGCTAAATATACCCTAAAGAAAATACGTGTTGCGCCCGTTCAATTTCCAGGACGGTGGGTAGCCTTCGTCGTCAGCCGGTGCAACGGAAGGAGGACCAAAGTGCGCGAATGCCAAGCCCATAACAAGACCGCCTACGTGGTAATTCGGTGGATGTGTAGATGCGGTACCAAACTCGTCGCAGACGTTACGCATTTCAAAGGGTTCAGTTGTGGGTACCGGGCCGTATCCTGCCCGATTTGCGGCCTCGAAACAGAGCTACCCTCTTGGCCTCTGCGCCTTTCCTATTCCGCAGAGAACCGTTGGAAGACCTTGCCCGCAGTGCAGTAAAAGAGCTTCTCGCCTGGCATTATCCCCAGGAAAGCGGACATCCATTGACACTATGGGTCATGGCAGAACTGTTAGCCACAAAGGAGGAGAACTGACATGTCAGAATATTGGGTTGGCAACCGATTCAAGGAACTGCGCGAGCAACGACGACTCACGCAGGCGCAACTGGCCAAGAAAGTTGGGTGCACAGGCGGCCATATTTCGCAGATCGAGTCACGAAGATCTGCGCCGTCGTTGTCGCTGCTGAAGAAGGTGGCCTCGGTATTCCAAGTACATTGGCTGTGGTTGCTTGCAGACTTGCCCCTGGAGGCATGCGAAGTCGCGGAAAAAATTGCCACGCTCAGCCCCGACCGCCGTCCCGCTGCCGCGAGACTTTTTCAGCTCGCGGTGGAGATGGCTGAGCTCGTGAGCACGTGGCAAGGAGGCTCGGTCAAGTGATTGGGGCCTAACAACACCCTGCGACAGTTAGGGGAAAAGGGCGTCGGCCTGAGCTGCGCGACTTTCAGTTGATGTTCCCAGCGCTATCCTACTCCGCCGGCCATAGCCCGTGCCGCTGGCCGGTCTGCATGCGTGGGAGAGCGCAGGAGGCTCGCCGGCACGGTTACGACGGCAACGGTCTCGCCGGTCATGTCGAAGACTTCGATGCTGTAGCCGTCCTCCATTCCCGGAACGACATGACGTTCCACGACTGTTCCCACGTCGCCGGCCTTCAAGTTCTCTTCGGGCAAATCCGTGATTAGAATGACATCAGAGAAAAGCTCAAACGGCATGGCTCACCTCGGATACATGGTTATCAGTCGGGGAATATCCGTTCCGTTGTCAATTTGCCAAATGCTCTGGAAAACGATCCTCCGTCCGCTGGGTGTCTCCAGCGGCGCGCGAATTTCAAATCGTCTCCCGTAGAGATTTTCTTTGATCCCGGCAACCTGAGCGGTCAAATGCTGCTCCCGCAAATCGGCTTCCAGAACATGCCAAGCGTCGGCACGATATCCGCAGTCGGCCAGTACCCGTGCCTTGGCCGAACCCCGACGATGGGCCGGGTTCAGCAGGTAGGCACGGAGCTTCTCCGGCGCAATGATCGCTTTATCGGCATTCGGAATCCGCATCGTCGCCTTGGAAAAAGATTGTACTGGGACGAAGGGGTTTGGGCAAGCGCGCCCCGGCAAGTGCCCGTCCTCCGTTGTGTTGCCCGGCAAAAGCCACTAAGATTGCCTTTCAAGAGAGGGGGCAGGTGCTCAGAGGCGAGCCAGCGACGATTCCTGGATACTACGAGCCGGGGTGCGACGCTTTCGATCAGGCCCAGCGGCGTATTTGCTGAACCGCTTCAGGATGACTTCCTGCTCAGCAGGTGGAAGCTTGGCAATGTGCTCATCCAACATCGCCACCAGTTTTTCCAAGCTCCGGTTTGTTCTTTTCGTCAGTCTCATTCCAACAATTAGTATATATCCGATTCCTTCCCTACGAACTGAATGTTAACCTTACCTATTTTCGTGCTTGGGGGATTACCCCCCTGACACCAATCACCGATTCCACCTTTGATTTTGTAATGCAGAATGCCTGTTGATGCCTCATGAAAATCGACCAGATCACGCTACGGGAAATTCACATGCCGCTGGTGTCGCCGTTTGAGACGAGCTTCGGGACCACCACGCGCCGCCGGATTCTGTTGGTTGAAGTGCGGGGCGAAGGAGGCTTCGGGTGGGGAGAAGTCACGGCGGGCGAAACTCCCTTCTATAACGAGGAAGACACCGACACGGCGTGGCACATTCTCCGAGAGTTCGCCATTCCGAAAATCCTCCGGGAGCCGCTCGCTTCGGCGGCCGCGGCGGCCGGGCAGTTCGAGCAAATCCGCGGGCACCGCATGGCGACCGGCGGGCTTGAGGCTGCGCTCTGGGATTGGGAGGCGCGACTGGCGGGCCGTCCGCTCGCGGTTCACATTGGGGGAACCCACCGCGAAATCCCCTGCGGCGTCTCCATTGGAATCCAGCCGAGCGTGGAAGACTTGCTCACGAAGATTCGCACGGAAGTCGCGGCGGGTTACCAACGGGTGAAGATCAAGATCAAGCCGGGGTGGGACGTGGCGGTGATCGAGCGCGTCCGGGAAGAGTTCCCCGCGCTCCGCCTGATGGCCGACGCCAACTCCGCCTACACGCTCGCCGACCGCGCGCACCTGAAACTGCTCGACCGCTTCTACCTGATGATGATGGAGCAGCCGCTGGCGCACGACGACCTCCTCGACCACGCGCGGTTGCAGCAAGACCTGGAAACCCCCATCTGCCTCGACGAGAGCATCCGGACGCTGCGGGACGCCGAACAGGCCATTGAAATCGGCGCATGCCGCATCATCAACATCAAGCTGGGGCGCGTCGGCGGTTTTACCCGCGCCCGCGCGATCCACGACTGTTGCCAGGCGGCCCGCGTCCCGGTCTGGTGCGGCGGGATGCTCGAATCCGGGATCGGCCGCGCCCATAACATTGCTCTCTCGACGCTCCCGAATTTTGTTCTCCCCGGGGATGTCTCCGCCAGCCGGCGCTACTGGACGCAGGACGTCATCCGGCCGGAAGTGGAAGTCACGTCCCAGGGAACGATCCGGGTTCCGGAGGGGCCAGGCTTGGGATACGAAGTCCTCCAGGAGCGCATCGAGCAGTTGACCGCGCGGCGGGAGACCTTCGCGTGAAAGCCGTTATGCCCTCCGCCGAGTCCACCGGGACCGGAAACCCTTCCGGCCAATCACGGCACATCAAGGCGTACCTCAGCCTGGGCGCGGCCACGCTGTTCTGGTCAAGCAACGTGGTCGCGGTGAAGCTGGCTGTGCAGGAGATGCCTCCGATGGCGACAGCGGCTCTCCGCGTTACGCTGGCTGCCGTGACACTCCTGCTGATCTATACGGCGCGCGGCGGGCGGCTGCGGCTCCGGCCCGGCGAATGGCGAACGTTCTTGCGCCTCGGTTTGTGGGGCCTGGCCGCGAGTTTCTCCTTCTTCACGCTGGGGGTCCATCGTACGAGCGTTTCCCACGCCGTTTTTGTGGGCGCCCTGACGCCGTTGACGGTGCTTCTCCTGGCCTGGCTCGATGGGCAGGAGCGCATCTCGCCGCTGCGCGTCGGCGCGTTGCTCGTGTCGCTGGCGGGCGTGCTGTTGCTGGCTTTGGACCGGCCGCCGGGCGGGGCGGGGCCGAACTGGCAGGGAGACTTGCTGGTCGTGGGCGGAGTCGCCTGCTTCGCCTTCTACATGGTGCGCGGCAAATCGCTCGCGGAGGCGTACCCCACCTTGCAATTCAATGTGTACTTGTTTCTGGCGGCGGCGGCCTGGCTCTTTCCCTTGCTTTGCCTGGAACTGACGCGCCTGCCGTGGGAGCAAGTGAGTTGGGTCGGCTGGACGAGCTTGGCTTATTCCGCCACGGTCGGTTCCGCCGGGGCCTATCTGGCCCACTATTACTCGCTGCGCCGGATTCCGGCGTCGCGGGTGGCGGTCTTCCACTATTTGCAGCCGCCGCTCGGCGCGGCGTTGGGGTTCCTGTTCTTTCCGGAGGTCTTGACCACTCGATTTCTGCTCGGCGCCGCGCTCATCCTGACTGGAGTCGTTGTAGCCGAGCACCGCTGAGCAGCCCGACTGCGCCCGCGCCGCACGCCACTTTCTTATATCTCCCATGACCCCGCCGACGGATTTTTTTCTTGACGCGGTTTCCCTCGGTTGATACCATAAAGTCGCTTGTAACGGGACTGCGGATGCTAGTATCGCAGCAAGCCTAGTCGCACGGTAGAAAGACAATTTGGCGGTTCGGTGGAAACTTCGGGGTTGGATTTTGTCTTCCTGGACGGAGTTGCGCATGCCCGCCCGCGTTTGGTTTCTTGAGGACATCGAAACGGAACTTTCACAGGAGGTCGGAAATGATTCGAGAGAACTCTTTGCGCTTGTGGGCGCTTCTTGCAGGGACAATTCTTTTTATGGCGTTGATGCCACAGCGGGGTCACGCGGCCGGCTTTGTTCAGCGCAACCTCGCTTCCGATATTCCGGGGCTGGCCGACTTCACCGACCCCAACCTGGTGAATCCCTGGGGGATCGCCGTAAGCCCCTTCTGGCTTTGCAATTACGGCACGGCTACGTATAACGTCAACACCCTCGATGGAGCGCCTACTGCGGTAGTGACCACTGTACCGCCGGCCCCCGGAAGGACCGGCACCGGCCGGTGCACGGGAGCCGTTCGCAACAGCAACAACGCAGCCTTTCAAGTCTCTCCCGGAGTCAACGGCACCTGGCTGCTCTCGACAGAAGATGGGCTGATCACCATCCGCCAAGGCGCGAACAACATTATTAAGGTGGACAACTCGGCAGCGGGCGCCGTCTATAAAGGCCTTGCCCTTAGAAACTCCCCGGATTTCATCTATGCCCCCAATTTCAATTCGGGAGCCATCGAGGTCTACGACGGTAACTGGACCAGAGTCTCTCTCTCCAGCTCCACCTTCACTGACCCGGCCGTTCCCGCGGGGTTCGCGCCGTTTAACATCCAAAACATCGGAGGCAAGCTCTACGTCGCCTACGCCAAGCAGGACGATGCCAAGCGCGACGACGTGGGAGGAGTTGGCAACGGCTATGTGGCCGTTTTTGACACCGAGGGCAACTTGCTCCAGCATCTGATTTCAAACGGTCCGCTCAATTCTCCCTGGGGCCTTGCCATCGCGCCTGCCGATTTTGGAGAGTTCAGCAATGCTCTGCTGGTCGGCAATTTCCGAGACGGCCGCATCAATGCCTTCAACGCCTCCACTGGACAATTTCTCGGTACCATGAATGACCCGTCCGGCAGACCGATTGTCAACATTGGGCTTTGGGCGTTGCAGATCGGCCTTGGCGGAAATGGGGGCGACCCTACGAAGATTTACTTCACCGCCGGCATTCCCGGATTGGGCGGCGGAGTCCAAAGCCATGGGCTGTTTGGGCACCTCTCGGCGGCAGGCACGGTGGGCGCTCCGCCCGCTGTAAACGTGAGCGGAATTGTCAACAACGCCAACTATGCTGCGGGTACGAACGCCGTCGCGCCCGGCTCTATCGCAGCCATCTTCGGAACCAATCTGACCGAGGGGAGTTCCTGCCTGCCGCCTTCTTGCAACCCGACCTTTGACAACGGAACCCCCAGACGCCTGAGGGCCTTCATGTCTGGGGCGCAAGTGACGATCAACAACGCGCTGGTTCCCGTTCCTATTTTTTATGCTTCGACAACCCAGCTTGGCATCCAGATTCCAACTGACTTGATCGGAACCGCTGCCACGGTGCAGGTCACGGTTGCCGGCCAGCCCAGCACCAGTCGTACGGTCAACATAGATGCGTTTGCGCCGGGAATTTTCACCCTCAGTTCCGACGGAAGGGGGCCTGGGGCAATCACTCATCCCGACGGCACTCTTGTGAGCGCCACCAGTCCCGCCCAACAGGGAGAGGTGGTGAGCATCTACGCTACCGGACTGGGCCAAGTGACTCCCGCTGTGCTCACGGGCGCGTTACCGAGCGGCACGGTGACGACCGTTACCCGGCCCACGGTCACCATTGACGGCCTTCCGGCCGAGGTGCAATTTTCGGGGTT